>CAYTNQ010000170.1:0-9943 GCA_964439175.1 uncultured Anaerolineales bacterium | reverse complement strand
AGGCGACCGCCCGCATCACCGGTGCCAAATTGTACGAGGGGATGTTCCACAATCGCATGTTGCTCGGTGGCTTCGATGTGATTTACGACTGCGTCGGCACGGCTCATACTTTGCAAGACAGCCTACGCTGGGCGCGGGCCGGCGGGGCAGTGGTGATGGTCGGCATCAAATTGGCCCCTCTCAAGTTGGACCTCAACCCCATCTGGTACCAGGAGGTGGATCTGGTCAGCCTCTGGACGCACGGAGTCGAGCCATGGGAGGGCGAAACCCGGCGCACTTATGATCTGGTGATTGACCTGATGCGCCAGGGAAAATTGACGGTAGACGGGCTCATCACCCATCGCTTTCCCCTAAGTCAATGGCGACAGGCGGTGAGCACAGCGTTGGACAAACGCAATGGTTCTATCAAGGTGATATTTGACTACACTATGCAATGAGCAAGCAAATCAGCGAAGGAAGATTTATGGAGGTAAATAATGGGGACACACGACGCCGCATCAAACGGCAAAGGTACCATCTCCTCAGTGAGCACACAAGCCACTCCAGCCAAAGAGTATAAATGGCAACCGCCCCAGATTAATGTATGGGTTAGTATAAATCCTTGCAATAATCTTCAGTTGCATGTGCTCCGTGCGATACAGGCGAGGCTTGAAGCTCAGGGGGGCATTTTTGTTCAGGTGCCAGGGGAGAAAACGGAGCTTGGCTCAATAGTTCACCTCGGTATCGGTTTTGGAGTCAATCTGCGCGAAGAGGTTAGACCTTCAGCAGTCTATGGCCGGCTGCCCAAGCCGCGAGGAGCGGCCCTGATGATCACCGCAGTCGAACGTATCCCCGAGGACAACTTGTTCGATCTGGCTCGCGGGCAGCTTATCAGAAAGGCCGGACAGCTCGGCATCCTGGTAGAGGGTGACCTGGAAGGAACAAAGGTGGTAAGAGCACTTTGGGCCAGTATGGCCGGAAACCATCGCCTGCTCACAGGTCGCGAAGAAGATATCTTCGACAACCTGGCACTCCGTATGCAGGCTCATGCTGGAGCTGAAAAGGTAAATATTTATGAAGGGGACGATGAAACCTCAATATCGTGGAAGGAATGGAGCGCATCGCCCGTCCACCACGACATTGCTGATGCGGGGCGGGCACTGGGGGAAGCCAATATCATTGAAGATAAAGTGATCCTGGATCAATATAGTTCAGACAGGCAGACACGAGAAGTGCTGGGATTCCTGGAGAGAAGTGCGCTGGGTGAAGGGATGCGAAGCCAACTTGACTCAGAGTTGCGCGTGATGGCAGTGACTACCACCGGCGGGGGAAAGATTAATGTCAGCCCCGACCCAATGCATGGCCACATTGTCCCGATTAGCCAGTTGACCTGGAAAGGTTACATTCGAGCCATTCCGCAGGGCTGCCCCATCACTTTCAACGGCCCGTCGATAGAAACACACGAAAATGGGCTGGTTTACCTGGCCAGTGCATTGGTCAATGCCGGTGTCGTGGATAGTTTTGACAGCTTTATGCAGTTCCTCAGCAGCCACTTTGCCCAACACAACCGCATCGATATACTTCCCAGCGGTATGCAAGCCAAAGTAACGGTCATCGAGCACTTTCATCGGCAGCCCAGGCAGGGCACCATAAAAAACCCGGCCAAGGTTGAGCTTGTCTATCCAGATGAAGAACGTTTCCCTGAGATCGATTTCCCTTGTGGCGTGCGTCAGGCAGAACTGCAATTACTGTCGGCCCTCTTTAAGGCCAAAGCCTTCAGACAACCAGGACCATTGGACAAAGCGGTAATAGCTATTCTCCCTGGCCATGGGTCTGTGGCTATTTACGGCGGCCCAAGGCAGGAACTCACCGATATCCTGATCAACGGTATGGAGATGGAGCAGCCAACGCGCATCTAGCTCTAACCCGACCGGGTCAATCGGGTTTATATCTGATCTGGTGGGGACATACCCGATGGCAAACCAGACCCTCCCTACCTTGCACCAGATTCTGGATGTTGTGGACATTGGTTAAGAAGTTGGCAGCAAGCGAAGAATGAGAATGAAAACACTGGTCATCGGCGCCACTGGCTTCATTGGAGGAGCAATTGCGCGGGCGGCGGTCGCGCAGGGCTGGCAAGTGCGTGCTATGCGCCGCGACGATCGCCGGGCTGGCGCCATCGGTGATCTGGCTACACGGGGCGCAATAGAGTGGTACCAAGCTAACCTGATTGACGCCAGCACTATCGCCGAGGCAATGCTTGGCTGCGACGTGGTCTTCCACGCAGCCGGCTATTATCCCACCAGCAGCCATGACCCGGCCCGACAGATTCGTCGTGCCCAAACGCAGATGGAGCAAGTGTTGCTGGCTTTTCGCCAGGCCAAACCTAACCTGCTGGTCTACACCAGCTCGTTCAGCACCATTGCCCCCCCCTCAGAGCCGGACCGCCTGGCAAATGAGAGTGACGTGTATCAATTGGGAAGCACATCAGTCCTCTACTTTGACCTTAAGATTGTGATGGAGCAAATGGCCCTGGGGTCCGGGCTGCCGGTGACGGCTCTCTGCCCTGCCGCCGTCTTCGGCCCTGGCGATGTAAAACCCACCACCGGCCGGCTACTCCTGGATGTGGCGAAGGGACGAGTGCCTTTCTACCCAGATGGCCAGACCAACGTTGTGGACGTGCGGGACGTGGCGGCGGCGCACCTGGCCGTCGTCGAGAGGGGCCAGCCCGGTGAGCGATACATCGTAGGCGGTGAGAACATGAGCATCCGCCATATGTTGACCGTGATGGCGCGCCAGACAGGTCGCCGCCCGCCTTGGGTGTCCCTTCCGTTGAAGCTGGTCGAATTGGCCGGCATGGTGGCTGGTCGGCTGGGCATCCTGGGAGGTGATATGCTACAGGCTATCCGTTATTTTCAGCCTCTCGATACGAGCAAAGCCCGCGCCGAACTCGGCCTTACCCCCCGGCCCTTTGCCGACACGGTACGCGACGCTCTGGACTGGTTCCATGAGCATGGTTATTTTGGATAGACAATCAAAGGTGAATAACCTATGGAGTCTGGAGAACATTCTAAAAGAGATGACGCAGCCTATATCACGATTGTAGAAGGTCCACCCCCAGAATTTACGGAAGTTGACACCTATTGGACCGCTTCCCTGGCCGAGGGCCGATCTCAGGCCATCATTGCTATGTGCGAAACGCGCACACTTAATGGCGAGGCACTGGTGCAACGCTGCCGCCAGGCGTGGCAAGAGGGAAGGTTTGCACGTCTGGACTTTCCACAACTGGATGGTCAACGGGCCGAAGTGGAGATTGTCGCCGCCCGCTGGGAGCGGGTCCCTGAAGGCCAGAAATTGATTTTGTGGGTTAAATTGGAGGATGTTGAAGAGATGGAGGAAAACGATCTGGAGTTTTGACCTTGGCCAGCTTCATCTAATGAGGAGAAGAAATCTATGTCTCAAGAGTTAACTGAGTTCATCCGCGAACAAGTTGCCACGGTTGAGCCAATGGAAAAGGCAACCAACCTGGCCTATTGGAATTTCACTACGACCGGCAAAAAAGAGTACGAACAGGAAGTGACCCACCTCCAGGTAGCATTGCGCAAGGTATATGCCGACCGAACCCGCTTTGAGCGATTCAAGACGCTGACAGATGGCCGACCCATCGACGATCCGGTGCTGGGGCGCCAGGTGATTTTGCTGCGTAATGCCTTCATCGGCAACCAGATGGACGACGAAGCCATCGAGGAACTCACCCGGCGCGAAGTCGCCATTACAAGCACCTTCAACACCTTCCGGGCCGACTTTCAGGGAAAGAAAGTCACCGAAAACGAATTGAATGAGATTCTGCGCGAATCAGACGATCTGGGCTTGCGTCACCAGGCGTGGGAGGCCAGCAAGCAAATCGGACCCTACGTGGCTGATCAACTCATTGAACTTGTAGAATTGCGCAACGAAATCGCTCAAAGCATCGGCTTTGAGAATTACTACCAGATGGGTCTCACCTTGCAAGAGATAGACCAGGACGAACTCTTCGCTATCTTCGACGAATTGGATCGGCTGGTGGGTCCTGTCTATCGGGATTACAAGGCCGACCTGGATGCCCAACTCGCTGATCGTTTTGGCATTCCCCTGGCCGATCTGCGCCCCTGGCATTATGGCGACCCCTTCTTCCAGGAGGCGCCGATTGACGATTCCACAGTGCGCAAGTTTCTGACCGACACTTTTGCACACCAGGACATCGAAGCTCTAACCCGTCGCTTCTATCAGGCTATTGGTATGGACGTGGACGATGTGCTGGCGCGCAGTGATCTGTACGAACGACAAGGTAAGCAACAACACGCTTACTGTATCCACGTGGATCGGATGGGTGACATTCGCATCCTGGCCAACATCAAGCCCAACGACAAGTGGATGGGCACCATGCTCCACGAGTGCGGCCACGCTGTCTACGAGAAATACCTGGATCCGGACCTGCCCTATATTCTGCGCGAGCCGGCACACATCCTGTCCACTGAAGCTATCGCTATGCTGATGGGCCGTCTGGAAGCCGACGCGGATTGGCTGGTGACCTATGCCGGGGCCTCTGAAGCAGAAACGCATTCCCTGACCAGCAAGCTATGGCGGCAATTGCGTGGCAAGCTGCTCATTATGGCTCGCTGGGTTCCCGTGATGAGTCATTTTGAGCGCGCCCTTTACGAAGATCCGCATCAAGACTTAAACAGCCTTTGGTGGGACCTGGAAGAGCGCTTCCAGATGGTAGCGCGCCCCGAAGGGCGTGACTCACCCGACTGGGCCGCCAAGATTCACCTGGGTACCGTTCCTGTCTATTACCACAACTACCTGATGGGAGAACTCATCGCCTCGCAACTGCGTCACTACATTGATGCCTATGTCTTGGGCGGGAACGGGGATGCAGGGTATCGGTTTGTCACAGACCCGGCTGTGGGGCATTACCTCACCCAAAAGGTCTTTCGGCCTGGAGCTTTGCGGCACTGGCAAGAGGCGTTGGAGTTCGCCACCGGCGAGCGTCTGCGCCCTCAGTATTTTGTGGATCAAGTCAAAGGATAAGAGGTGCAACACATCTTCATCAACACAATCTAGCCAGACCACCAAAGTTGCAAGTAACAAAAAACGAGCAGCGAACCCTCAATGAGGAGGAAATGACCAATGGAGATCAAAGGAAGAAACGTCCTGGTGTTGGGCGGCTATGGGCTCGTTGGCATCGCTGTCTGCCGCCAATTGATGTACGAGAAGCCCAACACACTGATCGTCAGCTCACTTCTGGAAGATGAAGCCCACAAAGCGGTTGATCGTCTACACTCGGAGTTCCCCGACAGCCAGGTGAAGCTCATCCCAATGTGGGGCAACGTTTTTGTACGGACTGCCCTCAAAGACAAAACTCGTGCCGAGGTGTTGGCCAGTTCTGAGTACCGCCGCTGGGTCTTCGAGGATGTGCTGGCCGAAATGAGCGAAGCAACACTGGCCACCTCGTACCTGGCGCAAATCGTGATGGGCGAGACGGCCGAGTGGCCGGGTGTCGTACCCGACGCGATCGTAGATTGTATCAACACCGCCACCGCGCTGGCCTACCAGGATATCTACACCAGCGCGGCTGAAGTGCTCGACATTTACGACCGGGCCATCGAGGTCTGGCGCATAGGTAAGGGGACGCCCGAGCAAGCGGTTGAAACTTACGTGGGAGCAGTTGAGCGTCTGCTGGCCAGCCTCTATGTGCCACAACTCGTGCGTCACGTCCAGGTTCTGCATGAGGCGATGAAGCGGGCCGACACATGGGCCTACATCAAAATTGGCACCAGCGGCACAGGCGGCATGGGGTTGAACATTCCTTACACCCACGGTGAAGAGAAACCTTCGCGCGTGCTGCTCAGCAAATCGGCTATGGCTGGCGCTCACAGCTTACTTCTGTTCCTTATGGCTCGCACGTCAGGTGGACCCGCTGTCAAAGAGATCAAACCTACCGCCGCCATCACCTGGAAGCAGATTGGATACGGACCGATCAAAAAGCGAGGTCGCGAGATTCCACTCTATGATTGTCCGCCTGATCAGGGGCTGCATCTGGACAGTGGCGAGCCGTTCGATCTGGACGCACATCACGGCGGGCGACCGCTGGGAGGCGTACTGGAGTCAGTTTACATCGACACCGGTGAGAACGGCTATTTTTCGTTAGCCGAATTCACCGCCATTACCACTCTGGGTCAGATGGAAGGGGTTACGCCGGAAGACATCGCCTTTAATGTAGTGCGCGAGCTTAAGGGGATCAGCACGGGGCACGACATAGTCGCCGCCCTGGATAGCGCGGTGTTGGGACCCAGCTACCGCAGCGGCGTGCTGCGCCACCGGGCCATTGAATTCGCCCAACAGTTGGAGCACGAGCACAGTGTTGACAGCGTGACCTTTGAAATTCTCGGGCCGCCTAAACTGTCGAAGCTGCTGTTTGAAGCCTATATGCTCAAACGCACTTTCACCACTATGCAAGCGGTGGCCGAGAACAGCCCCGAAGCGCTGTCTGCAGCACTGGTCAAGCTGGTGACAGAAGACAGGGAGCTGCGCAGCCAGGCTATTTCCATTGGCATCCCCATTCTGATCCCCACAGGGGGCCTGTCGGGGGCCGACGGCGTCAGCCTGCTGTGTGCTATCCGGGAGCGGCGCGACCATCGCTGGGAGTGGCAACATTGGAACGTGACTCCGGCTGCTATCAACCGTTGGGCCGAGACCGAGTGGATTGACTTACGCGTCGCCAATATGGCCCACTGGAAGACACGCATGGCCAACATCCTGTCCGAGGCAAACGGTATGCCCGATCCCGACTTCGACTCCAGTTCTCACTGGGGACGCCCGATGGCTGACCCGGCCACCTGGCAATTACGACCCGAAATCGACGTGGGTGAGGTCGCTGGTTGGATCTTCATCAACGAAGAAGAAGGTGGGCGGATGAAGGGGTAGTATAGAATGAAACGACTCCTATCTGGCAATGAGGCCATCGCTTTGGGGGCATGGGAAGCCGGTGTGCGCTTCGCCAGTGCTTACCCCGGCACTCCTTCCACTGAGGTACTGCAAATTCTGGCTGGCTACAGCGACGTGGTCGCCGAGTGGGCCAGCAACGAAAAGGTGGCGTTGGACGCTGTGGCTGGGGCCAGCTTCGCCAGGGCCCGGGCCCTGGCGGTGATGAAACACGTGGGCGTAAATGTAGCCGCCGACAGCCTGATGACCCTGTCATACACCGGCGTAGGGGCCGGGTTGGTGCTCGTCTCGGCCGACGATCCAGGTGCGTTTAGCTCGCAGAACGAGCAAGATAACCGCCACTATGCTCGTTTCGCCAAAATTCCTTGCCTGGAGCCGTCGGATAGCCAGGAGGCGAAGGACTTCACCACCCTGGCCTTCGAATTGAGCGAGGGATTCGATACCCCGGTGATGCTGCGCACGACCACTCGCATCGCTCACTCCAAATCGGGGGTAGAGGTGGAACCGCCCCACCAGCGGGAGCCATCCCCGCCTCTGCCGCCCTTCCAGCCACAGCCGGACAAATTCGTCATGATCCCGGCCTATGCCCGTCGTCGTCATCCCCTGGTGGAGGCCCGGCTACGCCGGCTGGCCGAGCATGCCGAAACGATAGCTATCAACCGCGTAGAGTGGCGCGATAAAACCATTGGCGTCGTCACCGGAGGCATAGCTTATCAATACGCGCGCGAGGTTTTCTCCGATGCCTCGATCTTGAAACTGGGCATGAGTTATCCGCTTCCAAAAAAACTCATCCGTGATTTCGCCTCACAAGTGGAACGCCTGCTCGTCGTTGAAGAACTGGATCCTTTCTGGGAGGAAATGATGCAGGCGATGGGCCTGAATCCGGTGGGCAAGGAGGTTTTCCCGGCAGTGGGCGAGTTGAGCATCTCGACTGTGCGGGAAGGAGCAGTAAAAGCGGGCTTGTCTTCGTCGCCTTTACCGCAGTCTCTGCCCGCGTCTTCTGGGGAAAACGAGAGGCCCGTCATCCCCCCTCGCCCGCCGGCCCTTTGCCCTGGCTGTCCGCACCGGGCCGCCTTTTACGCCATCCACAAACAAAAGCTGCTGGTGTCGGGCGACATCGGCTGCTATGCCATTGGCGTGCTGCCCCCTTTCCAGGCAATGGACGCGCTGATCTCGATGGGCGCCAGCGTAGGTATGGCCCATGGTATGACCCGCACCGGGCTGCAGGAGAAGGTGGTTGCCGTCATCGGCGACAGCACCCTTTTCCACGCCGGCCTGCCGGCCCTGGCCAACACTGTGTACAACAAGGGTGTGGCTACGACCATCATCCTCGACAATTACACCACCGGCATGACCGGGGGGCAGGATAACCCAGGCACTGGGCATACCTTACAAGGAGCCGCATCCCCGCGCATAGACATCGAAGGTGTCGTGTGGGCGCTAGGCGTCGAGGACGTGTGGCGCGTGGATGCCTTCGACGCCAAAGGGATAGACCGGGCCATCAAAGAAGCGGTGGCAGTGAAAGACCGGCCCTCGGTGGTCATCGTCGAAGGGGCTTGCACACTCATCGAACAATTCACCCATAAGCCGGCAGTAACTTTAGACACTGAGGCCTGTAACGGCTGCGGCCTGTGCTTCCGCGTCGGCTGTCCGGCCCTCCTCAAGAGCGAGCAGATGGATGCCAAAACCAGACGTCCTCTGGCCGAAATCGATTCGCTCCTGTGCACCGGCTGCGACGTGTGCTTGCAGGTCTGCCCACGTGACGCCATTTATCGAGGAGGGCTGGAGGCACTGTATGCGTGATTCAATGAACTTCCTACTGGTCGGCGTCGGAGGACAGGGTATTCTCACCGCCAGCGACATCCTGGCGGAGGTCGGATTGGTGATCGGGTTAGATGCCAAAAAGTCAGAGGTGCACGGCTTTTCGCAACGAGGCGGCGTGGTCGAGAGTCACGTCCGCTGGGGTCCTTCGGTGGCTGCGCCCATTGCCGAAAAGGGGACCGTAGACGTTTTGTTGGCTTTCGAGGCGATGGAAGCCGCGCGCTGGATTGATTGGCTGAAGCCCGGAGGGATCACCCTGGTCAACCGGCAGCAAATCGTGCCCATGTCTGTCAGCACGGGCGATGCAACCTACCCTGCCCCCGAAGCCATCGAAGCCGCGCTGTGCGCCCGCACCGACGACGTGACCTTCGTCGAAGGGCTGGCCATTGCCGAGCGACTGGGTAATCCCCGCCTGGCGAACACAGCGCTGCTGGGTGCGCTTTCGGCGCGGCTGGCCAAGGGCTCACCGCTGGGGGAGATTGATCCGGCAGTGTGGCTGGAGGTCATTGAGCGGCGCGTGCCGCCTAAATACGTGGAGTTGAACCGGGCCGCCTTTTGGGAAGGTCGGAAGAAATTACCGGTGAGGAGTTGACTATGGATCATTTGACCAAACTTTATATTGAAATCACCACCTCTTGCAACCTGGAGTGCCAGATGTGCGTGCGCCGCGCCTGGAACGAGCCCATCGGCGATATGCCACTGGCGACTTTCGGAGCATTAATGGAACAATTGCGCCAGTTCCCCGCGCCGCCAATTGTCCACCTGGGCGGTTACGGCGAACCGATGTCCCATCCTGATTTTTTGGAGATGGTGCGGCTGGCCAAAGAGACAGGTGCTCGCGTGGAGGTGACGAGCAATGGCACACTACTCGACGCCGACACAGCCGCCGCCCTTATCGAGTTGGACCTAGATCGCCTGGTCGTCTCTATAGACGGGGTGACGCCGGACAGCTACGGCCAGGTTCGCACCCAGGGGAACTTCGAGCAGGTAGTCGAGAACCTGCGCTACCTGCGCCGTCTCAGGCAACGCAGGGGAGGGCGGCACGGTAACCCACAACTGGGCATTGCCTTCGTGGCTATGAAACGCAACGTAGCAGACCTGCCTGGGTTGCCCCGATTGGCGACTCGCGTCGGGGCGTGGTATATTCAGGTATCTAATC
>CAYTNQ010000169.1:0-9961 GCA_964439175.1 uncultured Anaerolineales bacterium | reverse complement strand
GCACGAAGGGCTTGCGCAGCGCGTTCAAGCCGGCGATCCACATCCTGGCCGGGGAAAAGGTGTGCATCCAGGTAATCAGCCCGATGCAGTTCTGGGCGGCGTTGGCCTCCATGCACAGTTGCTGGATCGCCTCCGGCGTGGTCAGGACCGGCTTGAAGGCAACCTTGACCGGGATTTTATCGGACTCTGACAATGCTTGAGCGATCTTTCGGGAATCGTCAGCAACTTGCCTCAGCGTCTCCTCGCCATACAGATCCTGACTCCCGGTGACAAACCAAGCCTCGTATTGTTTGAGATCAGCCATCGTTTCTTACCTCCATGCCTTTCTGCCCCCCAGACGATTGCGGTCTTACGAAATAGCCCAGGCAGGCTTCGTCCAGCAAGTCCGGGGTCAGGCGTTGGGGGAGTCCTTCGTAGTCGGCCAGAGCAATGACCCCGTTGAGGATGTCCCGCGGGTGCACCGCCTGGAACTCACGCCCGGTTTTGTAGTACCACTCTTGCAAGAGGTGGACGAAGGAGGCCTTGTCGAAGGGGATCTTGAGTTGATGGCACACGGTGGCAAAGATGCGATAGAACAGCTTCTCGTCGGGCCGGCCTACCTCTACCTTGACCTGGATGCGGCGCAGGAAGGCGTCGTCGACCAGCTCTTCGGGGTTTAGGTTGGTGCTGAAGACGATCAGTTGTTTAAAGGGTACCTGGAAGGTCTGCCCGGTTTGCAGGCGGAAGAAGTCGATCTGGGTTTCCAGCGGCACAATCCAGCGGTTGAGCAGGTCTATGGGACGCATCTGCTGGCGGCCAAAGTCATCGATCAGGAACATGCCGCCGTTGGCCTTCATTTGCAAGGGGGCCTCGTAAAATTTAGCTACCGGATCGAAGCGCAGATCCAAGCTGTCCAGCTTCAGTTCGCCGCCCGTAATCACGACGGGTCGCCGATACTCACGCCAGCGTGGGTCGATTTGCATCTGATTTTCGTACTCTGACTTCACCTCGCGATGTACCAGTTGGTCGTACAACTGAATGATATGGCCGCTGACGGTGATGGCGTAAGGCAGCCAGATGGGGTCTGCGCCGGCGACCAGCATAGCGACCGCCTGGGCGATGGTCGTTTTGCCGTTGCCCGAGGGACCGTAGAGAAAGAGAGAGGTGCCGCTGTTGAGAGCGGGACCGATGCGCCGGTGAAAGCCGGCAGGTAAAATCAGGTGGCTCAGGGCTTCCTGGACAAGCTCCGGTCGCACCTTTTCCCGGTGAGCCTGCCAGAGGATCGCCTGGTTGTATTTCTCCAGGGGAACGGGGGCGGGGCCAATGTATTGTGTTCGCTCGAAGGCATCGCGTGCCCGCGCTTTGCCTTCGTCGGTAATGCTGTAGAGATAGCTGCGTCGCCCCAACTTGCCCGTGGAGCGGGGAACTTCGATCAGGTGTTCCTGCTGCAAATGCACCAGGATCTCGTCCAGCACTTTGAAAGGGAGACGCATGACTTCTTCGATGCGGGTGGCGCTGGTGTCGCCTTCGAGGAAGAGGAGGCGCAGGATGATGTCGGTTACAATCCCCTGAGGGGCATCGAGTTCCTCCAGATTGGCAGGTGGGATCAACAGCGACTTGATGTTCTGACTCACGGCTCTCTCCTGCATATTGAACTGGCTGTGCTAGCCGTAGGGTATTTCCATCTGAATCTTACCCTATTTTGAATGGTCTGGCAAGTAATTAGAAGGGCTGGATGGGGGTAAATAGTCCTATCGTCTCATCTTTGCCTCGGGTTTACTGCTTGACAAAGGCGCTTCGGTCGTGGTATGCTAGCGGCGTTATGTTGTTGTGCCCCTATGTTGCGCCGTTCATGAAGGAGCTGGACGTGACTGAGTTGTTGCAATATTGGGTAGGCTTTAGCCGGGTGCCCGGGATTGGGCCGGTCAGATTGCGCACCCTGTTGGATCATTTTGGAGACATACGCCAGGCTTGGGAAGCTTCGGTCGCTACGTTGCAGGCGCTGGGATTCGGCCGGCGTACGATCGAAACCTTTGTCACTTTACGCAGTAAAATGGACCTGGCAGCCGAGTTAGAGCGCGTGTTTCAACTTGGGGTAACGATAATGACCTGGGATAGCCCCGATTATCCGTCGTTGCTCAGGAACATTCCCGACCCTCCACCAGTACTTTACATAAAGGGTGAGTTGTTGCCGAGGGATGAATGGGGATTGGCAGTGGTAGGCACGCGACGATCGAGTGTCTACGGGCGCGAGGCGACACGCAGCCTGGTGAATGGCCTGGCGGCCAGTGGCGTTACCATCGTCAGTGGACTGGCTCACGGCATCGATACCTACGCTCACCGGACGGCCCTGGAGGCGGGGGGGCGCACGATTGCCGTGCTGGGCAGTGGTGTTGACATAATTTATCCATCAGAGAATCGCAAGCTAGCTGATCTCATTGCCAATAACGGGGCCATCGTCAGCGAATATTCTCTGGGCACTCAGCCTGATGGTGGTAACTTTCCCCGTCGTAATCGCATCATCAGTGGCCTGAGCCTGGGCGTGCTGGTAGTGGAAGGGTCCAAGCGCAGTGGGGCGATGATCACTGCTGACTACGCAGCCGAACAGGGCCGTGAAATTTTCGCAGTTCCTGGTAATATTTTGAGCCCGAACAGCGCTGGCCCGAACTACCTGATCCAGCAGGGTGCTAAGTTGGTCACCACCATTGGCGATATTTTGGAGGAGCTGAACCTGACGATGGTCGCCGAACAGGCTGAAGCGCGCGAGATCATCCCAGACAACGAGACAGAGGCTTTGTTGCTGGAGCATCTGTCGGCAGAGCCGATTCACGTGGATGAGCTGGGGCGTGCCACGGGCTTGCCCATCAGCGAAGTGGCCAGTACGCTGACGTTGATGGAACTCAAGGGTAAAATTCGTCAGGTGGGCGGCATGACTTATGTGATTGCCCGCGAAGGCGGCGTGGCCTACGTGGTAGAGTAATAAGTTGCGTGGGCCAAGTTGCCAGCTTGTCGATGACATTGAAAGCAAGTTGGCGATTTGTCTTACGAAGAAGTTCTATGGCATTAGGTTGGCATCTCAGAGAAAAGAAAGGAACTCAAAGGTGAGTAACTTCTACGCACTTATTATGGCCGGTGGGAGTGGCACCCGATTGTGGCCGCTCAGCCGGCAGAATCGGCCTAAGCAGGCGATTGAGCTCATTGACAATCGGACGATGTTTCAACACGCAGTAGACCGCCTGGACTCTCTTCTGCCGCCGGAGCAGGTGTTGGTGGTCACAGCTCACGAGTACGTTGAGGTATTGGCAGCGCAAGTGCCCCAGGTTCCGCGCGAGAATTTCATTGTCGAGCCGATGGCACGGGGCACCGCCGGGGCTATTGGCCTGGCCTCCTTGTATTTGAAGCGGCGGGCTCCGGATGCTGTGATGGCCGTCCTCACCGCGGATCATTACATCCGCTACGTGGATGGATTCCGGCGTGCGCTGGCGGCAGCGGCCCAGGTGGCGGGCGAGGGATACCTGGTTACCTTGGGCATTGAGCCGAGCTTCCCGTCCACCGGCTTCGGCTACATCCGCCGCCGTGAACGAATAGGTGGGATGGATGGCTTTGACGTGTATGCGGTGGATAGCTTTATCGAAAAGCCGGACGCAGTCCGGGCCGTCGAGTTCCTGGAGACTGGCCTTTACAGTTGGAACAGCGGCATGTTCATCTGGCAGGTAACTCGTGTTATGACCGAATTTGCCCGGCAGATGCCAGATCTTTACGACCAATTGCAGGCAATTGAGGCAGCGCTGGACACGCCCCGCCAGGAGGAGGTTTTGGCGGAGGTATGGCCCCAGGTCCGCAAAGAGACTGTAGATTATGGCATCATGGAAAGGGCCGAAGGCGTGGCTGTCATCCCAGTGGACATCGGCTGGACCGACGTTGGCGATTGGGCGGCCATCTACGAGTTGCACCAGCCCGATGAGGTGGGCAACGTCGTCGTCGGCGCTGACCACATTGGCGTGGGCACGCGATCATCTTTCATCCAGGGGAGCGAGAAGCTTATCGCCACCATTGGCCTGGAAGACCTGATTATCATCGATACCGACGACGCGATTCTCATCTGTGCTCGCGACCGGGCTCAGGATGTGAAGCAGATCGTCGAGCAGTTGGAGAAAGATGGCAGGACTGAATTTCTATGAAATTAAGCCTGACCAGAGGGTACCTGAAAAGTAGGGTGGGGCAGACTTTTCCCCGGAGGGGACCTATGGGCCAGACTGCCCGGGCTGGAGTAGCTTTTCCAGTCTGCCCAGGCAGGCTAGAAAGCCTGCCCCACGAGTCTGCCCGGGCTGGTTAGAAAGCTCACCCTTTTGAAGGCAAATTCACTCAGGGAGTAGTGTGGTAATAATGACTGATGCACCTATTGTAGCTTATTGTGTAAAATGTCGAGAAAAGCGCGAAATGCAAAACCCACATCCGGTCTACACGGCGACCGGCACGCCTGGCACACGCGGTGTCTGTTCAGTTTGTGGGAGGACGATGTTCAAGATGGGGGCCACTCCGGCCCACGAAGGGCTGCCCAAGCCAGAGGTCACTGCCCGCCCGGCTAAGAGCCAGCGGCGTGCTCGAGGGAAGAAAGGGGCCTCAAAGTCTGGGCGACAGGGCCGGTTGGTCATCGTCGAGTCGCCGGCCAAGGCACGGACAGTGGGAAAGTTCCTGGGGCGGAATTACGTAGTCAAGGCCTCGGTAGGCCATGTGCGTGACCTGTTGCGTTCGCAACTCTCGGTTGACGTCGAGAACGACTTTGCGCCCAAATACAGGGTGCCCAAAGAAAAACGGCAGGTGGTTAACGAGTTGAAAGCTGCCGTCAAAAACACCGACGAGATATATCTGGCGACTGACCCCGACCGGGAAGGGGAAGCGATTGCCTGGCATCTGCTGGAAGCCGTCGGCATTGACGAGCAGCGGGCGCGACGTGTTGTCTTTCACGAGATCACCAAAAACGCTGTCGCCGAGGCCTTTGCCCATCCCCGAGACCTTGATATGCACCGGGTCAATGCCCAGCAGGCCCGCCGCATTCTCGATCGATTGGTAGGCTACAAAATTAGCCCGCTCCTCTGGCAAAATGTGCGCAGTCGCACCTCGGCCGGACGAGTGCAGAGTGTTGCCTTGCGTCTCATCGTGGAACGGGAACGGGAGATTATGGCCTTCGTGCCGGAGGAATATTGGTCTATTGAGGCTGAACTGGCCAAGCGTAGTCCCAGCCGCCCGACGTTTGTTGCCAAGCTGATGAAGATTCGGGGCGAGAAGGTAGATCTGAAAAATGAACAAGATACTCACCTCATCGTCGAGGAATTAGAGCGCTCCACTTACGTGGTGGCCGACGTGCGCCGGGGTGAGCGAAAACGAAAGCCGGCGCCGCCCTTCATCACCAGTACTATGCAGCAAGAGGCATCGCGTCGGCTGGGCTTCAGGGCACGGCGCACGATGCGCACTGCACAGCAGCTTTATGAGGGCATTGACCTGGATGGGCAAGGGACGGTGGGGCTTATTACCTACATGCGTACGGACAGCCCCTATGTTGCTGACGTAGCTCAGGTGGAGGCTCGCAAGTTCATTGGTCAGCGTTACGGCAAGGACTACCTGCCTCCGAAACCACCACAATATAAAACCCGGGCCAAAGGCGCCCAAGAAGCCCATGAGGCCATCCGGCCTACCAGCGTGTTTCGTGAGCCGAATGCTGTCAAGCCGTTTCTCACTCGTGACCAATTCCGGCTGTATACCCTCATATGGCAACGCTTCGTTGCCAGCCAGATGGCGCATGCCATCTACGACACCATGTCTATAGACGTGATCGCCGACAGCGAATGGCAATTTGCCCTTTCTCGGCTTTTGTCCGCTGATCAACTGTCCGCCATCAGCCGTCAGCCGAAATATCTCTTCCGAGCCAGCGGCTCCCAGGTCAAGTTCCCGGGCTTCCTGGCCGTTTACGAAGAGACGCGCGACGAAGATGCTGCCCCTGACGAGGAGTCGGGCGCGATCTTACCCGATCTGGAGGCCGGCGAGCTCGTGGATCTGGTACAACTGATGCCAGAACAGCACTTTACTCAGCCGCCACCGCGCTACACTGAGGCGACCTTAGTTCGCACCCTGGAGGAGTACGGTATTGGCCGGCCCAGTACCTACGCGCCCATCATCTCCACCATCCAGGATCGGGGCTATGTAGAGCGGGTGGACCGCCGCTTGCATCCGACTGAACTGGGCTTCGTCGTCAACGACCTGGTGGTCGAACATTTTCCCGACATCGTAAATGTGGACTTCACCGCTCAGATGGAGGAGGATCTGGACCTCATTGCCCGGGGCGAACGCGAATGGGTGCCGGTGCTTCGCGAGTTTTACGAGCCCTTTGAAAAGGAGGTCAAACGGGCCGAACAGACGATGGAAAAGGTTTCTATCGCGGACCAGCCGACCGGCGAAAAGTGTGAGAAGTGTGGCCACGATATGATCATCAAATGGGGACGCTATGGCAAATTCATCGCCTGCTCTAACTTCCCGGCTTGTCGCAACACCAAGCCTTATCTGGAAAAGATTGGTGTGACGTGTCCCGAGTGTGGCGGTGACCTGGTTGAAAAGCGCAGTCGAAAGAATCGGATCTTTTATGGTTGTTCCAACTATCCTGAGTGTAACTTTGTCAGTTGGAAAAGACCTTTGCCCCAACCATGCCCTGTCTGCGGTGGCTTGCTGGTGGTGAAAAGCAAACAATGGGCACGATGTACCAATTGCGAGGAACAGGTGGCTATGGAGAAGCTGTCTGACGAGAATGAGCCCCAGCCGGAGAAGTCTCCAGAACAAGAAGAAATGGAGACAATTCGCGAATGAGACTGGCACGCTTGCGCGAATTGATGGCTGAAGAAACCCTGGACGGCATGCTTATCACCCGGCCCGAAAATCGGCGTTATCTTTCGGGCTTTACTGGCTCGGCCGGGGTGCTCATCATCACCACCGAGTGGCAGGCGATTGCCACCGACTTTCGTTATTACGAGCAGGTACGCGCTCAATGCCCTGATTGGAATCTGATAGAAGTCGGCTATGACTTTGAGGGTAGGATGCTGGATGTGCTGCGTGCCTTGAAACTGGGGGCACGGTCGGTAGGCTTTGAGGCAGATCATGTGTCAGTGGGCCAATACAACCGCTGGGTGCGAGCTTTGAAAGGGCGTATCAAGCTGGTCCACACCACCCATTTCGTCGAAGACTTGCGCATGTCCAAGGACCAAGAGGAGCTTCGGGCGGTCAAGCGAGCTGTGGCCCTGGCCGACGAGGCACTGGCTTATATCTACGACTGGGTGCAGCCGGGGATGACCGAAAAGCAGGTTGCGTGGGAGTTGGAGTCCTACATGCGAACCCACGGGGCATCGGCGCTTTCGTTTGATCTCATCTTGGCTTCCGGGCCTAATGGGGCGTTGCCTCACATCCGCTCGGGTGCCCGGGTCATCCAGGCCGGCGAGCCGGTGGTGATGGATCTGGGCTGCGTAGTGGATGGGTATTGCTCCGATGTGACCCGCACCGTCTGTCTGGGCGAGCCGAAAGACGACAAGTACCTGGAGGTGTGGAATCTGGTTCTTGAGGCGCAGAAGGTGGCTGAAGCTGGCTTAAGGGCTGGTATCACAGGCATAGAAGGCGACAAGTTGGCCCGTGACGTTATCGTCGAGGCTGGCTATGGAGATTACTTTGGCCATGGCCTGGGGCATGGCGTAGGGTTGGCAATTCATGAAGATCCCAGGTTAAGCTTTACATATCCGGGCGAGGTCCCGGTTGGGGCAGTGGTCACTGTAGAGCCAGGTGTTTATCTGCCCGGTTGGGGGGGGGTCCGCATTGAGGATATGGTCGTGATACGCGAAGGTGGTATGGAGATTTTGACAGGCGTGAGCAAGGTGCCGGTGCTCGACCGGTGATACGTGAAGGTGCGTCCCAACTTTTGGGAATCCCGAACTTGTTTGGGAAATGGGCCTCAACAAGTTGAGGAGTCCTCAAATTTGGGACAGACCTGATACGTGATTCGGACTTGTGTGAAAGTGAAATTTATGGTAAAATACATTAAGTAAAGTTATTGCCCTGTCGTGCTTTCGTGTAAGGAGTGCAACCCATGAGCGCATCGACCAACACTCGGTTAATAAGACAGGTCTCGGTGGGCGGTGTCATAGGACTTATCCTGGGGGTTTTCATCGGTTTGCTTATTGGTTGGGTGTTGTGGCCGGTGCAATACGATCAGGCCTACACTTACCAGCTTGTTGACGAGCAAAAAGAGCAATACGTAGCAGCCGTAGCCGATTCGTATAACCTGACAAAACAGATGGGGGTAGCTCAACAGCGATTCGAGGGCTGGACAACCGAGGAGAAGGTGAGTGCGCTGGCCCGGCTCTTCGCAGATGACCAGGCGCAAGGCAAAACGCAAGAGGCTGAACGGGTGGCTGAACTGGCTACCGAGCTGCAGCGTGCGGAGGGCTGGAATCCAACTGTTGTTAACCAGGTGATCAGCCAGGTTGCCAGCAATTACGTCAAGCAGGGTGAGACCAGTAAAGCGCAAGCGGTGTCCCTTTTCGCTGGTGCGTTGGGGGCGTCGGTGGCGCCGGCCCCGGTTTCTACTCCAGTGACACCCGGCGTTCAAGCTTCAATCCCAATTGTAGGAAATGTGCGCACATTGTTGGGGCTGTGTGGACTCTTGTTGCTGCTTCTGGTCTTCGTTCTGTCGGTACTGTTCCTCAGGCGAGGTGGGCTTGGCAGACAGGCAGCCGGGGAGAGAATCCAAGTTGAAAGGGCAGATGCCGGCCTGGCGCCGCTTCTTGAAAAGACGAGCAGTTATACCCTTGGGATGGACAACTTCGATGAATCGTTCGCCATTGAAACAGGGGACAATGAGTGGCTGGGTGAGTGTGGTATGGGAATTTCGGAGTCGCTAGATGGTGGCACGCCCCGGCGAGTGGTAGCCTTTGAGGTTTGGCTTTTCGACAAACCTAACACTCGTACCGTCACCAAGGTATTAATGAGCGACTTTGCTTACAACAACGAGACGTTACGAAATAAACTTTCCTCCCGCGGAGACCCTGTCTTGGCCACATTGGGCGGTTCGTTGACTTTGGAGACACCCGCCCTCATAGTCAAAGCTCAGATCGCCGAGATGGAGTACGGCGAGGGTACGCCCGCTTTTGGTTACTTCAACAGCTTAGCAGTTTCGTTGACCGTCCATCGAAAGCCTGAGGCTGACACGAGCAGTGATGCGCTGAGGTCACCTGAAATAGGGGTGTCGTAGCAAGACTGGTAGGGCAAACACATATATGAATATTCAGGGCCGCCGACAAGGCGGCTTTCTCACGCCTGGCACTGCGGGTTTTGAGGCGGCACAGCTATCTCGTGCCGCCTCAAAACTCATCGTATCCTCTGATTAGACTCTTTCCAACGGATCGAACAGCTTTTGATATTCCTGCAAGGCATAGCGGTCGGTCATGCCGGCGATGTAATCGCACACAACCCGCTGAAGTGTCTCATTTTCAAGGCGGGCCTGGGTCTCCCAGGGGAGGAGCATCGGGTCTGCCACGTAGAGGTGAACGAGATCTGTGAGAAAGCGGTGGGCTTTGCTGGCCATACGCATCACACGCCAATGTCGGTAAAGATTCTTGTAGAGGAAGTCTTTGAGTTCCCGGTTCTTGGCTTGCATTGCCTCGGAGTGTGTCACCACGTTGGTGGGCAGGTTCCGGATGTCATCTACTGACTGGGCGTTGCTGGCCTGTAGCATTTCATCCGTTGCCTGTATCAGGTCTGTCACATGTTTGCCTACCAGCCGCCGGATGACCCTGTGGCGATCCATCTCGGAGAAGTTGATACTGGGATGGATGTCCAGTTCACGGGTTACCTCCTGCCAGAGGGTCAAGTCAGCGGCCTCCAATTGGTCAGAGGTGATCATTCCAGAGCGGAGCCCGTCGTCCAGATCAGCGGTGCTGTAGGCGAT
>CAYTNQ010000168.1:0-10063 GCA_964439175.1 uncultured Anaerolineales bacterium | reverse complement strand
GCTGGTACGTTGACAACCAATGGTGGTGGCGCAAAATCAAAAGTGGCGCACATTATGAGGAATACTATACACGCCAGTACGCAGGCCGCGAGACTGATCTGAAGCTGGCTCAGAACTGATGACGTCAATCGAAGTGGATCAGCGACAGAACGTCGTAACCTTCTAGTTTATCTCGGCCGTGCAAAAAGTCCAGCTCGATCATAAAGGCGACCCCTACCACCTTGCCGCCTAGCCGTTCAACCAAATTGATGGTTGCCCGAGCTGACCCACCGGTGGCCAACAAGTCATCAACGACCAAGACCCATTGCCCTGGCTTGATAGCGTCTTCGTGGATCTCCAAGGTGTTGGTGCCGTATTCCAGCGTGTAGCTTTCGCTGATAATTTTGGCTGGCAGCTTGCCTGGCTTGCGGACCGGCACAAAGCCTGCTCCCAATGCATACGCTAGCGGTGCGCCCAGGATGTAACCGCGCGCCTCGATGGCTACCACAAGATCCACATCGCTAGCGGCATAATGCTTGGTCATCCGGTCAATTACCTCTCGAAAGGCATGCGCATCTCGGATAAGGGTGGTAATGTCTTTGAAAAGGATGCCTTCTACCGGAAAGTTGGGCACGTCACGGATGAGGCTTGCCAGTTCCATGGATAGTCTCCTCTCATTGTTGGCAGATTGCGAGCCAAAAGATCTAATTCTTGCCTCAAAGCATAAACGAGCCGATTTTAGCAGATGGGCACCGATTCGGCAAGTGTCTCTTAGGGCGGTGATTGTGGTATAATACAAGAAGCGTATGTGAAACACCTCCGAGGTGTGAGTTTATCCTAGAAATGGTTTGCTCAAGGGTTGAAGTCAACGAGTAGAAAGCAAATATGATCAGACGCTGTCCCACAGCAACTCAGGTCACAATTACCTATATCGTCGGGGGGCTTTTGCTTTTGCTTGTCGTGAGTTGCGCACCACAGCTTGCGGCTATTCCATCTCCCACCCCCACTACCACGACTGAAGTCGGTACCATCATTGATGTCGTCGGCACACTTCCTCGCCCAACAGTGACGGCAGAAGCCAAGTTGGATGAGATCACCACCACTCCCGAATCCCCATCGCTTACCTATCTCACTCTATGGACAGTCGAAGCCATTTCGCCCCAGGCGGAAGGAGAGGCGGGCCGAGTCTTTGGCAGCGGCCTGAGAGCATTTGAAAATATCCACCCCGACGCCACCATTTCGGTGGCGCTCAAAAACGAATCGGGCAAAGGTAGTGTACTCGACTACCTGCGCACAGCCAGTCAAGCTGCCCCCAGTGTTCTGCCCGATATAGTGGTGTTAAACACAGTAGACCTGGCTCAAGCGGCGCACACTGGCCTGCTCGTTCCTCTCGATGGGTTGGTTTCGCCTCTTCTCGTCGACGACCTGCTGCCAGCCGCTCGTGCCGCCGGCACCGTGGACGGCCAACTGGTAGGCATCCCCTTTGAAATGGATGTAGAACACCTCATCTACAACACCAACAAAGTAACCTCGACCCCGATAGTCTGGACTGATGTCATTAGCGCCAATACCAACTACGTTTTCCCAGCCAAAGGCAGAAATGGCCTGGTGAACGACTCCTTTCTCATCCAATATCTGGCCTTAGGGGGACGTTTACAAGATGAGGAAGGACGACCTTTTCTCGACGAGCAAGCTCTGCGGGCCGTTCTTGGATATTACCGGCAGGGAGTTGAGCAAGGTGTCATCTCTCCCGACGTGCTGACAATCGGTACCCCTGACGACATCTGGCCCATCTACCTCTCTGCCCAGGTGGGAATCGCTCACGTTAATGCCCACCGCTTTCTCAGCGATAGAAGCGTGTTACGCAGCACACAATTCACCGAGATTCCCACTCGAGAGGGAACCCCTCTCACTATTAGCCGTGGCCAGGTATTGGCTATCGTGGCCCGAGATTCTGCCCGACAGGCCACCGCCGCACGTCTGATCGAGTGGCTGATGGCGCCCGACAATAATGCTATGTGGAACCGGACAAGGGCGTATCTTCCAACGCGCTACGCTGTATTTGATATACTTGGGGATAGCGACCCCTACTGGCCCTTCTTACGGCGTCAACTAGAAATCGCGGTGCCACCGCCCGCTTTTCCAGAATACGATCAGATTGGGCGCGTGCTGCAACAAGCTGTGGTCGAAGTGCTAAACGATGAAGCCACACCCGAGGAGGCGGCCGCTGCCGCTGTAAATGCTGTCTCTCCTTAGCCTGTTGATTACGTGGAGGAGAGTGGGGAAAGTGCCGCCATTTATCCCTGCCATTTGGACAAGCCGATGAGCAGATCGTTTGAATATGCTACAAAGAATCGAGAGCATGCCTGGCAAATTATGCATGCCGCTTTGGATGCCGTCGAGCCGGGTGCTGCCGTAAGACGACACTTGCGCCTGGTTGCGAACCAACTGACAATTGTGGACCCGCAAGGCGGCGAGCATATCTATGCGCTGGATGAGTTCAATCGAGTTTTAGTCGTTGGCGGAGGCAAAGCTGGCGCACCGATGGCTGCTGCCGTGGCTGATATCCTGGGCAAACGGTTGGCCGCCGGGGTCGTCGTCGTCAAACATGGGCACACCCTGGCAGATTCGGCTGCGACCGGGCCTATCAAGATCCTCGAAGCGGGACATCCCGTTCCCGACCAGGCTGGTCTGCACGGCGCTGAGCGCATCGCTGACCTGCTGCGCCGCGCCACCAGCCGTGATCTGGTGTTGTGCCTTATCTCTGGCGGTGGTTCAGCCTTGATGACACTACCCACGTCTGGGATCTCGTTGGCCGACCTGCAAACCTTGACCCAAGTCCTGCTCGGATGCGGAGCGACCATCAACGAGATCAATACCATCCGCAAGCACGTCTCCCAGCTCAAAGGGGGGCAACTGGCCCAGATAGCATCGCCAGCAAAAGTTGTCAGCCTCATTCTCTCCGACGTGGTAGGCGACCCACTGGAGGTGATCGCCTCTGGCCCCACTGTACCCGATCCCACCACGTTTGATGACGCCTGGTCAATCCTGGTTCGCTACGGCGTCGTAGACGATGTACCGACTTCCATCATCGACCACCTCGCCGCTGGCATCGAAGGCAGCATCCCCGACACACCTAAACCTGGTGATCCGATCTTTGCCCAGGTGCAAAATATCATCATTGGCAGCAATCGACTGGCTGCCTATGCCGCAGCCAAAGAAGCGCAGCGACTGGGATTTGACACCATTTTGCTAACCACATTTCTTGAAGGGGAGGCGCGGGAAGTGGGTAAGGTGATCGCCGGCCTGGCCAAGAGCCTAGTTCACGGCGAGATAATGCACCCTGCTGGCAGGCTACTCTCGCAACCTGCCTGTCTGGTGTTGGGGGGTGAGACTACAGTCACCCTACAGGGCGACGGCAAAGGGGGACGTAACCAAGAGATGGCATTGGCAGCAGCGCTGTCGTTGGTTGATTGGAAGGATGTGCTCATTGCCTGCATGGCCACCGATGGCACCGATGGCCCCACGGACGCTGCTGGTGCCTTCGCCGACGGGGCCACTATCAGACGCGCCATCCAATTGGGGCTAGACGGCGAAACTCACCTGGCCCGCAATGACGCTTATCTCTTCTTCCAAAAACTGGGTGATCTGATCGTGACCGGTCCCACCAAAACTAATGTCAACGATTTAATCCTGATATTTTCCGGTGATAAGGTAACTGCTCAGGTCAGATAACCCTTGCGAAGAGCTTGCCCTGAGCGGAGTGAAGGGTCTAAGAATTTTCAGAGCAAAAATGCCTTGGCCTACCGAAATTGCCCTATTGGCAAATAATTCCCAAACTCACTACGTTTATGTGTGAACCTATGATGCTCTCTGAGGCCCAACGTCATCTCAACCGCATCGGTCAGGCCGACTTGGTGATCGGCATTCCCACCTACCGCAACGCCACAACCGTTGGCATGGTGGCGCAGACGGCTCTGGACGGAGTGACGGCAGATTTAAGTGACCTACGCACGGTGCTCATCAATGCGGACGCTGCTCCTGGCGATGGCACGCGCCAGGCTGTGGCTGATGCCACGGCCGATGCCTCCATCCCGGTCGTCATTGGCGGCTATACAGGCACGCTGGGCCGAGGGAACGCTGTGCGGGCCATCTTGCAGGCAGCGCTCGCACTGAATGCCCACGCTGTAGTAGTATTGGATGCCCATACCACCAGCATTACTTCCGATTGGGTGGCTGCACTTGCCCGCCCCATCCTCGAAGGACAGGTCGACTTGATGATGCCCCGCTATCGCTGGCCCTTGCCCAGCGGGGGCCTGAGCGACCTCATCTTTTACCCGCTGACTCGCGCGCTATGGGGATTTGATTTGCGTCAGCCGGGGGCGGGTGATTGCGCCATTTCACCAGCACTGGCTGAGGCTAGTGCCAAGCGTGATGTGTGGGAGACCGAGGTAGCTACTGCTGGTTTTGAGGTGTGGCTCAGTACCCTGGCGTTAACCGAGGGTCCTGATCCAAAGTCGAGGGAGCGATGGCGCGTAGGGCAGGTAGATTTGGGCGAAAAAAGTTATTTGTCTCGGACATACCGCACCCATTTCAGCTTGCTTTTCCGGCATGCCGTTGGCACGTTACTGCGGCAAGTTCAATTGCGGCAGGCGGCGTGGCAGGCTATGTCCCCCATCGAACCGATACCGACGTTCCCAGGGTCACCTGCATCGCCCGCAGAGCCAGTCCCTATCCCCGACACGACTTCCCTCACCGACGCGTTAGTGGTAGGCTGGACGGAGCACCGGGCCTTGTGGCAGAGGATTCTCACCCCCATTAACCTGGCAGCAATTGAGGCGCTAGCCGCCCAGCCAGTCGAGCGCTTCGCCTTTCCGCCCGACCTCTGGGCCCATGTAGTATATGATTTTGCCGTGGTCTACAACAAAGGAGAGCGCGATCCAGATCGTATCGTCGACTCGTTACTGCCCCTTTACCAGGGCCGGCTGGCCAGTTTGTGGCACGACATCGCCGGGCTGATGCCAGTGGGCCGAGAAGGTACGGTAGCTGCTCAAGCAGTCGAATTTGAAGAGGCCCGAGACTACCTGCGCCAACGTTGGGAAATCTATCTCCCCTGGGTAGACAGCGGCGAACCACGATAATAAACTGTAGCTAATAGCCAATGATATTGAGTCCCTGCTACCAGCAACCTGTTATCTATTGGTCGCTATCTGTTCAAGGAGTTCGACACAATGACCATTAAGTTTGGCACCGACGGCTGGCGCGCCGTCATCAGTGATACATTCACCTTTGCCAACCTGCAACTGGTGGCCCAAGCTATTGCTGACTACGTGCTGGAAGAGACAGAAATAAGCCAGCCTGAAGTGGTCGTTGGCTTCGATACCCGCTTTCTTTCGGATCGCTACGCGGTCGAAGTGGCCCGGGTGTTGGCTGGCAATGGCATTGTCGCCTGGCTGACTCGCGCCGACACTCCCACACCAGCCATCTCCTATAATGTCGTCTATAAACAGGCGGCGGCGGGCGTTATGATCACTGCCAGCCATAATGCACCCCGCTACAATGGGGTTAAACTCAAGGCTTCCTATGGCGGGTCGGTTTCCGAGCAACAGGGGCATATGGTTGAACGCCTCCTCGATCGAAACCAAGAACAGGTACGTGGTCCTAACATGATCGATTATCAGCAAGCTCTCGATCGAGGCCTCATCCGACGCTTCGACCCAGCCTGGGCCTATTACGAACGTCTGGGACAATTGCTCAACGTGGACGTGATCTCTAGCGGCGAACTGCGCGTGGTAGCCGATCCAATGTATGGCTCTGGACGGGGCTGCTTTCGTGAGTTTTTGTCGCGCACCCGCACCCACATCCGCGAGATCCGGGGCGAGATGAACCCTGGCTTTGGGGGTATTCACCCCGAGCCTATTGCGCGTTACCTGACAGCCCTGGTTGCAGCCGTGCAGTCCGACCAGGCGGACCTGGGATTGGCCACGGATGGCGACGCCGATCGCATCGGCGCGGTGGATGCATTGGGCAACTTTGTGGACCCGCATCACATCTTCGCCCTGGCCTTGCGTCACTTGGTCGAAAAGCGGAGTTGGGCCGGTGCTGTGGTCAAAACAGTTTCTACCACTATGATGATAGACCGGCTAGCAGCGAAGTATAATTTGAAGCTACATGAAACACCGGTTGGCTTCAACCACATCGCCGATTTGATGCTAACCGAAGATGTGCTCATAGGCGGCGAGGAATCGGGTGGATTAAGCATCAAGCAACACATCCCAGAAGGGGATGGGATACTGATGGGATTATTACTGCTGGAGATTATGGCCGAGGCCAACGCACCACTACACGAACTGGTCGCCGATTTGCAGGCAACCGTTGGGCCAGCCTGTTACACCCGGCGCGACCTACGTCTGCGCCACCCAGTAGCCAAACATGAGATGGTACAACGTCTCACCGACGGCGCGCCCGCTTACCTCAACGGACAGACGGTGCGCCAGGTAGATACCCGCGACGGAGTAAAATATCGTTTGGCCGACGATAGTTGGCTGCTCATCCGACCCAGCGGTACCGAACCTGTGCTGCGCGTCTACGTAGAAGCACCCGACCCAAAAGGGGTGGATGCCCTCATCCAGGCCGGGCGCGAACTGGCAGGGGTTGATTGAATAGCGTTATAGTAGATAGCGTAGGTCAAACAACCAGACTACCTTCCAAAATATGACGAATTTGCTGTGCAGCATATTGGACAGTGTAGAGGGCGACCCCTACCTTAGCCCCTTTTTCAAGCAAAGCCGCGATGGCTGCGTTATTGCTGACCGGGATCACAATCATGGCCCCATGACGCCCCTCGACGAGCATACGCTCAATTTCACCCTGCGCCAGCCGTGACAGAGTTCGCTCACCCAAAGCTACCAGCGTGGCCGCCATGGCGGCCACCTGGGAGCTATTGGCTGAGCCATTCTCCACAAACGACTCGTCGCCAAGCGGGTGCGAAGCCACCACAAAACCCTCGATGCTCACAATAACCGCGGCACGCACCCCATCCAGCGAATTACACAAGTTGGCCAGAGCATTTTGCAACAAATCCATTCGATACACTTGAGCCATAATTGTTTCTCCACTGAGCATCTAAGCGACGAGTTCGATCACCTGGTTGTCGTGGGCCACGTCGAAAGTGTCATCTGGGAAGTATTTACGTAGCCCATCTGGTGTGATCTGAACGTGTCCGATATGAGTAAAAAAAGTCCTGCGCGCGCGAATTGCTTGGGCAAAGCGGATCCCTTCGACCATTGGCAGGTGGCGGCCATGTCCCTCGTCCAAATCAGGCGTATGCGTGATTTGGACGGCGTCTATAAAAGTCCCATCAAGGATAAGCAGATCAGGCTCAACCAGCCCCAAGAAGACACTGTCATAAAAATCAGGTGCGTAAACTACCCGCAGGTCCCCTTGCTCAATAACCAGTCCAGCCGTGGTAAAAGTGCTGGTGTGAAAGGTATCAAAGGGTGTAAGAATAAGCTCCTCACCCAGGCCAAAAGGTTGGCCCAGCATCATGTCTCGTCGGATAAAGGGGCGTTTAGTACCCTGTCCAGAGTCGAATTCATGAGAAACGAGGTAGTTGAAGGTGACGAGAATTAACGTCCAGCTATCGAACTGAGCCCATACAGGTATCTGATCCAGGTACGACAGATGACACAATTGAGAGAGGTCGTCGAGTCCCAGGTAATGGTCGGGGTGCGGATGTGTGATAATGATGTCACGGATGGCAGCTAATTCGTCGGGAGGCAGGGTAGCGAGCTGTCTATAGATATCGGGGCCGGGATCAACCAACACGCGCTGATTGATAAGAATAGAAGACCGGGAACGTAGCCCCCACGGATTAGTCCGTGCATTTCTGCATTGCGGACAATCACAACCCCAACGCGGCAGAGGGAATGCTGCGCTAGTGCCGAGGAGTCGAATGGTCAGCGTGCCCATGAGTCTACCTTCTTAACGGTTATAGGCTTCTCGCTCTATTATAGCGTAACCAAGATGGCATCGCAATAGGCAATTGAGCCTTGCTCAAAGGATACACTTTGAAGCCAGAGCTTTTTGAGCAGGAGAAGTTCAGATCAGTCGCTACGGTCGCTGGGAGGGAGGACCACCCGTGTCTTTGCTCCCAGTGTCCACACACTGGGGGTTGTTCAGCACACCAATCACGTAGCGCCGCATGGCAATTTCCCGGTCATCCTCCAGCAATCGGACAGCGACCCAATAGGGTGAACCGTTGGCGGAGACAGCGCTACCACAGCGAAAGCGGCCGGCCCAAAACTCTCCTGTCTGGGCATCAAAACCGGGCGGATCGTTGGCCTTATCTCGCATAACGGCCAGCAAAGCTGCCGAATATTCGATATTCAATCGCAGATAAGGCGGCAGGTGTTGCGTTGGATCCTGGCGATCAGGGGCATCGCGATTAAACTTGAAGACGGTGTTGCCAATACGAGTAGCAACTTCGCCCCAGAGATAACTCCCTTCCAAATAAATGATGGGGGCGGCCGCCGAGTCATCCCCCACTGCATAGACACCTTGTGGGGCATTGAAGCTATCGTGCACTAACAGCGTGAGACTGGTCGGACCTGTCACTCGGGTTGGGGTGGCTATGCCCGCAGCGAGCAGGGTCGATGAAGCAGAGGAAGGAGAAGGGGAAGGGGTTGAACTTGGAGATGGAGCTGGTGTGGACGTGAACGAGGAAGGAGACACTGAATCAGGGATAGAGGTAGCCGCAGGGGTGTGAGTTGGCGTAAGATTATCAACCATCGCAACAGAAGTTGGTACGGCGGTAGGTTTCACCGACCCAAAGACCAGCCCCAAAGTGGCTATAGCGCCCACCGCCAAAAGTACCAAACTGATCCCGACAACAGCTAGCAACCGGGTCGGGGTGAATCGGGGTTTCGGTGCAGGCTGAGGCTCTATAGGCACAACCTGCTCAAATGCCTGAGTGGTGAAGGAAACTGTCAGACGGCTACGCGCCCGCTGGAGTGCCTGGAGCATCTCGTCGGCGTTCTGAAATCGGTCTTCGGGCTTACGCTGAAGCGCTTTGATGAGAAGCGGTCGCACTGGTTCGGGGAACATACCGAGGTGTTGAAACACGTCACTGTTGTTGTTGCTGTTGTTGGCGAAAATTGGATTGACAAAGAGCGGCTCTTGCAATTCACCGCTCATCATTTCATAAAGCACCACACCCAGTGAATAGAGATCGGAAGCATGCGTGATGATATGGGAGCTGGATGCCTGCTCAGGTGATAGGTAGATAAGGGTGCCAACCACGTTATCGCTGGGCGTCAATCGTTCATCTTCCGGCTGCAAAGCAATACCAAAGTCACCAATCTTAGCAACGGGCAGGCCATCGGTGCGAGAGAAAAACATCACATTGGCAGGTTTCACGTCGCGATGAACGACGCCCTTGTTATGGACTGCCCGCAACCCCTTGCACACGTCGATTGCTACTGACAACGTCTCGTATGGTGATATGGTCCCCTCTAACTGCATCATCTGGGCCAGGGTGCCGGCGTCGGCGTACTCCATCACCATATAATGCTGCCCATTAGTCTCGGCTATATCGTACACAGTCAGTACGTGGGGATCGCGAATGCTGGCGATGACTGAGGCTTCACGCATAAATCGGCTAACGGCAGCCGGGTCGGCGGCCAGGCGCGGAAGAAGTTGCTTGATCGCCACGGGCCGGTGCAGCATGCGGTCGTTAGCCAGGTACACTCGCCCCCAGCCGCCGCTACCAAGCAGGCGTACCAACTCGTAACGATCAAGTATTACATCGCCCGGACCATACAACACGTCTTGAGTCATACGATAATCTTAGAGCTAATTCGGCTGTGAGCTTTCATCAAGGCTTATCTTTTAACGTCGCTGACCAAGGTCACCACCCGATCCCACGAGTGAGAAAGCTGAGGCAAGAGAAGAAAGAGGTGAAGATCCATAAAGGATCGGTGCCCAATTACATTATAGCAAATATTTACTCGATAATCAATTCCTAATTCCTTGGTGATTACCCACATCTCAAGAAGTTGCGTGATCAAAGGTGCCCGGCACTTGA
>CAYTNQ010000167.1:0-10069 GCA_964439175.1 uncultured Anaerolineales bacterium | reverse complement strand
CTTCGATTACCTTAATCAGTCTCAACCAACGATCCGCGATAGGGGATACTGAAAGTAGTTAAATGATACGGTCCCGCTTGATTGAAAATTGAAAGTCTCAACCAACGATCCGCGATAGGGGATACTGAAAGCGTCAGGTTGTGCCCTGACAAGTTCAATCCAATGGGGTCTCAACCAACGATCCGCGATAGGGGATACTGAAAGTCATCCAAGTTTACAACCTCGAACTTGCGCTGCCACGGTCTCAACCAACGATCCGCGATAGGGGATACTGAAAGTGTCCAGGGTTGCTGCCTTTCCCAGCCAGCTGCACGCTGTCTCAACCAACGATCCGCGATAGGGGATACTGAAAGAAACTACCGTAACAGGAGGACACCATGACCAAAATCCAAGTCTCAACCAACGATCCGCGATAGGGGATACTGAAAGGAATTTCGGCGGCGTGCTCCTTCAAGTGTTGCTCGGTCTCAACCAACGATCCGCGATAGGGGATACTGAAAGAGCGAACAGCTAAATCATCATCCAGGCGCGGGTGACGCGTCTCAACCAACGATCCGCGATAGGGGATACTGAAAGGCTTTCGGGGAAGTCTTCCGGCGGTCCGCTGTACTCCATGTCTCAACCAACGATCCGCGATAGGGGATACTGAAAGAGTTCATACACCTTGCTAGAGCAGCAGGTACAGGAAACGGTCTCAACCAACGATCCGCGATAGGGGATACTGAAAGATATAGGTCAGATAAGAACTATTATCAGTACTGCGTGTCTCAACCAACGATCCGCGATAGGGGATACTGAAAGCCGTAGCGACTGCTGGCGGCCACATAACTCAAAAAGAGTCTCAACCAACGATCCGCGATAGGGGATACTGAAAGTTCTGCTTCCAGAAGAACCTCGTTCTGGTTTGCGTGGTCTCAACCAACGATCCGCGATAGGGGATACTGAAAGAAAAGTAAGCCGCTTGCAAGAATCTATGGACTGTCACTCGTCTCAACCAACGATCCGCGATAGGGGATACTGAAAGGCTATTCACTTTGGGAGCTGAACATCTCCTGAAAGCGTCTCAACCAACGATCCGCGATAGGGGATACTGAAAGTTGATCAACTCTGCATGTCCATCTGACTGATAAAGTATGTCTCAACCAACGATCCGCGATAGGGGATACTGAAAGTATCCTAACCCCGGCCGCGGCGCCGATACAGAAAAAGGTCTCAACCAACGATCCGCGATAGGGGATACTGAAAGTGGTCAAAGATTGGGATTTCAAGGACGCGGAGACCGAGTCTCAACCAACGATCCGCGATAGGGGATACTGAAAGACTTGTCAGAAAGTCACCAAGCACAAGATTGAGAAGTGTCTCAACCAACGATCCGCGATAGGGGATACTGAAAAGTCTCCCTCCCCCTACGAGGGGGAGGGCCGGGGAGGGGGTCTCAACCAACGATCCGCGATGGGGGATACTGCGCATCCGCTGGTTTATGAAGGTTAAGAAATTATTGGGGTATAAAGCTGGGTTTTAGCGCCTTGCCGCCTCGAGCTAAAGCTCCAGGCTAAAAACTCAAGTACGTTGAAAACGCACTTTTTTGCTCAGGTTTGCTCAGGTTTAGCCTGCTTAAGCCGGCTTTGGTTTTCAGCCTGAGGATTTATTCTCAGGCAATTGCTTCCCTCCCCCTCGCAGGGGGAGGGCCGGGGAGGGGGTGCTTCAACCAACGATCCGCGAGGGAGGATCCTGAGAGCAGATAACGCCGGCTGTAAAGGCCGGGGCCTGGGACGTATATTCCGTACCCCAAGTAATCGAGCAGGTCCTTGGGCCCAGTCAATGTTCCGCTGATTGGGCTTCACCGAAGCCCGCCATCATTTGCCGTCACATCTCCTCTGGGCTACAACCCCCTTCTCGCATTGGGGCCATCATACTCTGCATCATTCCTGACATCACCTGAGACATCATTTTCGGAATAGCCCTGGTGGCGAAAGCTACCACGAGTCCACCCCCTATTGCACCCAGAAGAGCGGCTAGCACATAACCCGCCTCACGAGAATTTGTGTCTTGCATCTCTGTTGCTCCTCTTTTTCCTGTTCCTGGCTGCCATCATAGATCTCCGTTGCGTTTACTATATCATGGTTACCCCGCGTTCACAACCCCCTGCGATCCCACTTTTCATAATTCGTAACTGCTCATCCTCCCGGAGCACCCAATGGTTCCCCCTCGGGCTTGCCTCTGGGCAGGTTTGGGCAAACGCAAAACAGAAACCGTTGCTATAAGTACCTGATATTTGACTTGACACCGGCACAGTTTTGGAGTAGGATAAACTAGGGGTTCTATACAAACACAACATATTGTGGTATAATATATGTTGTAACACAACATGTAGGCATATCAACCCCGACGGCGGCGGTGTAAGGGCAAGGCATTCTTCGTATCGCCCTTATCACCTTTCACAGGAGTGATTACGGTGGAAGCTCTCAAGGAACGTATCCGGCGCGAAGGCAAAAACCTGGGCAATGGCATCCTCAAGGTAGATGGGTTCATCAACCACCAGGTAGACCCGGCTTTGATGCTGGCCATCGGCGGTGCCCTGGCCGCGCATTTTGGAGCCATGGGCATCAACAAAGTGCTGACAGCCGAGATTTCGGGCATCGCTCCCGCGTTGACCACGGCGCTGGCCTTGGGCGTGCCCATCGTCTACGCGCGCAAGACCAAGCCGGTTACTATGCCCGAGCGGGCGTACCGCCAGACGGCCCCTTCCCATACCAAGGGGGAGTACGTGGAATTAATGGTGTCACCCGAGTTTCTTGGTCCCGGCGACAAGGTGCTCATCGTTGACGATTTCCTGGCCCGGGGCAAGACCATTGATGCCCTGGCTCGGCTGGCCCTGGAAGCCGGAGCGGAAATCAAAGGCGTCGGGGCCGTGGTCGAAAAGGCTTTCGAGGAGGGGCGGGCCGAATTGGCCTATCTCAACGTCCCCATCTATTCGCTCGCCGTCGTCACCCAGATGACCGGCGACGAAATTATCTTTGCCTGAGGAGTGATGTCCGAGCGCGAAACCATCGTCATTCTTGATTTTGGTTCCCAATATAGCCAACTCATCGCCCGGCGGGTGCGCGAGGCCGAAGTTTATTGCGAACTGATCCCTTACGACGCCCCGGCCGACCAGGTGACCCGGCTGAACCCAATGGGCTACGTCCTGAGCGGCGGGCCGGCCAGCGTTTACGCGCCGGGCGCGCCCCATCTACCAGACTACGTCCTGGCCAGCGGCCGGCCGGTGCTGGGTATTTGCTATGGTATGCAGTTGCTGGCTTATCACCTGGGCGGCCAGGTAGCCCCATCTCTTGAACGCGAATACGGCCCGGCCCAGATCCAATTAACCGCCCCAGAGGATCCCCTATTCGCCAATACCCAATCTCTAATCTCCCATCTCCCATCCCTAACTGTCTGGATGAGTCACGGTGACCGCATCACCCACCTGCCGCCTGGCTTTAAGGTGTTGGCCCATTCTGAAAACAGCCCGGTGGCCGCCATAGGCGACCCGGCGCGCGGGCTATACGGATTGCAATTTCATCCTGAGGTGGCTCATACGCCGCGAGGGGCGGAGATCTTGCACGCTTTTCTGTACGACGTGTGCGGATGCCAGGGGGGATGGACGCCGGGCAACTTTATATATGAAGCGATCCAACGAGTCCAGGCCCAAGTCGGCGCCGGACGTGTGCTGTGTGGCCTGTCGGGCGGCGTCGACTCAGCCGTAACGGCGGCGCTGCTCCATCGGGCCATCGGCGACCAGTTGACGTGCATCTTTGTCAACAACGGGCTGATGCGCCAGGACGAGCCGGAGCAGGTAGTGACAGCCTTCGGCAACCATATGCATGTGCGGCTGATTGCCGTGGACGCCACCGAGCAATTCCTGTCGGACCTGGCAGGCGTGACTGACCCCGAGGTGAAACGCAAGCGCATCGGCGAGCGCTTCATCCGCGTCTTCGAGGCTGAAGCGCACCGGTTAGAGGAGTCGGGGGGCTCGAAGGGAGCTTACTGGTTGGCCCAGGGCACGCTTTACCCCGACGTGATTGAGTCGACCGCCCCCGACCGGGCCGTGGCAGCCAAAATCAAAACCCACCACAACGTGGGCGGGTTGCCAGCCGACATGCAATTTGAATTGGTAGAGCCCCTGCGCTATCTCTTCAAAGACGAGGTGCGGCGGGTGGGAGAGGCGCTGGGACTGCCCGGGGAGATTGTGTGGCGACATCCCTTTCCCGGACCGGGGCTGGCGGTCCGGGTAGTGGGCGAGGTGACCTGGGAGCGGTTGGAAACCTTGCGCCGGGCTGACGCCATCTTTATCCAGGAACTACAGGCGACCGGTTGGTACGACCAGGTGGCCCAGGCTTTCGCCGTGTCCCTGCCGGTGCGGAGTGTGGGGGTGATGGGCGATGGGCGCACCTATGCCAGCGTTATCGCGCTGCGTGCCGTCACCACCGAGGATTTTATGACCGCCGACTGGGCACGTCTCCCCTACGACCTGTTGGCCCGGATCAGCAACCGGATTGTGAATGAGGTGCCAGGAGTCAACCGGGTGGTCTACGACGTGAGCAGTAAGCCGCCGGCGACCATCGAATGGGAGTAAGAAGGTGTCTGAAAAGCCAGGTGGGGCAGCCTTTCCAGGCTGCCTGGGCAGGCTTTTCAGCCACCCTCTAAGTAAAGGAGGATCACGATGAGCCTCGAATTGAAAACCGTGATGGGACAGATGAACATCGTCGGGGGGCGCTGGGTGAGTGAAACGCCCAACGCCCTGGCGGTGCGCGAACCATCCGGCCAGCTACGCCGTGGGCTGTCCACCCGCAAGCCCTCTTTGGGAAAAGGGGATCTGTTCGTCGTGGTCGAGCTGCGCGGCGACTGTGAACAGTCCGAAAAGGATCGGTTGAGCCAGGCGCTGGCAGAGACGATCCGCAATACGTATTATCAATCGTCCGGCAGCACCACGGCCGGCCTGCGTCGTGCGCTGCTGACGGCCAACCAGCAGTTGCTATCAACGGGGCGCAGTCCCGCGTCAGCGGGGCGCAGTCCTCGTAGGGGGAACGGTGAGCAATCGGACCGCGAGTTTGGAAAGGGCGGCCTGCTGGGAGGTGTCACCGCCGTGGCCGTGCGTGGCGAAGACGTGTTCATCGCCTCGGTGGGGCCGTCAGTCACCTATGCTGTCACTCGCGGCATGGCGACCCAGTTGCCGGAAGCCTCCCCGTGGCTGGATATGGCCGATCCGCAGGCAACCGGCGCGCCAGCTATGGGCCGGCAACCCATGCTAGATTTACAACTCTTTCACGTAGGTGTCGAGCCAGGCGACATACTGGTACTGGGTGACAGCCGTTTTGCTGCCCGCACCTCGCCTGACGAGGTGGAAAAGGCCGTTGCTTATCAAGGCGTAGAAGGTGCATTGACCAACCTGGGCAAACTGACCGGCGGCCACGATTGTACGGCCCTGGTGGTCGAGATTCAGGCCAAATCCACAACTGCCTCCCCCCGGGTGCGGGCAGGCCACCACCGGGGAAAGGAGAGAGCGGCCGTTCCAGAGCACACCACCCTACATACCCGGGAGCCCGTCTCTGCCGAGGCCGCCTCTGGAGCGCCTGCCGCTACGTCCGACGCCGCGTCCCCGGTTAGATCGCAGTCACAGGCTGGCGCCGGGGACAAAGCAACGCTGGACGGCATGGACGAAGCGACGCACCGCAGGATGGGAGGTTTCCGCCAAAAGGGCCTGGGCCAACTCCCCGACCTGGCCACCGGCGCCTACGCCCCCCGTACAGGCACCGGGACCTACGCCCCCGGTACAGGTACAGGCACAATGCCGGTGGGCCGATGGCTACGCGCCGTGGGTAAGGGGTTGTTGGCACTGTTGATGGTCATCTGGACCGGCCTGCGCACGCTTATCAGCCGCGTGTTACCGGGACGGGAGCAAGAGGTGCCGACGCGGCGAGGTGCGGTGACAGGTCAGGCGCGGCGCATCCGCGCACCACAGATTCCGCAGCGTCTTCTGCGAACCATTGCGGTGGCCATTCTCATCGTGGTGCTATTGGCGGTGGGGCTGACTTACTGGCAGCAAGGGCTGGCCCGCGAAAACGAGTTCAATACCCTGGTAGAACAAGCTCAGGCCAACTATCAACAGGCGCTTGATGCCGATAGCACGACGGCCCGCGACCTGTTAGCTCAAGCCGAGACCCTGCTGGCCCAGGCCGACGCCATCAAGCCGGGCGAGCCAGTCGTCGGCGAATTGCGTGCTTCTATGGCCGAGCAACAAGACAAAGTCGACCGGGTAGAACGGCTCTACTGGGTGGGGCAGCTCCGCAGCTACGATGACCCCGAGACCCAATTGAAACGGGTCGTCGTCAACGGATTGTACGTCTACGTCCTCGACGCAGGCACCGATCAGGTGTACCGTTATCAACTGGACGAGGTAAACGACGCCCTGGAGCCCGACGAGAATGACCCGGTGTTGGTCCGGCGCGGCCAGCAGGTAGAGACGTCGGTTGTAGGTGAGATGATTGACATGGTATGGATGCCGGCCGGTGGAGAGCGCCAAACCAGCGACTTGCTGATTCTGGAAAGCGGTGGTTTGTTGGAGTATAACCCCAGTTGGGGGCTGACCACTGCGCCCATTGCCAACAAAGACGCCTGGGCTCTTCCTGTCACCGTCGGTAGCTACTTTGGCAATTTCTACATCCTGGACCCGCAAGCCGGACAGATTTTGCGTTATCTGCCCGGCGCCGAAGGCTACACCAACCCGGCCCAATATTACCTATCGGACCAGGTTGCGGTAGACTTGAGCGGCGCTGTGGATATGGCCATTGACGGGTTCATTTACGTTCTCTACGCCGATGGCACCATCCGCAAATTCGAGGCCGGCGTGCCCGTCGAATTTCGGGTCACCGAGATTGACAGGCCCTTCAGCCGTCCGACGGCTATTTATGCGGCGCCTGACGACGTGGCCCAGTACATTTATGTTGCCGACGCCGGCAACCGCCGCGTGGTGCAATTGAATAAGGATGGCCACTTTGTGCGCCAGTTTAAACCCCGCGACGAAGACACGGTCGATTTCGGCACTCTGCGCTCCATCTTCGTAGACGAACTAACCGGGAAACTCTATCTTCTTAATGACCATGCCCTGTACATTGCTAACATCACCCCTCTCCCATGAAATTTACCCGGATATGTTGTGCCGTAAGCCATATTCCAATAGGCCAAACCACTTACGCGATTTTGCCGATGGCTCGGCCTGTGATATAATGGGGCCATGTCCACACATACTCAAGCGCAGTTGAGAAGACCGATGCAGCCGCACCATCAGGTCTCCTGGCTTTCACGTCTCCTCACAGTGGTGCTTACCCTTGCCTTCCTGGCCGGTGGAGGATACTCCGGCTACATTTTTTATGTTACTGTCAAAGACGTGGTAGCCCATGCCGAGCTTCCCACTCTACCCTACGTTGATCTGACCTTGCCGGTTGTCAGCCCCAGAGGAAATGACTTCCCCAACCCACGCGCCGCCAGCAATCCGCAACCGGTCACCGGCCTTAGCGGTGAGTCGTTGCCTGACTGGGAAAAGGATGAACGCGTCAACGTCCTCCTGTTGGGCGTTGACAAGCGCCCCGACGAACAGTATGCGCGCACTGATACGATGATTCTGGTCACGGTTGACCCGGCGACGGGTAAGGCAGGCATGCTCTCCATCCCCCGTGACCTGTGGGTAACGATCCCTGGCTACGGCGAAAATCGTATCAACACCGCCCATTACCTGGGCGATAAAAATGGCTATCCAGGCGGCGGGCCTGCCCTGGCGATGAAGACGGTGCAATATAACCTGGGGGTGCCCGTCCACTTTTACGTGCGGGTAGATTTTGACGGCTTCCGGCGCATCGTGGATACCCTGGGCGGCATAGACATTGACGCGCCGCAAACTATCAACGATCCCAAGTATCCCGACGAAAACTACGGTTATGATCCCTTCTACATTCAAGCCGGGCCCCAGCATCTCGACGGCGACATGGCCCTGAAATATGCCCGCACCCGCGCTACCGCTGGCTCCGACTTCGACCGGGCGCGGCGACAGCAACAGGTTCTGTTTGCCATCCGGGAAAAGGCGCTGGCCATCGGCGTCGTCCCCAAAATCCCCGATCTGTGGGCGACCATGGCCGACACGGTGCAAACCGATCTGCAACTGGTTGACATTCTTGAGATGGCTAAGCTGTCCGACAAGATCACCGGCGATGACATCCAAAGCGCGGTTATTGATCATACGATGACCGTAGATTACACGACCAATAATGGTGCGCAAGTGTTGCTGCCCGTTCGTGAGAAGATTCGTCCGGTGATAGATCGCATCTTCTCTTCCCCTGAGCCGGCCGGCCCGCCACCGACTCCGACGCCCGATCCTGCATTGGAGGCCCAGGCCCAGGCCGAGGCCCAACGCCAGGCGGAAGTTGCCGCTGCCTTGCAAACCGAGGGGGCTAAAATCGTAGTGCAAAACGGCACGCCTGCGCAGGGCCTGGCAGCAGCGACAGCCGAATATTTGCGCGATCAAGGCTTCACTATTGTGCAGTTCGGACCTGCCGACCGCACCGACTATCCGCGTACTGTCATCGTGGACTACACAGGCAAGACCTACGCACTGACGCTGTTGGCTGATATTTTCAACGTGGCCGATGAGAACATCCGCCGTAGCCCGAATCTGAAGAGCGAGGTGGATATCCGCGTCATCGTCGGCGCCGACTTCCAACTGCCAGAAGCTCAGTCGGCTCAGTCCATTGCCGCCGAGCCATTCATCTCTCCGGTGGGGACCGGAGGTGAATCTGCGGGTGGGCAGTCCATCCGCAGTCGATAAAGTGAAACATCGCCGGGTAGGAACGGGCTGTGATTGCCGTAGGCGTTGACATGGTTGAAATCAGCCGCGTTGAGGCTGTCCTCAAGCGTCACGGCAGTCGCTTTCTGCACCGGGTCTACACCGATCAGGAATTGTCCTACGTCAATGGACGGCCCCCGGCACTGGCAGCTCGCTGGGCTGCCAAAGAAGCGACTGCTAAAGCCCTGGGCACTGGCATCGGCCCGGTAGGGTTCCAGGAAATTGAGGTAATCTGCGACGCCCGAGGCAAACCGGAATTGTATCTTCACGGCAACGCCGCTCGCCTGGCAGCGCGCCTTCACCTCAACCAGTTTGCCCTGAGTCTTTCTCACACCGCTGACTATGCCCTGGCCTTCGTCGTGGCGCAGGAGTCAGAGCCGGAGACCAAAGATTAGCGATCAGTCCGGCACCATCCTTTACACTTCCCATCTTCAACATCTAATCCCAAAGCGAAGGAGCTAACCCAGCATCGTGACACGTATCAAGAGGCCTACAGACATGACGATTGTACATCGGGAATGGCAGGGGCTGTTGATCCGTCTTGGGTTGTCAGCCGGTTTGCTGGCTTTGGCCCTGGCATTGGCATCCCGCTTTAGCTAAGTACAGACAATTAAGTCGGGTGCATTCAAAATGGGTTGTAGGGACACCCCTTGCGGGTGTCCAGGGCAGGTGCACCCGCAGGTCCCCTCTGGGGAAGACCTGCCCCTACCAACCCATTTTGAACGCGCCCAGTTAAGTCTTGATAGGATCGTAGTGACGACTTATGAAGGTTCAGAAATTATTTGGGGTATAAAGCTGGGTTCTAGCACCCTGCCGCCTTGAGCTAAAGCTCCAGGCTAAAAGTTCAAGTACGCTGAAAGCGCACTATTTTGCTCAGGTTTGACCAGGTTTAGCCTGCTTTCCCCGAAGGGGACCTACAGGTAGCTGGCTTTAGCTTTCAGCCTGAGGATTTATCCTCAGGCGATTGCTGCGCCTCAAACCGCCAAGAGAAATGGCTCACGCCTGCACCTGCGGCGCAAGCGTGAGCTAAATTCTTGTCTCATTTGTTCAAGACTCGTCTTATGAAGATGTCTAGGAGACAGGAATGTCCCGTCCCCCATTTGCGTTTTTAGTTCGAGACTGGTATACTTCAGCCGATAGGGCGGTTAGCTCAGTTGGCTAGAGCGCCACGTTGACATCGTGGAGGCCACAAGT
>CAYTNQ010000166.1:0-10280 GCA_964439175.1 uncultured Anaerolineales bacterium | reverse complement strand
CCCCAGCGGGGGGGACTGAGGGGGGGAGAGGTTCGCCAGTCCCCAAAAACCTACCCATGAAAGCTCCCTGACCCTCCCCCTGTGAGGGGGAGGGTCAGGGAGGGGGTCTTGCCTTGGTCGTTCGCCTTCCCCCATTCGGGGGACCTGCGGGTTCGTCCCTCGTCCCGCCCACGCGGGGCTTCGTCCCGCTTATGCGGGGCTTCGTCCCACCTACGCGGGGCTTCGTCGCGTGAAGAAAAGTGTTCTCTAATTCAAGCGCCGGACGGCGTCTACGTTGCCTCCGGAATTAGCCCCGCCTCCCGGATATCGCAAGCGCACCAGGTGGAACGAATAACCGGGTGGCGTCCAGGCGCCAATGTCTATGCGAATACCGGTATTAATTGCCAGGCCGCTCGGGTACAGATCGTTCGATGGGATAGGCTCGGGATCCTGTTCGCCGTTGCCATCAGTGGCATAACCGTCAATATTGGTCCCAGCCACACCGCCTGGTATGCCATCCCAGTCAAACACGGTATACCAAGCATTGCCATCCGAGACCTCAACGATGACATAGTCAAGCAAGATACCCGGCACAACGTTAGGACCAGGGTCAATGTCAGGGTTCGGCCACTCGTAGAAGGCCATATCGTAGTCAGGTCCGTCAATGATGCCCCTCCCGACGCCAAAGTCAAGGGTGATCACCCCTGTGCCAGTAATGCCAGACGCGAGCCCATCCGGCGGCCCCGCAGCGTAATTGGCCTTGGTTACGGCGCCAGTATAAGTTATATTCGCAGTGTAGGTGAAAGGCGTAATGTCATACGGCTGCGCCGAGACGAGCGTGCTGGAGAGCGACTCGTGGCCCGCCAGGTCCACGGTCCTCACATAATACGAGTAGGTGATGCCATTGGTCACCGCCAGGTCAAGATAGCTGGGGCTGGTGACTGTGGCTAAGGGGGGCACCACATCGGTCCGATAGACCTGATAGCCGGCCAGGTCAATTTCTGTATTGGCATCCCAGCCCAGGACGACTTTGCGGTCGCCGGCGGCGGCGCGCAGATTGGCCGGTGAAATCGGCACGGTGTCAGTAATAATGGTGAAGGCGTCAGGCAGGCTGCCAGCAGGATCGGTGGGACCGGGGTTGGTGATCACCAGGGTATATACCCCCAGCCCCATACCGGCTGAATGAGAAGGCACGGTTGCCGTCAGCGTAATCGGACTGACGTAAGTGACCCCAGTCAGGGGTGTACCATCCAGGGCCCCCCGGAGGCTACCCGGTGCCCCGGTATTGCGGAAGTTACCCCCAGTGATGGTAACAATCCGGTCGGTCGTGGTGAACCAGGTGTTGAGCGTAATGGCCGCAACATTGGGGGCAGGGTTAGTCGCCGTATAAGCACGGGTCAGCGAGCCAGGCTGACCATCAGGGTTGGTGACGGTCAGGTCATAGTAACCGGCGACAATGTCCGCCGGGACCGATGCCAGAAGGGTGGTGGGAGAGGGACAACTGACGCCGGCCAGCGACACGCTCCCCAACGAGGCCGTACAGCCAGGTTGGAAATTTTGCCCGGTAATGGTGACAGCTACCGTCGCAGTGTTGGCCCCGGTATTGGGAGCCATGGCCTGAACGATAGGAGCTGGCACGACCGGGGTCGGTGGGGGCTCGGGAGTATCGGTGGGTATCGGGGTTGGCGGAACAGGGGTGGACGTAGCCGTGGGAGTAGACGTGCCGGGCGACGTCGCCGTAGGCGTGGGCGTGGCGGGCGACGTCGCAGTGGGTGTGCCAGTAGCAGTACCAATCGCTGTAACAGTGGGTATAGGGGTGCTGGTAGATGTAGGATTGACTGCCGTGGTGGCGGTTAACGAGGGCAAGCCAGTAGGTACCGATGTAGGACTTACCACCGGGGTAGGAACGGCCGTTGCAACCGGCAACTTCATCGGCGTAAGTGTCGGTGTGCGTGTAGGTGTAGGAGGCAAAAGCACAATCGCGATGGGGGTAACCCTCGTGACAATGGGTGTGCTGGCCAGCCGGGCAACGTCGGTTGCTGCCTCGGCAGCGACGTCGGGATTCAACGGAGCAAATGACGTGCTTTCGCTGGAGAGCCGCCTGTAATCGGCCTGGCTTACTGGCAGCATATTGGCCGAGGCCAGGTCTTCGGGTTGGACGTTGAACGCAAGCCAAGTCGAGGAGAAGACACAGACGAAGCTCATCAACAGCGCCAGGAGGAGTAGCAGAAGCTCCCAACGCCGGCGGAGAGGTCGCTGGTCCTTGTGGGAGAATGAGTCCATTCGATACTCCTCAGTCGCCCATTTCTCTCAGCACTTGTTCACTAATAACTTCGCATTTTGGAACAGAAATTAGGCGTAAAACTGCGACAAAAAAAGGAAGTTGTTTTTGAACAAGTACTCAGAAATTTCGCGTGCTGGTATTATGTCAACTATCCGCCATAAGCGGTAAAGCGATGCTAAATGTGCTACCAACCCCCAGTTCGCTCTTCGCCTCAACCCAACCGTGGTGCGCTTCGACGATGGAACGGGTGATGAACAGCCCCAGGCCAACTCCACGGACACCAAAGGTTAGCTCGTTGTGTGCACGGAAAAAGCGCGTGAAGAGGTAAGGCTGATCGGCGATGGCCACGCCGACCCCCGTGTCGGACACGTCCAGACGCGCCTCGTTATTTTCTTGGAACGCTCGAATTTCGACACGCCCTCCAGACAACGTATAATTGTAAGCATTGCTCAAAAGATTATCAATGGCCCAGATAAGCCGTGCCCGATCCCCATGCACCCACAAATTCCCTCCTGACGACCTTACGCGCAACATCAGGCCTTTGGCCTCCATTCGATCCCGCCAATTTTCGGCCACCTCTCCGACCAGTTCCGAGAAAAGTAACCGTTCTCTTTCCAGGCCCAGATCCCCGGCCTGGATTTGAGAGATGTCAATCAGTTCATTGATGTGACGCAACAGTTGGGTGGTATTGTCACCGATAGTCCGGATAAACTCCAGGCGCCGTTCGTCCAGGCTGCCACCGGAGGTCATCACTAATAGATCACTATAGCCTTTGATGGCAGTCAGCGGTGTGCGCAATTCGTGCGAAATGTTGGTGATAAACTCATCCTTGAGACGCTCTGCTTCATCCTCACGGGTGATGTCGCGCAAAACGACGACGGTGCCCAACTCTTCACCATCAGGCGCCATCACCGGAGCGGCCAAGGCACTCAATACCCGGCTACCCACCCGATAGCGCTGAGGTTGCTGGAGCATGGCCGGCGCGGGCAAGTTGTCCAAATCGGGCATCTCGTCGGTATCTCCAAATAAAGCCGGGGGCAACTCACGCAATGGGCCCGACGAGAAGTCACTCGACATATCGGCCAACACGTGTTGAGCCGCCGGGTTGGAAGTGATGATCTGGCCCTCCAGATCCAGCACAATCACACCGTCGGCGATACTATTGAGGATGGCCTCCAATTTGCTTGCCTGCTCGACCAATTGGCGATTGCGCTCCGCGAGTCTTTCCGTCATCACATCGAAGGAGCTAGCCAGGCTGCCGATTTCATCTTTGCTTTGAATGCCGGTGCGTTGTTCCAGGTCTCCCGCCGCTACAGCCGTAGAGGTCTCCACCAAGCGGTTAAGAGGACGGATGATACGCTGGGCAATGGTAAAACCAATCGTGATCACAGCCACCGTGGCCGCCGAAAAGATCAGGCTCAACAAATTGCGACTGGTCGCGGCCGTGCTCACGATGAAATTGCTGGGCAAGGCCACGCTGAAAAGCCCAAATGACTGGCCCCGCAACCGCCAGTCGCCGTAGGCCAGCACGTACTTTTGGCCCAGGATGTCCACCTGCCTGAGCGGCACCTGATCCTCTGCTTCGGCTACCACCACCTGGTAACGATTGGGGGGCTCTTGCAACAAGGCGACAACGGTATCATATTGCTCTGGCGATTCCTGTAAAGCCCCGGCAACGCCTTCCTGTCCGCCCCCCAGGGTGGTGTCGATGACAACTCCGTTTCGGTCGTAGAGGGTCACTTTGGCCACGGCACTTTCGGCCAGGTCAACCACCATCTCACGCACGTAGGTGCCGATCATCACGGCACCTACTTGTTCTCCGCCTCGATAGATGGGACCCAAGGTGAAAATCATCAACCCATAGGGCGTCTGGCTCAATAAAGCCCGCTTCTCACCAGACTGATCCACGTAGCCATCCAGCACCAAACGCACATCTTCCAATTGGGAGAAATCGGCACCAGACCGTTCTTCGGCAACTCCGCCGTTCTGGCGTGGGGGACGTTGCCAACCGTAAACCTCCAGGCCATGGGCGTCCAGCAGTTCCACTGCATCGGTACTGCTGTTGGCGACGATTTGAGGCACCAACCCGGCCAACGCGCCCCGGTCGCCAGCCGCCAGGCTTTCCGAAACACCTTGGGTGCCAGCGACCGCACGCAGCACCTCCAGCCGGTCCGTCTCGTAACGGACCATGCTTTCGGAGACAACGCGGCCCGCATCGAGGAGTTGATTGTTGAATCGCTCCTGCATGGAACTGGTGACCAGATTTGTAACTACATAAGCACCCACGCCGGCAACGACCAACGTCAGCAACAGGTAGGGTAAAATGATCTTAGTGCCGATGCTGGCAGCCAGCCTATTTAAGGTGCTACGCCATCCCGAGGCACGCCCCGTCAGTGCCCTCTGATTCACCATCTACCATACCTAAGAGGAATAAAGATGGGAGGAATACCCACTTATCAGACAATCACTCGACGCATGTGGGCAGCTAAACACAGATATATTATATCAGTTTTACGGGTATTTGACTAGAGGAAATATCTCCTACCCAAATCTGAACGCACCCTTCCCCTTAGTCTTCTCTTGACACGCCGTGCAGAGGGCGATACAATGGAAGGCAAAGGAGGGAGCGAACATGCTTATTACCAACGGCACAGTTCTCACTCTGGGCGATAACCCGCGCGTCATCCCCGGCGGCGCGGTGTATTTTGAAGAAGATACGATCGTTGAAGTCGGCTCCAGCGCCGAGTTGACTGCCAAACATCGCCATGAGGAAATCCTGGACGCCGGAGGCAAAATCGTGATGCCCGGCCTCATCTGCGGGCACACCCACTTCTATGGGGCCTTTGCCCGAGGTATGGCCATCCCGGGCCAGCCGGCCGAGAACTTCGTCCAAATCCTGGAGAAACTGTGGTGGAAGATCGACCGCGCTCTCACCCTGGAGGACTGCCGGTATAGCGCGCTGGTGGCCCTGGTGGACGCCGTCCGCCACGGCACTACCACGCTCATAGACCACCACGCCAGCCCCAATGCCATTGAAGGCTCGCTGGATGCCATCGCCCAGGCCGTGAAGCAGGCAGGCGTGCGCGCCTCCCTATGCTACGAAGTCACCGACCGCAACGGCGACGACGGAGCCAAAGCCGGCATTGCCGAGAATGTCCGCTTCATGCGCGAGTTGCAAGCCCATCCCGATCCACAATTGGCCGCATCCTTTGGCTTGCACGCCTCCCTCACCGTGTCCGACGCCACCCTGAATCATTGCCTCCAGGAAGCCCAGGGGCTGGACGTAGGCTTCCACCTCCACGTGGCCGAAGACAAAGCCGACCAGGCCGATAGCCTGAAGAAATACGGCGTGCGCGTGCTGGAGCGACTGGAAAAGCGAGGCGTGCTCGGCCCCAAGACCATCGCCGTCCACTGCGTTCACATTGACGCTTACGAGATGGACGCGCTGCGCACCACCGGCACCCACGTCACTCACCAGCCGCGCAGCAATATGAACAACGCCGTCGGCGTGGCCGACGTGGCCGGCATGCTCCGGCGCGGCATCAACGTCGCCCTGGGCAACGACGGCTTCTCCAACAACATGTTCGCCGAGATGCACGTCGCCTACCTGCTGCACAAAATCAACACGGGCGACCCGCGCGCCATGCCGGGTGATACCGTGGCCCAAATCGCTTTCGACAACAACACCCAACTGGCTGGCGTCTTCTGGTCGCAGCCGGTGGGTGTGCTGGAGCCGGGGGCCTTTGCCGACATCATCCTGCTCGACTACTATCCTTACACCCCCATCACCGACGGCAACTATCCCTGGCACATCATCTTTGGCATAGACGGCACTCAGGTGACGCACACCATCGCCGGCGGCAAGTTGCTGATGAAGGATCGACAGTTGCTCACGCTGGACGAACAAGCCATCGCCGTCAAAGCGACCGAGTTAGCGAAGAAAGTGTGGCAGCGGGTAAACGAGATGTAAGACTCCTCGAAGGTGGAGCGCTGAGCAGCCTCCGAGAGGTTTGGCACCCCATGCGTATAATAAGTGTCTCTATCTCAAACTACAGATCCTTTCGTTTCAGCGATCCCCCTCAACGTTTCCCTTCCGAACAAGAGGGCAATTTTTCCGCCAGTGTCAATATAATTGTCGGTCCCAATGGCGCAGGCAAGACAAACTTTCTCAACGCTATACGCAAATGTTTCGATCGTGGGACCTACACGAGTCAGGCCCAATACGGCGAGCCAGCCTCGGACTTCTATGACCCGCACCAGCCTATATACATCAAGATATCCTTTGAAGATGTACTGGGCACAGAAGGTGTTCTGTTATACCATCGCCCCTCGCCTGATCCGGGGTCAGATGAACGAGTTCTCAATGGCAAGAAAGTTGATCTACACTCTGAGAAGTGGAAAGATAGGTGGAAAAAGCTCAAGCGGTATATGTTTCCAAGTAGTTTTCCGCGTCGGATTGACAATAAATTCGCCCGCGTTAGAGCCTTTGATGGGTATCCGGATATGAACTGGCAGGCGATCAACAAGGCATGGAAAGATATAAGAGAGGACGCAGAACGGTTTATTAGACTCAAATTAGCTGAAGAACCTCCACTCGCAGAATGCCCCCATTGTGGGCAACCAGTCTCCCAATATGCAAGCGATCTGCGTGACGAGAACGATAAGCCCCTGCTTGAAGGCAGTGATGGCTATTCCCATTTCTTGTACCTCATCATGGAAATTCAAAAACACCGCTGGCCCACGGTGTTCTTGATCGAAGAGCCCGATGTATTCATGCATCCCGGTCTCCAAAAGAGATTCCTTGAATATCTTTTGCACGCCAGCGAGAGAGACGGACATCAGTTCTTCATCAGCACTCATTCACCCTATCTCCTGGATTTCGCTCTACGATCAGGCCAACGTGATTCGTCACCACACGTGTATCGCATTTTCAAGCAAAATGGGCAAAGCCGTCTCGGATTTATGAACCCCAAGGACAGAAGCGACGCCTGGGAAACACTTCGCGCCTTGGGACATTCGTCCGCCGATGTACTGCACCCCAATGGCATCATTTGGGTCGAAGGTCCATCCGATAAGATTTATCTGCAAACCTGGTTGGATTGTTTCGCCCAGAAAAACGGGAAAAAGATTAATTGGGGCATTGATTGTGACATCGTTTGGTATGGTGGAAGCAACCTAGCACATCTCGATGTAAATTTCTGGGAGAAAGCAGAAGAGGATGACATAGGGAAACTATTGGACTTACTCAAAATTAATCCCCAGGCTGTCATTCTTGTCGACCGTGACAATCTCGTAGACTGCGACGACCTTTCGAGCGATAATATGGCAAAGCACAAATGTAGAGTGAAGAGACATTGTGAAGAAGAAGGCATCTCCTTTTGGGTGACAGAGGAAGGCAAGCGCACTATTGAAGACTACATCCCTGGCGGCGTCCAGAAAAAAGCGAAATTTACACCAGGAAGTAGTAAGGTCGATAACGCTAGGAAATACCAGGCATGGGCAAAAAAGGAAAAAACGTATGATAATGTGATCCCCCCCAATAGCCACCTTGAGAAACAAATCAAGCAACTCTATGACAAGATCATAACCTGGCGTGGCAACTAATCAGGTAGAAGGCACTCCCAAGCGCGTCACTAGCAATCACCGCCTGACATCTGTTATGCTTGATAAACAGTGGATCATAATAGTATTGTTTGCTACCGGACACTTTTCAGCGTTGGTAGCAGTCGCTATACTTTATGTCATTCTGAACGCAGCGTAGCGAAGTGAAGAATCCCTGGAGCCGTTGTTGAAGTGAGGTGTTGGCTCGGCAAAAGGGAAAATTTGGTAACATGGTTGGACTTTATTCAGCAAACTTAAGGGTTATTGCCGCCTTATAGGGATTCTTCGCTATCGCTCAGCCTGTCCTGGACGGACAGTCCAGGGAATGACATGATAGCGATAATTGGCTTGATAGCCGAGTTTTCCAAAAAGTGTCCGGTAGTGAATAGTATCGTTAGCTTAACCACACGTGGCAATACGTGGTAATACCTTGTGAAGAAGTGTTGACCATGAAAAAGGTTAAAGGGTATATCAGAGCGATTACTTCCAAAGGTCACATCACCATTCCTGCCGCGATTCGCCAACTGCTTGGAATTAAGTCCCATGACAAGGTCGTATTTCAGATTATAGAAGGCAAAGCCAAGTTTCGGTCCGTAACTATGACCATGGAAGATATATTTGGCGCGGGCTCCCCTCGAAGTCGCCCGGAGGATTTCTCGGCCCTCCGGGATACAGCCATCGAAGAGCACACCCAAAAAGCTATTGACGAAGTGAAAGATCAGGGATCAGGGAATCAAAGGAGCAGGGAATCAGGTAGCAGGCAGGCGGATACCCCAGTCCCTGATTTCCCGTTTCCTGATCCCCTGAGTCCTGATTCCCTGACTCCCAATCCCAGGAGACTTTTATGCAGCGCACAGAAGCCATTCAGCTAATCGCTGAGGACATGCAACGCAAACTGACACCCGATGAGGCTATCGAGGCCATCCACGCCTTTTTCAACGATTTCATCCCCGACGACCTGCGCCCGCAGCTAGATGCGGCGTTAGTAGCCCAGCACGACCGGCACGAGGTACCACCCACGATCATTCCCTCCGACCCGCGCTACCAGCCGGTCCTGCTACACCAGATGAAGCGGCGGCTGCGGGGTGTGACCAATGCCTATCTCAGCGCTTACCTGTACGGCAATCTGGACATGTCAGTGGACGTCAGTGGCCAGATGACCGAATTGCTCCCCTGTCCAGTGTGCGCTTACAAGTCGCTGCCCATTCTGGGCAACTGGGATGTGTGCCCCGTCTGTGGCTGGAAGAGTGACCCGGTACAAGAAGCAGTCCCTGACGAGCCGGTCGGCGCCAACAGCGTGAGCCTGAACCAGGCGCGCGAAAACTTCGCCCACATCGGGCTCAGCGCCGAAGACGCGCGTGGCCGGGTACATCCCCACGGCAAGCATATGTATCCCCACGCCGGGATAACAGAGTGAGGTGCCAGCCGTGACCAGCCAACGCGCCAAGCTGCTCTCCGAAGCCCGCCTGCCCTATCTCACCGATCGGGAGCGCCAGGTTTTGGCCCGTTTCCTGGAGCGGCTGGAGGCGGCCGCCGGCGACCGGGTGCAACACGTCATCTTCTTCGGCTCCAAAGCCCGGGGCGACGCCGAGCCTTATTCTGACCTGGATCTAATGGTGGTGGCCGACATGGATCAGGCGGAGCTACGTGCCCTGGCCGCCGACCTGGTAACCAAGGATGGCGTGCCCCTGATGCCCATGCTATGGACATCTGATGAATTTCGCCATCGTCAAAATCTTAAGATACCCCTGTATGTCAACCTGCAACGCGAAGGCATCGAAGTATGGGATGAATCTGCCTGGCAAACCACGGCTCAAACTGTCCCGCTTGACTTCGAGGAAGGAGTGTTGCGTCAGATGGACGAAGCCACTCGAAAGACCATCCAACTTCACCTGGAACGGGCCCACCACAATCTGTCCTTCCTGGAGCGAATCGACGCGCATGACTTTCCCGACATAGCCATTTCCCGCGCCTACTATGCTGCTTTCTATGCGGCAACAGCCGCTCTCTATGCAGTCAACGTCATACGAGGCAAACATTCTGGTATCAAATCGGCCATCAGCCAATTTCTCGTGCAGCCTGGCTTGCTGGAAGAAGAATACAAGGATATTTACGAAGAACTCTTCCAGAGGCGAGGTAAAAGCGACTACGACCCCGAGTTCGTGGTCACTGAGGGTGAAACAAAACACCTGCTCGAAAAAGCCAGGCGCTTCGTCGCCCGCATCGAACGCTTTCTTAAGGAGCACGGTTTTGCCCCGCCCCAAGATAGCAACTGATCCCCTTCTCCCAGTGGCCGGAGCCGGCCTGGCCAGCGAGCTTATCTACTGGCTGATCTTCGTCCGGCCTTTCCCACTGGCCGGTCTCTACGACACCATCCCCCCGGTTGACTACGCCAAACTGACCGGCCATTCGGTCG
>CAYTNQ010000165.1:0-10328 GCA_964439175.1 uncultured Anaerolineales bacterium | reverse complement strand
TTGTGTAGCCTGTTTCCCCCTGTCCCGGCCCCTCGAGGGAGAGCGTTGCCATCCCGCGGGCAAGGAAAACGTTCTCCCAGTTGAAGAATTCCTCCTTGGTCGAGTCCAGGCCGGGCAGCAGAAAGACCAATGGGGGACGCTCCTGGCCAGCCGGCCGGCGCAGGTTGCCCACCACGGTTCCCTCGTCGAAAGGGGCTTCGATCCGCTCGGCAGTCGGGTCGAGCAGTCGGTGGGCTTCGTATAGGCTGGCAACTGCTTTATCAGCCGCCGCCCGATACTTACCTATGTCTATCATCCACACAAACTTGGCAAAGTGGTAGCAGAGGGCCGCACGCACGTAGGCCTCACCGGCGCTCAGCGTTCGACCTTTGGCCTCAGCCTCGCGCGCCAGCTCGGTGTGCATAGTGCCGGTCGCCGACCAGGCGTCCAGCCACTCGTCCCAATGTTCGATCTGCGCGGCGGTGCGGACGAAGTCGTTATAGTCTATACCTTGGGCGACGAAGCGCGGTGCCCAGTTGGCAGTGGCGATCTGTACTCTCGCGTCAGGCATAAGTTGCCCTTTTGTGAAGTGCCTGAACCTCAGGCGTTAGGTGCCCACGTTCATTTGTCGTCTGCGTTGATCCAGACTGTCTCCTTGGGCGGCGGCGCCCAGAACTCCACGAAGGAAAAGTTCGCCTGGGTATCGTTCTCGAACCAATGGACTTCACCAGGACCGACCACCGTCAGCATCCCCTGTGAGAGCCGGTGACTGCCCTCGTCCACGTGGATCAGCCCTTCCCCTTCGAGAACGTAAAACAGATGATAGCTGTCGGTATGGTAGTGCGCCGCTGCCGTATCGCCCGGATGGTAGATGACGCGGTCGGCGTGAATCTGAGTCGCACCGACCGGCACCGCATCCTTAATCAAGTCCAGCCGATCGCGGGTGTCCCGGGTCGAGTGATAATGCGGAAGCTGGCTCTTAGGAAAGAGTTTTGCCACAGTCGCTCCTTTTAACGATAACCAATTACAATCCAGGAACCAGTTGCGGTAAACGCAACCTCCGGCCATTTCACAGGGCGCTATTTTCCGTTCCAAAAGCGCGCGCCATCTTGCTCCTTGCCATAGCCCAACCAATCGTCAAGCTTGCGGGCGACAGGATTCAGCACCGGGGCATTAGAAATAAATGTTCGGGCTAGTTCGTGCACCAAACCCGGTTTTTTGGTGAAAGGACAAGCGCGAATACAGGATGTACAGTTAGTGCCATTACCCGCTGACCAATAGCGCCGACAGAGTTCGTTGTCCAGATGCCATGTATATTGGCCGGGGCTGTTGGAAATATTGGGCCCCTCCCAGGTTCGCTCATCGGTCGTGATGGCCCCAACTGGGCATGCTTCGGCACACTTTTGACAGACTTGGCAGAAGTCTTGCACACCGAAGCGAATGGGGTGGTCGCGTACCACTGGCAAGTCTGTGATGACTTTGCACAGCCGTACGCTCGGCCCAAATTCAGGCGTGATCAATTTTCCATTGCGTCCTTGTTCGCCAAATCCCGCGTCGATCGCCATCGGAATATTCAACCCCACATCGTTGATAGAAGGGATCGCGTGGTAGCCAATGCCTCGCAGGAATTCGGCCATCCCTGCCACCTGGAGCGCCATCCGGCTGTAAGTGACCCGCGTCTCTGCGCACCCAAGCGGTGATGGTGTGTACGCCATCATGTCATAGTCCATCTTGGTCCCCATTACAATCACCCAGCGCATCTTCTCTGGGATGGCCATTTGATGCTCGGTTTCGACCGGCGCTTCAGCATTATCGAACACAATTTCCTTATGAGATCCATCGGCCCAGAAGGCGTGGGAGAAGATCCAGCGCCGGTCAAGGGACGCAATCCCTACCAGGTCGGCTCCAAAGAAACGTGCGACCCGCTTGACCATCGCCGTCGCGTCCTTCAATGAGCCTTTCCACCGATCAACGCCTGGAGGCAGCTTGCCTCCCAGTGAGGACCATGAGGTTGCTCCCCGGTTGGCATGATTGATGGCGGTCCCGAGGCGTAACGCCATGACACCGCCGGCTAGAAACAGGCTGTAGTCCTCAGGGCCATAACCAGAACGGCCAGACTGCATTTTTTTGACACGCGTATCCACCGACTTGCGGGTAAAGATCTGCACGCTCTCGTCCCAGTTCGGTCTACCGACCGTCAAGTTATTGCGTTGATCAAAGCGCTTATAGGTCTGATCGTCTACCTGGTAGGGCGGCCGATCGGGGGAAAGGGTCTTGATGTACAATCTGGAAAGGAGATTCCGTCGTTTCATATTCACTGTCTCCATAGAGCTGACCCATCTGCAGGTTTTCCATATATTCAGACTGACAGTCCCAGCAAGCGGGCCGCATTGCCACCAAGGGTTTTCATTTCGTCTGTTGGGGATAGTTCCAGAGCACGTACAATTTCAGCCGGTCGGGCAAGGCCCATATCAAAGGGGTAGTCTGAGCCAAGCAAGACGTGATCTGGACCGACGTAATCCACCAATGCGCGCAGCAGATCGGCATCATGGGTCACTGTGTCGAAGTAAAACCGTTTGAGTGACTGTTCGGGCGACTCGTTCAGGCGTGATCTTGCCTGCGGCTGGAAAGTGTGTGCGTGCCGTAGTCGCCCACGCAGACTCACGATGGCCCCTCCGCCGTGGGCCAGCAGCACCTTGAGCCCCGGATAGGTCTCCATCGTCCCTGCCATAATCAGGTGCGCGGCGGTGATCGTCGTCTCCAGGGGGTTGCCGACTGTGTTCCACAGATAGTAATCGTTGAAAACCGATAGGTCAAAGCCACGTGTCGTGGGATGAACAAAGACCAGGGCGCCGGTTGCCTCGGCTGCGGCCCAGAACGGGCGGAAACGGTCGTTGCCCAGATACGTACCGCGCACGCTGGCGGCAACCTCCACGCCGTGCAAACCTGGCTCTTTCATCAACGCTTCGAGTTCACGGGCTGCCAGTTCTGGGTTTTGCAGCGGCACAGCGCCCAGAGCGCTCACACGCTCTGGGTAAGCTTGTGCCAACTTCGCCAGTGCTTCGTTCTGAATGCGGCTGATGCGTAGCCCCTGGTCCGGGTCATCGTCGTAGCGCAAAAGGGAGACCCAGGGGGAAAGCAAGACCCGATCCACCCCGGCTAATAACTGTGCCTCGAGAATTGCCTTGATGTGAACGAACTCGTAGATCGCGGATTTGATCCGCTTGCCGGCGAACTCGATAACCTGCTGGTCGTCCTGCCAGACCACATGAGGCCGCCAGTTCTCTTCAGGGGCGACTTTGCGGGTGATTTCGGGGACGATGATGTGCGCATGGGTGTCAATAATCACTGGCCCCACCTATCAACCAGAGAAGATCAATAACAGCGAACCGCTTATGATAAGCGCTGCCCCTAACCATACTCGTGGCGTCACTCGTTCCAGTTGGTGTCCGACCATCAACGGTGACAGCAAGATCACGAGGGGTACATTGATGCGGCCCAAGGCGAGCACCACTGCCACCGGTGCCAAATCAAGAGCAATCCAACGAATCCAGGTGGACAAACCGATCAACGCCCCTGCAGCAAACTGGAAGAGGAGCGCATCGCGGGGCACAGGGGCTCCTGGCGACCGTCCGTGTAGCAAAAGAAGCGTCAATCCGTAGGCTATCACACACGTGACTATGCCGATTGTCACTCCCAGCAGGGGCGAAGGGAGGCCTTTCAGTCCACCACGGATGAAAATGGGGCTGGTGGCAAAGCAGAGCGCTGTCCCCAATCCGAACAGTGAAGCACGCCAGCCGGTTCCCATCGCTTCACCGTCGTTTTGTGTGCTTCGGAGGGAATCGGTCACGTCAGCCATTGGATACCAGATATACTCCGGCGACTACCAGTACAATGCCCAACAAGGTTGGCGGGCGTAAGACTTCTCCCAATGTCAGGGCAGCAATGGCGCTGGCAAAGAGAGGTGTGGCCCCTACCAAAGCACCTGTGCGCGCAGCCCCTACTTTCTGCTGGCTTACGCTTAACAGGGTCCAGCCGACAAAGAAGTGGATAAAACCGGCCAGCCCAAAGTTAACCAGCGCGCTGGGCGGTGCAGCACTCAGCAAGGTGAGGTTCTCGGTTGCCAGTGAGGCGACTGTCAGCAGCACGGCGCTGACCAGGAGCAAGATAAACGTTGCCCGATACGCATCCACGCCGCGCCCAGCCCGCCGGTTAAAGATTTGGAACAGTCCAAAACCCAGACCGGATACAACAGCCCACAAGACGCCTGTCATATCTTGTCAGTCCCAATCAAGTATGCGGGGGAGCTTGCCGTGCTCCCTGAGCGTGCCTATGATCCCTTCCGGGAAAAAGAGCAGGATCACGATCAAGAAAAGGCCAGTGACAGCAATGTTTAGCTCGGTAAAGCCGAGCTTGCTTATGGTCAGCTCATTGATGGCAATCATAAGGATTGCCCCCAGTGCCGGTCCGGCTACCGTACCCTTTCCGCCAAGTGTTGACATAAGAACAAAATCGGCGGCAACGGCAATCCCGAGGAAGGCAGTCGGCCTCAGGTACGCCAGTGAATACCCCCACAGTGCTCCGACCACGCCGACGAAGAAGCCGCTGATGGCAAAAGCCAGGATCTTGTACATGCGGGTGTCGATACCAGCTACCTCGGGTTTGGTCTCATCCTGGGAGATGGCCCGCAGACCCAACCCGAATTTCGAGTGTTGGACTTTATACGAGACGAAGACAGCACCGATGGCGGCGAGCAACATCCCATAGTAGAACGGGACTTTCAGCAGGTTAGGAGGCAAAGACAGCAGAGGCAGGCTCAGCCCGTTCGACCCCCCCAGGAGTTCCCAGTTGTCAAACCAGATGCGGACCAGCAGGAGCAGGGCGATGGTAGAGATGATGAACGCCGGTCCGCGCGTCCTCAGCGTGATCAAGCCCACCAGGAGGCCCACGGCCATGGCCACCAGGCCGGCCAAGGGAGCTGTCAGGAAAGGCGAGAGGCCAAAGAATACCAGTAGGGTGCCGGAAAAGTAAGCACCGACGGCAAAAAAGACGTTATGGCCCAGGGAGACGTAGCCGGCATAGCCGCCGATAATGTTCCAGCTCGATGCCATGGCGATCCACATGAAGGTGACCAGCATGATGTGCAGCACATAGTTATAGCTGCTGATGTACGCCTGAAAGAGCGGGAGCATGAATAGTGCTAAAAGGAGGACGCCCAGAAAGATCTTCCTGACCTCCAGCATTGATCTGGTCCATGTCTTAACACCGGCTTTCTCAAGCCTCTCGACGCGAGCCTCGTCCACAAGCCTGTTGGCTACTGGGTGTTCGGACATTTATGCCTCCAACTTCTTGCCGAATAGTCCCTGCGGGCGGACCAGAAGGATTAAAAACAGCGCCAGGAAGAAAGTGATGGGCGACCATGTGGGTCCCAGGAAGTTGCTGACGTAAGCGGCGGCCACAGCCAATATCACGGCCCCGACCAGGGCTCCCAACAGGCTTCCTAACCCCCCCAATACAATGAGCGACATCAAGATCGCGATCCACTGCCAGTGCTTGCCGGGGAAAAAGGTGAAAAGAAAGCTCATCAGTGAGCCAGAGGCGCCAGCGAGCGCCATCCCGATCCCAAAGGCCAGGGTGGAGATACGATTGACGTTGACCCCAACGATTTGGGCCGCTGTGCGGTTTTGCATCGTGGCCCGGATAGCGTAGCCCGTTCGGGTGAAATGCAGGAACGCCCACAATAGGACCAACAGCCCCAGGCTGGCTGTGGCGCCGTAGAATTGGCCTGTGGGCAGGTAGAAAGGTCCAAAAAGGAGAGCATCAGTTACGTAAGAAGGGGTTGATGAGCGATAGATGCCAGTGAAGGTGTATCCCATCACCCCTTCTGTAATCAGTGCCAGAGCGAAGCTCAGCAAGACCGTCATTTCTGTATAGCGCGGACTTTCGGCGATCCGGGGGAACAGGAGGCGATAGAGCACAACTCCGAGTAGGAACATCGCCGGCATGGTGATCAGCATTGAGAGGAGCGGGTCGACCTGGAACAGTTGGAAAGCCCAATAAGACAGATAAGCTGCCAAAATGATGAAAGCTGCATGGGCCAGGTTGATAATCCGCATGACGCCGAAAATCAACGTCAGGCCCGTGGCCATCAGCGCGTAGACCCCACCCAACACTAAGCCCAGAATGAGAATCTGGATCAGTTCGATCATAGCTTTGCTTCCTTCCGAGCCACCAGTTGCTTGCCGAGATAGAGTTCTTGAATGCGTGGGTCGGACAGGATGCTCTCTGCCGGCCCCTCAAACCGGTTCCTGCCCAGATCGAGTACATAACCCCAGTCAGCGCACTCCAGCCCCTTTCTGGCGTTTTGCTCGACGAGAAGGATTGTCATGCCCAGGCTCTTGAGTCGCTTGATGGTTTCGAAGATATAGTGCGCGACCATCGGGGCCAACCCCAGCGTAGGCTCGTCCAGCATGAGAAGTTCGGGTTCCAACATCATCGTCCGCCCGATCGCTAACATCTGCTGCTCGCCTCCAGAGAGCGTCTTGGCATGCTGCGGACTGCGCTCACTGAGAATAGGGAACATTTCAAAGACCGCTTCCATTCTCTTATCCAGTATGTCCCGGCTGTTTTCAAGGTATCCACCCATCACCAGGTTCTCCCTCACAGTCATATCCGGGAACAAACTGTGATGCTGCGGGACAAAGCAGAGGCCTTTGGCCAGGATCTGATCCGGGCGCAACCCGTTAAGGGTTTCCCCATTGAAGATAACCTTGCCGGATCTTGGTTTGAGCAATCCACAAATCGCTTTGAGCAGGGTTGACTTTCCTGCCCCATTGGGTCCAATGATGCAGTAGGTACGACCGGCTTCAATTGTCAGAGAAACATCGTTCAAGATGTTCGGGCCTATACCATAACCGGCTGTGACACTTTCCGCTTCCAATAATGCCATCAGGCCTCTCCCAGATAAGCATCCAAAACAGCCTGGTCACGCTGCACAGCCTCGGGCGTATCCTGGGTCAACACTTCGCCGTGGGCCATCACGGCAACAGAATGGCTGAGGTGCATAACGACGTCCATGTTGTGCTCCACAATTAGAAACGTGATACCCTGGCCGTTGAGCCATTGGATACGATCGACGATCTTTTCGAGAAGAGCCGGGTTTACACCCCCGGCCGGCTCATCCAGCATAATCAGCCGAGGCTCGGACATCAGGATGGATGCAAATTCCATAAGTTTTTTCTGGCCGTAGGAAAGTTTCTTGGCTTTCTCATCTGCCAGTTGGGCAATCCCAACGAAATCGAGCAACTCCATAGCCCGCCGCCGCTCCCGTTGTAGAATACTACCTGTAAAGAGATCCAGGAAGCCGGCAGTCGGCGATTGCACCACCATATTTTCTAAGACTGTCATCTCCATGAGATCGCGGGTGATCTGGAATGTTCGGCTGATGCCCAGCCGGGTGATGTTGTGAGGGCGCAGGCCGACGATGTCTTTATCTACGAACAAGACCTTACCTGCGGTGGGCTGGAGGAGGCCGCTGATCAGGTTAAAGACGGTGGTCTTTCCAGCCCCATTCGGCCCAATAAGCGCTGTAATGTCGCCTTCTTCGACGTTGAAGAAGCAGTGATTTACGGCTCTGAGACCATCGAAATCCTTGGTGAGATCTTTGACTTCGAGCAAGGCCATCTCGTTCAGCTTTCTCCGTTATGATCTCTTGTATGCGAGCAGCGGGCGGTGTTCGCCGACCTCACACCAACTGTTCGTTTTCGAGGATGGATAGAGCGGTTGTTCCCTTGTGCCCGATGGCTATCAGGGCCATCGGGCACAAGGCTACTATCCACTTACCACTGAGGCTTGGGCCAGATCATGTCGACCACACCCGGGAATTCACCCAGGGGGAAGATGAACTTCAGTTCGCCTTCCTGCCATTGGGTCATCAGGAAATCTCGACCGATTGGCAGACCTCGTTCGTCCCAGTGAAAATCACCCATAATGGTGCGCACCGGGTCATCGCTGGTACGAGATGCGAGCCAGTCGCGGATGGCAGAGTTGTCTGTCGTCTCCGTACCTCGCACGGCCTGTTCCATACCCTGGCACACGGCAAAGGGGATGGCTTCGTCCTCGTCCGGGTCGCGGCCATATTCCTGGCGGAAGGCCTCGATGAAGTCCTGGTTTGTGAACGTCTCACCGGAGAGAAGCCCTTCGAAGTTGGCAGCCGGATGCCAGGAGGAATGAATCATTATGCCGTTTGCCGCATCCCCCAGGTTGTCGTGGAACTCAGCCTGGGTTCCCTGGGACATCCACACCGCCTTTGGATTGTACCCCACTGTCTGGAGAGCCCGCACCAGTTGGATGGCTTCGTCAGGGGAAGCCGTGCTCGCCAGTAACAGCTCGGCGTTGCTGGCTTTGATCGAGTTAGCGAGCGTGAGCCAGTCGGAGTAGCCTTCGGGCCACTGCTCGTCGAAGACGGCATTGATCCCTGCGTCAGCCAGGAAGCCAGGTGAGAGGTCAACCGTCTGGTCAGAACCGGGAATCTCGACCGTGCCCCCCAAGAGGCCGGTGCTGATAGCGTTGGCGAAGAAGTCGTCCGCGTGCACCACGGCTGCTGTCTTGGGAAATTCATCTTCCGGGATCACACCCTTGTCACGGTAGGTGGTGAGAGTGTTTAGTGGGGCATGACCAATATACTCGCCCGCATTTTCCTGGAAATAGAAGATGTGCTTGAATCCTCGCTCCCAGATGCGCAGCGCGCCGCCTGACGGTACCGGGTAGACCATCTGAGCCTGTTCAGCCACGGCAGAGACGGGGAAGGTGAGCAAGCTGGAGAAGGTACCGAATAAGAGATCGACTTTGTCCACGTTGATAAAGCGCTCATATTGGGACACTGCGGCCTCAGTATCCGAGCGGTTGTCGTTGACGAGCAACTCCACCGGTCTACCCAAGAGACCCCCGCGTTCGTTGATCAACTTCACACAAAGTTGATAGCCGTCTCTGTGCTTCGCGCCCGGAATGGAGAACCCGCCGGTGAGCGGTAGTGAGGCACCAATACGGATGGGTTCTCCAGCGGCCTCTGTCGGGGCTTCCGTGGCGGCAGCTTCTGTCGGCGCCTCGGTTGCGGTCGGTTCCGCTGGCGCCTGTGCTTCGGTTGCAGTCGGTTCTGCGGGCGCCGGTGCTTCCGTCGGAGCAGGTGTTGCAGCTCCGCCGCAGGCAGCCAGCAGTAGACTCACGAGCACAAGCAAGGTTACATATCGAAAGGTGTACTTCATAATTTATTCCCCCCCTCTTTTGTCATTCTCGCAGATCGGTTGTTGCACGTTGTTTTGGAATAATTATGATCCGTTTATCTTCATTCGCCCTCCTTTCCTTCTGAATGAATATCAGGTCGTCCTCCAGCGGTACGCTCACATTGGGTTCAGGACCATCAGCTCCTCGCATGGCCATTTCGTGATGACTTTGTGGCCATTCTCAGTCACGATGATCTGGGATTCGATCCGGGCGCCATCACCCTCTTCACCGTAAAAAGTTTCCAGCGCGAAGTGCATTCGTGGCTCCACGGGGACTGGGTGATCCAGCGAATACATACGCGAGATCCATGGCTTCTCGTGGTGACTCAAACCGATACCATGACCGACTGCCAGCGCAAAAGCCTCCTTTTCATCGGCATACCCCAGTTCCTTCGCCGAAGGCCATTGGGTGGCGATGTCCGCTGTTGTGATTCCCGGCCTGACAACCTTGATGCTATCCTGAAGCCAGTCATAAGCTCTCTTGTAAACATCTTTTTGCCTCTGGGTGGCGCGTGTAACGGCGAAGGTCCTGTAGTAACAGGTGGCATAGCCCAGGTAGTGGCTCATAATGTCGATAAACACCAGGTCCCCGGGCCGGATCATACGGTCGGAGTAGTCGTGGGGATGCGGATTGCTGCGTGGTCCTGAAACACAGTTGATGCCGCTGATCCGGTCAACTCCATGTTCAACCAACCAACCGTAAATCTTCGCCACCACTTCATTTTCTCTGACACCCGGCCGGATGAAATCGACGAGTTGGGCATAAACCCCGTCCACCAGAGAGGCCGAGAGTTCGATGATCTTCAGCTCATCTGGTGACTTAATGATGCGAGCGTCAAACAGTGGGTCGTATCCATTAACGACCCGGAGGCCGGCGTCCTGAAGGGCTTCGAGTAGATACATATCCATCTCGTCGACGCCAACGGGCATATCTGCGACGTTGTGTTCCTTAAGGATGGCCTTGACCTCCGCGATGGCACTGCTGACCAGCTCAAGATTGACAGCACGCACGTTGGCACCGCGATTCCAGGGTGTCGAGACGCGAATGTTCTCAGGTTTAAGCCAGGG
>CAYTNQ010000164.1:0-10366 GCA_964439175.1 uncultured Anaerolineales bacterium | reverse complement strand
AATCGGCGGCCTGCGCCCAGAGGGGTTGGATGGCGCCAACCGGCGGCGGCACGGCCGGCATCCCCAGCAGGCCAAGCAGGACCAACCCCAGCAGCCATCTAGTGAGAAGTCGTTTGACAGGGCCCTCCATGTGCCTCCTACGACGAGGACGTTACTCTTCCAATGCGCCGCGCGCATGCCCGGTTGATTTCTTCAGGCCACGTCGCGCGGATCCAGGCAAATTATACCACCACCTGCAACTTGTAGCCACGTAGCGCAACTGAACAATTCTCAGGCTTCGGCCGGTTCCGGCATCTGGAAGCTTCACCAAGAGGCCGCCGAGGGCGCAAACTTCTTCAATTTTTACGCTAAATTTACGGTATTCTCATCAAAGTTGTGGTAATATGAATGCCCCCACGAGCACCGTGCGCTTCCCCTTGCAGGTGACCATCACCGATACCGATGAGAGCTACTATCTCTACTACGGCAACTGGCTGGCCGGGCCGCCCTCCTGGCTGGCTGCGGCCGCCGGCGCGACGCCGGGCGTGAGCTACGGGATTGAAGAGACCCCGGTGGTGACGGTCACTTTCGAACCGGGCGTGGGCGGCGTCCTCACCTCGGCCCAGGGCGACCTGGCCGTCCACTTCCCGGCGGCGGCGGTCACCCAGACTCTGGTGGTGACCCACACCCCCTACCGGGCCGTGGTAGACCAGGGGCCGGATCAATTGCACCGTTTTGAATTGCTGGCCCGCACCCCGGCGGGGACGCCCGTGGAGAACTTCGCGGCGCCGGTGACCCTGACCCTGGCTTACGCCGGGCTGGGGGTAGCTCCGGAGGATGAAGAGACGATTCTGTTCTTCTACCGGGACGAAGCCGCCGGCGATTGGCAGCCCATCACCACCACGGTCAATACAGCCGGCGACCTGGCAACCGCCAGTGTGGACCATTTCACCCAGTTTGCCGTGGCCCAGCACTTCGGCCTGGGCGGGCCGCCGCCGCTGCGCCGGCTGCCGACTGTTTCCGGCGCCGGGGTGGACCTGCTGACCGGGGCCGCCACCTACGTCTACCCTCTGGAAGCGCCGCCCGGCACCCATGGTATGAAGCCCAATCTGAGCCTGGTTTACAACTCCGGCGCGGCCGATACCTTGCTGGATCAGCAAGCCGGGTTGGTGGGGCACGGCTTTGAGTTGGCCGGCCTGGGCTACGTCCAGCTCAATCCCGACGACGATCACTATTATCTCAATCTGAACGGGGTCAGTGAGAGGCTGATTGAGGTTGCAGCGGGCGACTACCGCACCGAGCACGAGACCGGCTGGCAGATTAAACTGCTCAGCGGCGGTCAGAACGGTGTGGATAACGCTTACTGGCTGGTGACCACGCAAGAGGGCACACAATATCAGTTTGGCTTCTATCCTAAATCAACTGGTCATTACACTGAATGGCGTGCCGTTTTGGGCCAGACTGATAACCGTGTATACCTCTATCACCTGGACCAAGTGCAGGACGTGTATAGCAACACGATGTCTATCACCTACGCGAAAACAGGCGTTTTGGAGCACTCTGGCCTGTACCAACGGGACTATGATATGGTCGTGTGGCCGACTGCCATCACCTATACGGCCAATTCCATAATCGGCTCACCGGCCACGCGACGTATCGAGTTTGTCTACACGACAACCCACATCACCAATGATGACTTCCTGTTTGTCAAACGGGCCGACTTCCCCTCTGAAGAGGAAATAGGCCCCCAGCAACACTATGGCTACCCGCAAGCTATTGATCAGATTCAGGTGCAGGTAGAGGGCAGCCCGGTTCGCGAATATAAGCTGGACTACACCTATTACGTGCAAGGGGCAATAACTCCTACCCAATACGGCCCCCAATATTACCACCTGATGCTGACCGGCATCACAGAGTACGACGGGCAAGGCGACTATCTGCCGGCTACCGCCTTCGCCTACGCCCCAAGCGGCCACCTGCAAAGGGTGGACAACGGCTACGGCGGGCAGGTAGGCTACGAATATGAGACAGTTGACTATTTTACCCACCCCATCACCGGCTTGGACCAATATGGCACAGAAATCATCGTCGGCCAGTGTGGAACCGAGGGTACGGATCGCTGGCAAGTAGCTACCCGGACGATCACTCCTACCCTCGGAGGCCAACCCGCCGTGTACCAGTATGCCTACACGCCGGCCTTTGACCCCGGCCAGGACTTCCGGGGACACCAGTTCGTGGACGTAACAGCGCCGACCGGCGACGTCACCGCCTATACCTTCTCATTGGGTAAGTATGACCCGGCGGCCAGACCGGACTGCACCCCGATCGAAGCCGAGGAGCCGAAATGGGGCCGCCCCCTCCAGGTCACCGTCTTCGACGGGGGCCAGCAACTGAGTAACGTGGAAACGGACTATGCCGTGGTCGAAACCGCGTCCGGTGTCCACTTCATAGCCCCGGCGGCTATCACCACCACCCTGACCGGCGCCTCGCCGGCAGTGGTCACCTACACCTACCAGGCCGACACCGCCCAGGTGACGGCTATCGGGGAGTGGGGCTTCAACGACGACCCGGACGACGGGCGGGTGACGACCGTAGATTACGCCTATACCTGGGCCGGCATCCACACCCTGCCCGGCCGGGTGCGGGTGCGGGACGAGGCCGGGGGCCTGCTGGCCGGAACGGACTACCACTATCTCATGCTGCCCGGCTGGCCGGTAGGCGCCATCGCCAGCGCCACCATCACCCGCACCGACGTGATGAGCGGAGTAGATTTGGTGACCAGCATCGGCTACGACGACTATGGTAATATGGACACCTATCGCACCGGGCCCCAGGGCACGCTCAGCATTGCGTATGACGTACTACACCATACCTTCCCCGTCACCGTCACCTACCCGCTGGCCGGGGCCGAGACGGCCAGCTACGACCCGGCCACCGGTCTGCCGGAGTCGGTGATTGACCTGAACGGGAATACCACCTCTTACGACTACGATGGCTTCGGCCGCCTGGAGACCCTCACCCAACCGCACCCTGACTACCCGGGCGGTGTGCAGACCGGTTACGAGTACAGCGACCTCAACCAGGCGGCGACGGCCGGTCTGACGATCACCGTCACTCAGGTGGCCAACACACTCCAACCCTTTATCACCACGACAAAATACGACGGCCTGGGCCGCCTGGTGCGGGAAGCCCGGCCCGGAGCGACGGGCTGGATCTACACCCGGCGCGAGTACGACGGCCTGGACCGGCCGTTGCGGGTCTCGCTGCCCTACACCACCACACCCAGCGCCTGGAATGAGACCACCTACGACGCCCTGGGCCGGCCGGAGACGGTCAGCGCTCCGGGGGCAGGCACCACGACCTATCAGTACGACGGGGCGACTGTGCGAGTGATAGACGCCAACCAGCACGTAAAGGAATACGACCTGACCGCCTTCGGCGCAGCGGCCGTCACCCGGGAGTACACCGGCACTGCGGCCAGCCCGACCCTGTACGCCACCACCCTTTACGGCTACGACCCGCTGGGCAATCTAACGCGCATCACCGACGACCAGAATCACACGACGCTCATCGGCTACGACGGCCTGAGCCGTAAAATCAGCATGGCCGACCCAGACATGGGAGACTGGCGCTACGAGTACGACGCGGAGGGCAATCTGTGGCGCCAGACCGACGCCCGGGGCGTGGTGACCACCTTGACTTACGACGCCCTGGACCGGCTGACGGGCAAGAGCTACGACACCGGCGCTGCCCCGAGTGTGGCCGCCACGTCACCGGTGACTTACACCTACGATCAAGGCCTGAATGGCAAAGGCCGGCGGGCGGGGGTGACGGACGGCTCCGGGAGTACAAGCTGGGACTACGACCCGGCCGGGCAGGTGCTGACCGAGACCAAAGCCATCGCCGGCCAGACCTACGTCACCGGCTACCGCTACGACGCCCTGCGGAGTGGCCCGAATGGGCCAGGCCGGCTGCAACGAATGATCTACCCAGACGGCGAGGTGGTGACCACTACTTACGATACCCAGGGCCTGCCGGAGACGGTCGCCGGTGATGACGTTTACCTGTCGCATGCCGGCTACAACGTCCTGGACCAACCCACCGGCTGGGCGCTGGGCGGCGTGCTGACCCAGTCATTTAGCTACGATCCGATCTCCACCCGCATCCAGAGCCTGCGGACCGTCAACGCGGGCGGCGTCACCCTGCAAGATCTGAGCTTCAGCTTCGATCCGTTGGGCCACCTGGACGTGTACACCGACCTGGGCCGGGGCTTCAGCCTGGACCACGCCTACGACCCGCTGGACCGCCTGGCGGGCGTGGCCTCCAGCCTCTACCCGCAGGACTATGACTATGACCCCATCGGCAACCTGACCCGGCGTGGTGGCGTAGACCTGACCTACGCCGACCCGACCCGGCCCCACGCCGTCACCGCTACCTCGGATGGCACGAGCTACGCTTACGACGCCAACGGCAATCTGACTACCAAAGCCCTGACCGGCGGGCAGGTCGTGACCTATACTTACGACGCCGAGAACCGGCTGACGCAGGTAGTCAGCGACACCGGGGGCAGCCTGCTGAGCACATCCTTCGCCTACGATGGCGACGGCCGCCGGGTCAAACGCAGCACGTCCGAGGGCGAAAACCACTACTACGTCAACGATGCCTACGAAACAGGCGACCCGACCTACACCTACGTCATAGTCGCCCACACCGGCGATGAGATCCGCCCGTCGGCGACCTACGCGGACGGGCTGCACGCCGCCTGGGAAAAAGCGGGCGACTATCGCCTGTATTACGCCCATCAGATCAGCGACACCTGGTCAACTCCGTCCCTCATCGACCCATATAACCTGTACGCCTGGGACCCGGCGCTGGCGGTCTCCAATGGCGTGCTCCACGTCGCCTGGATTGGGAGTGACAGCACTTATGGCACTCGCCATCTCTACTACAGTCGCTCAACCGACGACGGGCTGACCTGGAGCGCGCCGCTCACCCTGTCCGTGGAGTCCACCAGCACGGGCTATGACTCCTCACAGCCGGCGCTGGCGCTGGATGCTGCCGGGACTCTGCACCTGGTCTGGGCAGAGGAGGCTGAGATTGGCAGTTGCAGCGGTTGCGATCACATTTACTACCGGACCTCGACCGACGCTGGACAGAGTTGGTCCGGCGCCACTCGCCTCAATAACTGGACGCCCAGCGAGGCTGACTACAGCCTGCAGCCCGACGTGGCCGTGGCGGACAACGGGGATGTCGCCGCAGTGTGGCGGCGCGCCCCAGGCGACTCCGGGCCGGGAGACATCTACCTGCGGCGGCGGGTAGGCGGCACCTGGCAGTCGCCGCAGATGATCTCCGAAGGGGACGGGCAAGCTGGGTGGCCGCGCATCGCGGTCGCCGGGGATGGCAGCTTGCACGTCGCTTGGTTCTATGGTGGTGAACTCCATTATCGATTATGGGATGACAGCGCCTGGAGTGAGATCAGCCCCATCTCCGGCCAGGTTGAGGCTGGCAATCCCTACCTTGCCCAGTATGGCGATCCCAGCCACGACATCGCCGTCAACCGTGCCGGACAGGTGTTCGTGGCCTGGATCACCGGGCTCTACGATACCGCCCTGGTCACCCGCAGCGGCGCGAGCTGGTCCCCGCCGCAGATCATGGTGGAACATCTCGGTGGCATGCACCTGTCGTTGGCGACCGACGAGACAGGTGCGCCTCAGGTCATTCAGTGTGAGTCGTTTGGCGAAGCTACCGTTTACCACATCAGCCCTGGGACCAGCAGCGATATCACCAAGCACTACTATGCCGGCGGCCAGCCCCTTGCCACCCGCGTGGACGACGTGTTATACTACACCCTACCCGACCCGACCGCGCAGTCCTCGCAGGGGAGGACGTCGCTGGTGATGACCAAGGCCAACGGTGATGAAGTTGGACATGTCTTGTACGACGCCTACGGGGCAGTCTTGACGAGCACCGTCCCTGCTACGTTGACCACCACCCTGGCGGGAAGTGGCGAGGTGCCAGATCCGGACACCGGCCTGGTCTACCTGGGGGCTGGCCGGTTCTATGATCCGGCCTTGGGGAGACCCCTCCAGCCCAATCCGGTGGGCGGCCCGCCGACTGTGCCTCAAGCCTTGAACCGCTATAATGCCACGCCCTGGGGTGCGCCGGGGGTGGCGGAGGGAACCGGCTCGCACCTTCATCCGTTGCTGGTGACGGCCGGCAAAGGAACTCTCAAGACCACCATCTCCGCCACCGCTGGCCGCCGCCTCGTGACCATTGCGGAGAGTCAGCTTCCATTCGTCGTGACGCATCGGTCTGCCGGGACGCGGCTGATGTTGATTGTGTCCCGTTCCGCCCGCTATCGATCCTTTGCCACTGGAGCCGCATCGCCTTTTGAGGAGGGCTGGGTGGCGATGCCAGGCTGGGGACGGAGCTTCCGCGCCTACTCCGTGAGAGGACTGGTCACGGAGATCGAGCCAGGACTGTTCCTGACGGAACGTGGCCAAGTTGTGGAAACCGGCGCATTGCCCAAGTCGGCGGCAGTTTTGACATCCGAGGTACTCAGACCGGTGAACATCACCCGCTTCCTGGCAGGCGGGATGTTCGCCTTCGCGCTGAGTGCCGGGGTGCAATACCTGGGGGATGTTGGCAATCCGTATCTGAGTGGAGCACAAATGCGCGGGCGGGTAGCTGTTGCTGGCATCGGCGGTACGGTGGCCTGGGGAATTGGAACAGGAACTACACTGGCAGTTGGCTGGTTCGGCGCTGCTATCGGCTGGGCCGGTGCCGGAGTCTGGGCTGGGCCTATCGGCATTGGGGTGGGATTCGTAGCAGGATTTGTTTGGTTCGGTTTCATCCAGCCAGGGATCTTTGAAGATCGTGGCTTGAATCCCAAACGTAACCTGGCACCGTTGCGTTAACGCCTTGCAAAAGGCGGGGGAATGACATGAGAGAACATGAATGTATCATTGCCGGATTGGTAGGGCTGGGCTTGTTTTTCATCCTCTTAGGTGGAAGCATTCGACTGGGCTATCTAAAGAGATGGTATCTAGGCCCTGACGACCCTATATTCTATCCTAAGCCGGGAGTTTATGGTTTCATTCCACTGGGTCTCGCCTGCATAATTCTTGCCTTGGGACTTGTATTCCAAGGCTTGGAGAACTGGTTGGTGCTTGGAGTACCTATGTTTCTCTGTCTCATAGCGATCCTCCTGGTGGGCCTACAACCGCGGTGGATTAAGCCCCAATGGGTGCGCTGGCTAGAGGAGGAAAATGATGACATCCTCGACCGGCTGATTCAGGAAGCGCGTTGGACCAAAGATTGGGAGAAGCGAATTGCCACCCAGGAAGGATTGGAAGCGTGGGTGGCAGAAGTGAGAGAGAAATGGGGAGAGCCTCGGGTCAAATTGTCGTCCAAACCAGGACGCGCCTCCATTCCGAGGGAGGCACGAGGTAGGTGGATCCTCAGCGGCGCAGTTATCGCCGTGTCTTCGGCGTTGGGCCAGCTCTTCCTGGGTAACGGGCTGATCGGGTTCATCGCTGGTTGGGGAGTACTACTGGTCATTTACTGGCTGCAGCCAAAAGAGCGAGCGGGAGACTAAGCGCGGCGCAAGCAGGGGCTGTGAACTGCTGAAGCTGCTGATAAACACTGAGAACGCTGAGGGCACGGAGGCATATTCAGTGTCCTCAGTGCATTTCAGTGTTTCAGTGATTCCAGCCTCTTGCCACCCGCGCTGACGGTGTGTTATACTCCAGCTTGCCTGGTGGCAGCCAGGGCAGGCTACACCTTGCCCGACCCGACCGCGCAGTCCTCGCAGGGGAGGACGTCGCTGGTAATGACCAAGGCCAACGGTGATGAAGTGGGACATGTCTTGTACGACGCCTACGGGGCAGTCTTAACGAGTACCGTCCCTGCTACGTTGACCACCACCCTGGCGGGAAGTGGCGAGGTGCCAGATCCGGACACGGGCCTGGTTTACCTGGGCGATGGGCGGTTCTATGATCCGGCCTTGGGGAGACCTCTGCAGCCCAATCCGGTTGGCGGTCCGCCAGCGCTGCCCCAGGCGTTGAACCGCTATAGTGCCACGCCTTGGGGTGCGCCGGGGGTGGGGGAAGGGGCGTTAAGTAGCCTTCCTCCAGTTGTTGTTGGCGCGTTTAGCCGCCAACTGCCGGGGGCAGCCCTTAGCGTCCAAGGTATCCCCCAATTAGCCCAACTCCTCACGCGGCCGATTATGAAGACCGTACCAATTGACACCGGCATCATTGAAATCGTGGGGCCAAGGGCCTCAGTGCGCTTCCTGGAGGCGGAGGGATTTGAAACTCTGGCTGTCCAACCAGCAAGTGGCCTGCTGCGTGGCCCTTTGTCCCGGATATTCAAAGGCCTGCAAACCCAAACACTGCGCGGTCGAATGGGCATTGCGGGCGCGCTGGCTGCCAACCCGGCCCTTGCTGAAGGCGAGAGCATCAGCCTGGGGCGAGGCGTCACGGCCAGGCTGGTGGCGCGGGACGTCGAGTATATGCTGGATGACGTGGCGACCCGGGCGGCGGCCAGGCGGTTGGCTAATACTTTGGGTGTTGGGGTAGCTGGTGTCTTGAGCGCCGGCTTCCAGTATGCTGGTGATTATGGCAATCCGTACCTGACGGGGCAACAGAAACTAAATCGCGCTTTGATTTCTGGTGGATTAGGTGTTGCTGCATCAGGGCTTGGACTAGGAGCCGAGTTGCTGTTGATTGGTTCTGCTGGTGGCCCTATCGGAATCATTGTGGCCATCCCTATAGCGGTCATTTTTGAGCAGGCGCTTGCACCTATGATCTTCCAACTCACGGGTGACGTTCCGCAAAGAAACCTCGCGCCTTTGTCTCAGAATTGAATTTGTGGTAGGTGAGGTATTGCGGATATGGAAGGTTTCTTTGTGTTTGGCATATGCTTGGGTGGGATGTCAATCCTCTTCTTGACCTGGGGAATTCTGATTCGCATGGGATACCTACGCACCTCTTATGCTGTGAAAGGCAACCCAGTGTTTGCTTCACCAGCCTTGCTGCATAGCCTGATATTCGTTGGGCTAGCAATGGGGGCATTGGCAATGTTACCAATCGTTCCTAAACAAGCACGCTCTGATGTCGTCACGTTTGTCTATGGCCCATTGTTTATATCTATCTTCGTATTTGCTATCTGGCAACCCGGGTGGCTCAAGCCCAAATGGTTACGTTGGCTGGAAAAGGAGCACGGTGATATCATCGAGATCCTGTGGGAAGAGGTACGTAAAGAAGGGCATGCCTGGGGGCGGCGGGTGCGGACGCAGGAAGAACTGGAGCAATGGGTGGGCGAAGTGCGGCGCAAGCACGGGCTGTGAACCACTGATGCCGCTGATCAACACTGAGGGCACTGAGGTACATTCAGTGGCCTCAGTGTGTTTCAGCGCTTCAGTGATTCCACCCCCTTGCCACCCGCGCCGACGGTGTGCTATACCCCCGCCACCCGGACGACCAGTGCCGACTACAACCGGCCACCGTGCCCTCGGAGACCACTTATTATCGGCGGATACGCACCCAGGACAGGCTTCATCCATGCCGATCATCTGGGTTCGACCTCCTTAATAACTGATATTAGCGGCACGCTGGTGGCCGAGACGCGCTACCTGCCCTATGGTGAGGAGCGCTGGGTCACCAATAACTTCTGCATTGACCCCAACCCTTTACCAGAGTATAATATTCACCGGGAATCCTATGCAACCCAAGTTGAGGTGAGCAATGAGCTCAAATTCCGCCACCTGGCGCGAAGTCTTGGCCACATCCGAAAAATTATCCATCTCCGATCAACTCCGCTTGATTACCGAACTTTCACTGCGTGTCCGACAGAGGATGGTTGAGAACGAACCTGTCGACTTACTCACCCTGGATGGGGTGGGAAAGGAAGTTTGGGCCAAAATTGATACCGACGCCTACCTCAATCAGGAGCGGGACAGTTGGCAGGGTTGAAGCCGATTCTCTCAGAACATACTACCATTGAAAAAGGTCACAGAATTCCCAGTCCTAATCTTGGATGATTACGTGTCCTAAGCCATAAGCACCCACCTCACATCACCTTCAAGTGCGCACCCAGGACAACGCCGGCAACCCGTCGGCCTGGACGCCGTTCGCTTTCAAATACGATGTCACTCCCCCGGACGATCCCATCCACGACATCGCCGTCAACGGTGCCGGGAAAGTGTTCGTGGCCTGGAGGACCGGAGGGCTCGACACTGCCCTGGCCACCCGCAATGGCGAGAACTGGTCTCCGCCGCAGATCATATGGTTCCCGGCCTGGCGCTCACAAATTTACAGCATGCGCCAGGTTATGGTATAATGACCGGCGGTCAGTCGTTGCAGACTCGCCACAAACCCCACCTGGA
>CAYTNQ010000163.1:0-10390 GCA_964439175.1 uncultured Anaerolineales bacterium | reverse complement strand
CAATGCCCACTGCGCCCTGAACGCAGCGCGTCTGCCTGTTCCGCCACCTCGGCTACTGATTCTTGTACCAGACAGCAAGGCGCATTATAGCCCGTTTCCCATTATTCGTCAACTATTAGGGTGCGTCCAGAATTTTTGGTAGGGGCAGGTCTGCCCGTAGGTCCCCTCTGGGGAAGACCTGCCCCTACAGAGTACCCAAAATCCTGGACAGACCCCAACTATTACCAGCCGCTTTTTGGCCCCTCAAGGGCGCTTGGGGTATAATTTCTTCATTCTGCTGATGGCTGGCGATTGTCACCGCCTCAACCTGGCGCAGGACACTGACCCACGCCGTCCCGGCGGCGTGAGCGAGCCATCGAGGGGGCTTCTTCTTCTGGGCTTTGTGTGAAGGCGATTTAAGGAGGGAAATGTGATCGTTAAGACCTTGCCGGTTGGCCCTATTCAGACCAACTGTTACGTCGTGGGATGTGAAAAGACGAAGCTGGCGGCCGTCATTGATCCAGGTGACGAGGCAGAACGCATTCTGGAGGCCATTCAAGACTCAGAACTAACCGTGACGCACGTGCTCCTGACGCACGCCCACTTCGATCACATCGCGGCTGCCGACGAGGTGGTGAAAGCCACCGCCGCCCCCCTGGCTCTCCACCCCGATGATCTGCCCTTGTTCAACGCGGGCGGAGGCTCTATCTTCTTCGGGATTCAGCCTCCGCCTATTCCCAACCCAACGATTCGTCTGGCGGCGGGTCAGGAGATCGCTATCGGCGAGTTGGCCCTACGCGTGCTTCACACTCCGGGGCACACCCCAGGTCACGTCACCTTTCACGAGCCGAATGAACGAGTGGTCTTTGACGGTGACGTGCTCTTTGCTCAGGGCATCGGGCGTACTGACCTGCCCGGCGGCAGCTACGAAGCCCTGATGCGCAGCATAAACCAGCAATTGATGACCCTGCCCGACGACACGGTCGTTTACTCCGGCCACGGACCGGTAACGACTATCGGGCGCGAGCGAGCCTCGAATCCCTGGCTATAAGGATCTCAACCAGGTCGCCACAATCGCTCACCACCAACCCGGGCCGCCTGATCCCTCACCCGCCCAGGCATGGCCTCCACGCTGCCGAAAAGCACCTTTACTTGTGATTCGTAGCAGGCAATGGCCTGAATCTTTGCTTCCAGGTCTTCTTCATCCAAAGGCACTGTCGTTGATTGCCAGTGACTTGCACCCCGTGCCGCCAGCGCAGCCGCCACTGCGCCGTCGGTTTCGGCATAAGGATAGTCCTCATAGAATTGAAGTTGCCAGCCTTGGGCTTTCAGAATCATGGCTGTGGCAAAGGCCAACTGGTGATCCACGTGATTGCCTGCCGTCAGGGGGGCGTACAGCGTCACATCATCGCCAGGCGGTATGAACTCACTCAGAGTAGCTGCCAGTTCGGCCGGCAACCTCTGTTCGGCCGGATGCACCGATCCAAAAATGGCCTCCTCGGAGGCATAATACCACGCTGGCCCGCCAGTGTGCTCCCGCCCCCGGTAGATGCAATCAGGGTAATTCAGCCGCAGGTAATCCGCACCCAATGCCGCCAATGCTGCCTGGTCTTCGGCCCAACGCGCAGCGATCAAGTCGGCCGAGTCTTCCCAGCGCGCGTGCAAAGATTGGGCGAAATCGGATAAGTCCACATTGGCAGGAGGGCGACCAGCAAACAGCGTGATCACCAGAGGACGCCGTCCAGCCATTACCTGTTGGTGAATATCCCCGCCACACGAGAGAACTGCATCGTCCAGGTGGGGCGACAGATACACCTGAGCATAAAAGTCGGCCATGCCATCACCTCTTTAGAGATGTCGTCAAGGCGAAGCCTGGTTCAAGCTATTGTTGGCCAAGATCCAGCACAAGCTCGGCCAGAAGGGTAGCGCGTTGGGGAAGCGATTTGATGAGAATGTGCTCGTTTAGCGCATGAGAGCCCTGCCCCACCGCGCCCATGCCATCGAGAGTAGGCACGCCCAGCGCCGCTGTGAAGTTGCCATCACTGCCCCCACCAGAGCCGGTCTTGTCCAACTCCAGCCCCAGCCGCGCTCCCACTGCCCGCGCCCGCTCATACAGGGCCAACCCGGCTGGCGTCTCCTCAAACGGCGGACGATTGATGCCGCCGCTTACATGGATAGTGGTCCCCTCAAGGACCGGCGCCAGGTCCATGATGGCCTGCCGCATACGCTTCCCCTCGGCAAGGGTCATCACCCGCAGGTCGAGTTCAGCCTGCGCCGATGCGGCCACTACGTTCGCACGAGTGCCGCCTTGCACCGTGCCTACGTTAACGGTAGTGCCACGTGCCAGATCACTCATAGCGTGCAACTTGAGGATTTGGTGAGCCATCTCCTCAATGGCACTCACCCCCTTTTCCGGGTCAACGCCGGAGTGAGAGGCAATCCCTTTAACCTCCAGGGTGAAACGTCCCACTCCTTTGCGCCAGGTGGTCAATGGTCCCCATCGAGACGGCTCTAGAACCAGCACATAATCGCTGCACTGCGCTTCGGTCTCGATGAGCGTGCGTGAGGTAGGGCTGCCAACTTCTTCGTCACTGGTAAGCAGGTAGACTAAGCGATGGGCGGGCATCTGGCCCGTTTCGGCCAGCGCCCGCAGAGCATACAGCCCAATCACAATGCCTGACTTCATATCGTTGACGCCAGGACCGGCCGCCTTCCCATCACGCACAGTAAAAGGCCGTTGGACAGCCTCTCCCTTCGGCCACACGGTGTCCAGGTGGGCCAGCAGCAGAATCTGACGAGCGCCCTGGCCCCAAACGATGCGGCAGTGATCGCCATATTCTGATTGAGGCTCAGCTTCGACGAATGCGCCCAACCGGGCAAAGGCATCGGCGATTTGCTGCCCCAGCGCGTCTACAGATGGTTTGTCAAAAGTGGGCGAGTCATGATTCACCCAACGCTTCAGCGTGTCGAGCATATCAGGCTGTTGACGTGTGAGGTATTCGAAAATGGGATCCATAGTGCCAGGATTCCTCCATTGCTTTGTCGATTGTAACTACTCAGCTACCCTTGCGAAGGTTGCGAATAACTTTGCTAATAGGGCAATTTTCGGTAGACCAAGGCACTTTCGCTCTGAAAATTCTTAGACCCTTCACTTCACTCAGGGCAAGCTCTTCGCAAGGGTTATCTGGCCCGAGTAGTAACTGTCGATTATTTATTTTAAGGTCAAGTGCTTCAGACAAGTCGTGATGGGCACCACGTATTCCACCAGCCGAATAATCTGGTCTCCCAGGAAGCGACCGTATTCCCGATGCGGGCGAAAGCCAAATCGCTCGTAGAAGCCACGCGCGGCGGTGTTACTCTCTTCCACTGACGCGTAGCAAAGGGTAAGCCCAATCGCAGACATTGCGGTCAGGCCGGTCGCCAGAAAAGCACGCCCAATGCCACGCTTCTGATGATTCGGATGAACGTAAATACGCACCAATTCTCCCTGAGCATCAAAGCGGCGCAGGTATTGGGCAAAGCCCACCACAGTCCCCGCCTGGACAGCCACGTAAAACCAACCACGCTTGTGCTCTATCGCTTCATGCAAAGCCTCAGGAGCATAGGCCTGGATCAGGAATTTCCGCCGGTTATGTGCCCCAATGCTATGAGCATAAGTAACATTCCAGGTGTAGCGCGCCACCTCGGCGATGCTTGTCACATCGTCCAACGTCGCCGGTCGTACCACGTAGTCCATTACGTCTCCGCCACCCCACGCGCCCAGGCAGAGAAGTCAATAGGGGCGGGAAAAGTTTTGCGTTCCAGGCGATAAAGGTTCGGCAGGCGCGATTGCAGGCTACTGGCAAAGCCGGTCACGACATACCCACGCTCAAAATAGCTCTCAAAAATAATGCGGGTGATGACACGCCAGTCCCGGGCTACACTCAAATCGTGATGTTTGATATATTGCAGGTTAGGAGGGACCTGGATCAACACCTGATCTTGCTCAACCTCCAGATCGGCAGCCAGCGGGCGAGGAATGTCGCCTTCCCACGAAGCGTAATTAATCAAGCGGAGATCCTCGCCGCTCAACCAATCTCCGGTGCGTGGGCGCTTGTACTGACCCCGCACACGCTCGCGCACGCGATCACTCATTAGGTGCCACTCCAACAGAAAGCGATCCGTTGTCAGTCCTGTCTGGAGTGGGTTTTGTACGAATCCATAGATGTCGCGCGCGTAGAAGCGTACGATGCCCCCCAGTTTCTCGACGCTGAGAGTGGCGTTCCTTCCCTCTAATGGGTCATAAGTCCAAACGATGATGTCGATCCCCTGGCGCAGCATTTGATCGCGCTGGGCCACTTTCAGGCGATAGCCCAGCCCCAGGCTTTGATACTCGGGTAACACCCCCATGCGCTGGGAAAAGAGATAGAGCTTAGCTCCAGCCATACCCAGATAACCAAAGACAAAGCCAACCAACTCGTCATTCACGTAGGCGCCTAACAACACCCCCCCGTTGTGATGTACAGAGATGAGGATGGTGTAAGGAAACACCATTAAATCGGAATAGCCCCAGGTAGCGCGTTGAATCTCGTGGCAACGGCGCAAGTCCGACAGAGTAGTTATGGGACGTACCTTTACTTCCATACCTGCCTCGAAGCTCCCTCAGCGAGACCACGTTTTCAAGTGGCACCCCACAAGGTGAAGGCAAACATAGAACTATATCAGCTATAAGATATAATTCCTTCGCTCCCTATATTGGTTGCCCCGAGCCCAAGTCGTCTTCCCAGTATAGCACTTCCGCCAGGCTCCGGCAAAGACGGTATAGTATCACGCTGTTTTTCCTGGAGAGCCTCGGGTGCTTTGCCTGCAGCTCGCATTGACAAAAGGCATGCCTTGCGGTATAGTGGCTGCAGTATTTTTCCAACTGCGGTTGCTCTCCAGTCTACAATACGAAAACAGGAGATGGACGTGCTCGGCAAAGGCAACAAAAACCCTCCACTCGGCAAAATTGAGACAATCATTGGCCCCAACACCAACTTTGACGGCCGCATGAAATGCGACGGCAGCGTGCGGATTGACGGTGTATGCGAAGGTGGAGTAATCGAGACGGTGGGTAACGTGATCGTGAGTCCCAATGCTATGGTCGCCGCCGACATTGTGGCTCGCAATGTGTCAGTCAGTGGCGCTGTCACTGGCAACATCAAGGCCAGCGGCCGGCTGGAGATATTAAGCACCGGGCGTGTGTGGGGCGATGTAGAAGTCGGATCATTCTTACTGGATGAAGACGGTTACTTTCGTGGTCAACTCGTGATGAAAGAAGAACCAGAAATCCCCCTCCAACTGGTAAAGACTGGATCAGTCGATAAATCTGAGTAACGTAATACCCGCGCGTGGGTATAATCACTTGGTGCAATAAGACAACAACCCCCCAAACAGCGCCGGGGGGTTGTCTCGTATCCTACGAATGGCGACCAGGCACGACCATCTGCCGGTGCGACGCCCCCCGCCGCTCTGTTTCTGAATGGCGTCCAAGGAATCGACGAAGCCAAAATGTCAGGCCCAGGCGAGCATCCCATAACCCCAGCATCCCCACGTAACCAAAGCCGCCGACGTACAGCAGTAGAAAAGGAACAGCGAACATATTCTCCTTCCACACGGCCACGCCCACGGTCGCCATCGCGTAAGCCATCAATGCCAGCTCAGCGACGACCAGGCCATCCAGAGGCAGCGCATATCGGCTGTCAAGCCAGCGGTCATCTCGCCTCTCGATGCGGAATTTAGGCGTGCGGCGGAACACGTTGCCGACACCCAACAGCGCCTCAATCACGGCCCGAGTGTTACTCAGGGCCACTCCAGTCCCCACCAGCATCAGCCACGGCATAAAAGCGAAACGCCTCGGCCAATCGCGTTGGTAGAGTGTTCGCTGCGAGACAGCATACATTAGCGGCGGCCCCAAGCTTACCAGGCTAAGAAGCCCAAGTGGCCCATGTAAATGACCAGCGACAAGCATCAATGGCAAAGTAACCAGTAAGAGCAGTACCATCAGCGGATGAATCAAGTAGGTGCTCAGATGAACCAATGCTTGCCAACGCACGCTCAGCGGCAATCTGGCAGCAATCACTGGCCACGCTAGCTTCTTCAAGCACTGAATGGAGCCTTTGGCCCAGCGGAATTGCTGCCGCTTAAAGGCAGCCAATTGCGGCGGGATCTCAGCCGGAGCTGCCACGTCGGGCAGAAAGAGAAATTGCCAACCACGCAACTGAGCACGATAGCTCAAGTCCAGGTCTTCAGAGATAGTATCGTCCTGCCAGCCACCGGCATCGGTGATGCAACGCCGGCGCCAGACGCCGGCCGTGCCGTTGAAGTTCATCAACAGCCCCGATCGCTGGCGTGCTGTCTGTTCCACCGCAAAGTGTCCGTCGAGGGCGATAGCCTGAGCGCGGGTGAGAAAAGAATAGTCACGATTCAGGTGCGCCCAGCGGGTCTGGATCATGCCCAATCGCGGCCGATCTAAGAAATAAGGAATGGTCTGGCGCAACCAATCAACATCGGGCACAAAATCAGCATCGAAGATAGCGATGAACTCTCCCTTGGCGCTCTTCAGTCCCTCCCTGAGCGCGCCGGCCTTAAAGCCACGCCGATCGGTGCGATGCACCAGTTCAATGTCAATCCCCTGGGCGCGATAGACATCTACGCTTGCTTGAGCAATCGCCGTCGTTTCGTCTGTTGAATCGTCCAACACCTGAACTTGCAGCCGGTCTCGGGGCCAATCGAGCCGGATGACTGAATCAATGAGACGTTCTACAACTAACGCTTCGTTAAAGATAGGAAGCTGGACCGTTACCCGGGGAAAATGCCCAATTTCTGGGCGAGGTGGCGAGTCTTGACGGTGCCGGAGAAAGAGCAGGGTAAGAATCCAGGAATTGAGGGCATACACGGTCAAAAACAGAGCCGCCCCCACGTAAATTATTTCGAGTGCCGACAACGGATGGTCTCCTGCAATGGTAGTTGATGACTGATAGCCGGTGCCAGATAGCAGATGCAGATGGGTGACAAGCACTTGTTCATTAATAACTTCGCATTTTGGAACAGAAATTAGGCGTAAAACTGCGACAAAAAAAGGAAGTTGTTTTTGAACAAGTACTAAGCAGCCATCCGCCCCTGGCTATCTATATTGTATGTGCTGTGTATGTGCTGTTTGCCATTCGCTATCCGTTCCCAGCCAGTGGCAACAACCTGCTGAGTATACCACCGTTCGCGGGTCAAACAAAATTACGCTGCTCGGCTAGAATCCGCTATGCTGGCGAGCGGCACGCCACAGGTTCGTGCGAATCTGAGGGGATGGATGAAGATAATTCGACTTTTTTAATCTTCCTTTAATCTTTTCTTCATCTTGTATTAATATGAGAGGTTTAGTATAGGGGCGTAAAAGTTAAGACCTCCTTCCTCAGAGGCAAAAAGAACCTCCCTCCCAAACAAAAGACCCGTGTAGTGGCAGCACGGGTCTTCTGTTATTTAGCACGTTGCAACACACGCACGCCGTCCTTGCCAGCCACCACCACTTCTGACGCCATCCCCAAGAAAAGACCATGCTCCAACACCCCCGGCCGCTCAATGAGTTGCCGGGCAAGCGAAAACGGATCGGAAATGCCGCTGGCGAAGGTGCAATGGATAATGTAATTGTCATTGTCGGTGACATAAGGTGTGCCATCAGCCTCGCGACGCAGTTCGGCGCGACAACCCAGGCTCTCCAGCCAACGAGCATGCACCTCCCACGCGAACTGAGTCACCTCTACCGGCAGCGGCCCTCGGCTGCCCAATCGCTGTACCAGCTTCGACTCGTCCACTACTACCACAAAACGCCGCGCTGCGATCTCTACAATCTTCTCACGCAGCAACGCCCCGCCCAGCCCTTTGATCAGATTGAGAGCCGGATCTACCTCGTCGGCGCCGTCAATGACCAGATCCAAGACCGGATGCTCGATGAGCGTAGTCAGCGGGATACCCAGCGCCCGAGCCTGCGCTGCGGTCCGCTCCGAGGTGGGTACGCCCACAATCCCCTGCAACACTCCCGCCTGTACACGCTCTCCAATTATATCAACTACATAGCGGTTCGTGGAACCGGTCCCCAGGCCCAGGATCATACCACTCTGGACAAAATCCGCGGCCCTTTCGGCGGCCAGTCGTTTAAACTTTGCAATGGCATTTACGTCATTCACGTTACAATCATCCCTCTACTGGCGCGCTTTGTCTAACACGGCCAACGCCTGCAGCGCCACATTCTCGCCGGTGAAACCAAGCTGCTCAAAAATGGTCTTGTAGGGCGCTGACGCGCCAAAGCGATTGAGCCCGACTACGTATCCCTGCGGACCGACGTATCGTTCCCATCCCAGGGGAACCGCCGCCTCAACCGCCAGCCGGGCTGTCACTTCCGGCGGCAACACTTGCGCCTGGTAATCAGGCGGCTGCTGTTCGAAAAGTTCCCAACTGGGCATACTGACCACCCGCGCCTTCACCCCCTGTACCGCCAACCGCTCGCGGGCATCAAGAGCCACCTGGACCTCGGAACCGCTGGCGATGAGGATTAAGTCAGGCGTGCCATCTGTGTCGGCCAATACGTACGCCCCGCGCTTGAGTCCCTCGGCCGGAGCCAAGACAGATCGGTCGAGAATGGGCAGCTTCTGTCGGGTTAGTAGCAAAGCCACCGGTCCCTTATGATGCTCCAACGCCATCCGCCAGGCTTGGATTGTCTCTGTGGCATCGGCCGGCCGGACGACCATCAAATTTGGGATGGCCCGCAAAGCAGGGAGATGCTCTACCGGCTGGTGTGTGGGACCATCTTCTCCCAGCCCCACACTGTCATGAGTGAAGACGTAAACTACCGGTAGCCCCATCATCGCCGCCAGCCGGATGGTCGGGCGCATATAGTCAGAGAAGACCAAAAAGGTACCACCGTATGGGATCACCCCTCCGTGCAGCGCCAAGCCATTCAAAATACCCCCCATCGTATGCTCACGCACGCCAAAGTGGATGTTACGTCCACCAAACTGGCCAGTTTGTAGCCAGGCGTAGCTCTTCAACTCGGTGTTGTTGGAAGGAGTGAGATCGGCCGAGCCACCTATCAGGGTAGGCAACACCGGCGCAATGGCATTGAGCACCTTGCCTGAAGCAGAACGGGTAGCCAGAGGCCCATCGGCTGCATCAAACGTAGGCAACGCCTCTTCCCACCCTGCGGGCAATTCACCTGACCAAACCTGATGCCATAGCTCAGCCAGGTCGGGGTATTCGGCTGCATAGCGGTCAAAGAGGTTTTGCCATTCCATCTCCAGGGCCTGACCACGGGGAATCGCTTCGCGGTAGTGAGCCAATACTTCTTCGGGGATATAGAATTGAGCGTCAGATGGCCAGCCCAGGTTTTCTTTGGTCAACCGAACTTCTTCTTCTCCCAGGGGTGCGCCGTGCGCCGCGGCGGTGTCCTGCTTGTTAGGACTGCCATACGCGATATGGGTTCGACAGGCAATGAGGGAGGGACGGCTCGTTTCGGCTCGGGCAGCGCGAAGGGCTCTGGCGACAGCCTCCCGATGGTGCCCATCCACCTGTTGCACGTGCCAGCCGTAGGCCTCAAAACGGGCACAGCGATTTTCGGTGAAGGTCAGCTCGGTGCGCCCGTCAATGGAGATGTGATTGTCGTCGTAAAGATAGATGAGCTTCCCCAGTCCCAGGTGTCCCGCCAGCGATGCCGCTTCGTGGGATATACCCTCCATCAAGTCGCCGTCGGTGACGATGGCATAGATGTAATGGTCTACGATGGGATAGCCTGGCCGGTTAAAGATCCCGGCCAGAAAGCGCTCGGCGATGGCCATGCCCACGCCGTTCGCGAATCCCTGTCCCAATGGACCGGTTGTCGTCTCCACGCCGGGAGTGAGGCCATACTCAGGGTGTCCCGGCGTGCGACTGTCCCACTGGCGGAAGTTCATCAGTTCTTCCAGGGGTAAGTCATAGCCGGTCAGATGCAACAGGCTATAGAGCAGCATCGAGCCGTGCCCGCCTGACAACACAAAGCGGTCACGATCCGGCCAGTCGGGATTGGCCGGGTTGTGCTTAAGAAATTGAGTCCACAGCACGTATGCAACATCGGCTATGCCCATCGGCAAACCGGGGTGGCCGGATTTGGCCTTTTGCACAGCATCCATGGCAAGCGTGCGAACGGTGTTGACGCAAAGCTGGTCGAGTGTATCAGTCGTTGAGATGTCGCTCATTGTCGTTCCCCTCGATATTTACTGATGGTGGTTTCCAAGCCACTGCCTGCCCTTACACAACTACTCAGGCCCGATAACCCTTGCGAAGGTTTGGTGAGAATTTTCAGAGCAAAAATGCCTGGATCTACCGAAAATTGCCCCGTTGGCGAAATTATTCTTGACCTTCGCAAGGG
>CAYTNQ010000162.1:0-10460 GCA_964439175.1 uncultured Anaerolineales bacterium | reverse complement strand
TGATTTCACGCACGCCGGCCTCGCCAGAATAGGCAATAGCCTCGACCGCCCGGCGACGTACTTCCAGGTTCTCCTCTCCATGCCGAATCGTTTCCAGCAATGCTTTCTCAGCCAACATAGCAGGAGCGCGATCGATTTCTTCGAGCTCGCCCAACAGAACGAAGCGCCCCAGGGCGATGGCGGCCGCTGCCCGAACGCCGGGCGATTCGTCGACGCGCAACAGATGCACCAATGGGCCAATAAGTGCCTGGTCTTCGTTTTCCCACAATCCATCAATGGCTGCCGCTCGAATGTCGCTGTCTTCGTCTGCCAGTGCCAGCAAAAAGATGGGGTCAAAGTTGACCTCGAAACTATGCTCTGCCAATTCCACCATGTTGCGTATCACCAGCCGGCGACGTCCAGGCTCGATACCTGGCCACACCTGGCGGAAGCGCTCAAATTGTTCACGAGGCATTTCCGAAAGTGTGTACAGGTGCCGGGTAGTTAGACGTTCATTAGTATTACTAAGATGCAAAAGAACCTTTTCGAATTCCATTGTCAAACCATCAATCACTGCCAATAAAGGGTGCGGACCTCGCTAGGGGGGCTAATCGGTTCTCCTACCTTTTGGCCATCTTCCGTCTCTGTCACTCGTTCAATGTAAACATACCATTCGTAAGCACGTCCCGTCTCTTGGTCAGCTTTGCCCCAGTAAAAGTCGGCCGGGATTTGCCAGGAGGTTTCTTTCAAATTATTGCCACCTCGCTGGGCCATTGTGCCATTCTTGGACCAGGAAAGGCGCACAGCATACCATTCATTCTCCGCCAGCCGCCCCACCGACTCCCAGCGCAGGATAACAAATTGCCCACGGCCAACAAAGATCTCTCCGTCTGGAGGGCCAGTCAGTACCGGAGCGGGGAAGCGTGGCGTTGGCGTAGGAATGACAGTTGGGGTAGGAGTGATGGTCGCCGGCAAAGCCTGTGTGGGAGATGCCGATTCAGTCGACGTCGCCGTGGGCGTGGCCGTCGAAGTAGGCAAGGGGGTGAGCGTAGGTGTTGTCGTAGGCGTACTCGTAGGCGTGGGGGTAGCCGTCGGCGTGCCGGTGCCGGTCGCGGTTGGGGTTGGGGTAGGCATGAAGAAAGCTATTGCCTGGCTGGTACCCCGTTCCACACTTGGCCTGAGACGCACCAAGCCGAAGATGAGGCCTGCTGCCAAGAATGCGCTGCCAGCAAGTCGAATATACCTTCCAGGGGGCCAAAGTGGAAACGGCGCTGGTTCCAGATCGGCACCGCACGTGGGACACACATGGTAAATACTGTTGGTCCGTGCCCCACACGTGCGACATCTTATTTGGCCTCGACTGCCTGGATGGGACAGGCCGCAGGTTGGACACACAGCCCACTCGCTTTGGACAGGACTTTGGCAGCGAGGGCAGTGTGACATCATCGGAATAGACTGGTCCAATCTATGGTTGACATTGGACGCACGATGTCGTAATAGCTGATCACCAGCATTAATACCATCAAGATCCCGAGTCCGATCAAGTGGATAAAGCCTTCCCGGGCCGGGTCAATGCGTCGCCCTCGGATGGCCTCCACGACGATGAAGAAGATGCGCCCTCCATCCATAGCCGGCAAGGGCAATAAATTGGTAATCGCCAGCGCCGTGCTGATCAGACCCACCAAGTTGAGCAAGGGAAACCACCAGCCCGTTTGCACCGAAGCCTGTACAGCCGAGGCAGTTTGCTGGTAAATGCCGGGAGGCCCAATCGGACGGACCAACGCGGCAGGAACGAGCCCACGCAGAACTAAGATAGGCACACTAAGGGTCAAAGCAATGGTCCCGAATGTTTGTTGCACGCCCGACCACAAAGCCTCGCCGAGAGGATAATACTTCAACGTAATCTTCGAAACGGCTGGCTGGATAGTGACGCCGATTGCCCCCTCTCCTTCGGGTGGGTTGGCACGGGGTGTAACCGTGACCTGCAGACTGTCTTCCCCACGCTTGATCACCAACGATACTTTTTGGCCAAGCCGGTCGTTGGTTAATGTTACCAATTCCTCTGGCGATTTGACCGGAATACCGTCAATAGAGGCGATAATGTCTCCCACTCGCAGGTCCGCTTTGTCAGCCGGTGATCCAGCGGCAACGCTGCTGATCATCACGTTGTCGGTGGCAACGACCTGGGGCGCGCCTAGCATAAACGAAGCAGCAAAGACCACAATCGCCAACAAAATGTTCATCGTGGCGCCTGCCACCAACACGGCAACACGCACCCTTTTGCTCTTGCTGGCAAAGCTGCCGGGAGCTTTAGGGTCTTCTTCACCTAACATACGAACATAGCCACCAAAGAGTATCAGATTGATGGTGTATTCAGTACCGCGCTCCAGCCGTTCGACGACGCTGACAGGTCGCCCCAATTCACGCGCAGCCTCGTCGTCGGACATGTCCTCAGGGACCGGCTGGATGCGAGTTACCACAACCCGACCATCGGCCTGTGCTTCGCTCTCGTATATCACACGCGCGCCTACTTCGACCCGGCGCGAAACATCGGTCTTGCGCCCGATGACCATGTCTTTCCCATCAAAGCGGATTTTTCCCTCGCTTTGCCAGTATTTCAGCAGCCGTGGCGGGTAGCCAAAGGCAAATTCCTCAACCACCACACCTGTCCGTTTGGCGACGATGAAGTGGCCAAACTCGTGCACAAACACTAACAGGCTCAACACGATAGCAAAAGTAATAATCGTCAACATCTCGCTCTTTTATTCCTTTCAAAAGTTACAACCCATTCTAACCTAATTATACCTAACCCGGTCTGTTCTGCCAAACAGCAAAGCATTAAGTGTTTAGTAGGGTGAAGTAGGTGCAGATCGGCAAGAGCTATGCAAGCTGAGTCATCGAAAGAAACCAACACTCTCAGTGTGTGGAAGTAACACTGAGAATGTGATATGATGAAACAGAGTCTCTATGAACGATAATGCAGGACAGGCAAAGTCTGAGATAGCCCGAAGGCTGGGTCAGCGAGTCAGGATATTGCGCCGCAGGCGTGATCTGACGCAAGAACAGGTGGCCGAAGTCGTCCACCTGTCAGTAAATTACATTAGTGGCATCGAACGAGGTCTCTATTCGCCTTCATTGACTACATTGGCGGTACTAGCTGACGCTCTGGGCGTTGAGATCAAAGACCTGTTCGATTTTCATGATTAGGAACGCAAAATATATGCCACACCCCACAATTCCCTCATACATTCAGAAGTCTACCATCCAAGAGGAATACGTCAACCCCAATGCCTGGCTGCCGTATGGTTTGACTGTTTCTGAGGTGATTCAGGCTATGCAGTCGACATATGACCTCTTGCATGATGTCAACACGTTTCTCGTGAGCCGAGGCTACTCGCGATTTGAAGAGATGCTCTTGGGAAACTCCTTTGCAGGTCTCTTGAGCGAAGTAGTGGTCAAGAACTTGGGAGATGCTAGCCAGACTCTAACACCCAATCTGAAGGTTGGAGGCTTTCCAGATCTTATCCGGCTTGATCAATATCCTGGTAATGCCGTCTTACGAGCTGATGAGGGTATTGAGGTCAAAGCATCCAGACAAAGTAGAGGATGGCAAGGACACAACCCTGAAGCAGGTTGGTATCTTATTTTTCGTTACCAGATCGACGTGGGAACTGAACCCGTGCAGGATCGCCTCGCAACCCACTTTGTTCAGATTTTGGCAGCACAACTGGGGCAGTCGGATTGGAGTTTCAGTGGGCGGGTTGGTCAGTCACGACGTACGATCACCGCTTCGATCACAAAAGAAGGAATGCACAAGCTTAGGTCAAATCCTGTGTATCAGCATCCTGGCTTCGTGGTACATCCAGAGAAGTACAGTTTTGAGGCATTAGGCATAGCTCGCTAGGCCGAGTTCAACTCATCGAACATGGGTAATATGGCTTGCAAGTCAGCCTCATGTGCCTTCAGTGAGCTATCCGCTTCACCTGCCGAGCCGCTTGTGAGGTCATGATTTTCCATATTAACTGCGATTCTGGCCAGTTTGGGTATAGCTTCTTCGGCAATTTGATAGAACTTGGGGTCGATTTCTATTCCAATACTATCGTAGCTTATCGCGACCGCAGCAGCGATGGTCGAGCCCCCTCCAGCAAATGGATCTAGAACAATCCCTTTCCCCAGGGGTAATGCCGCCCAAACAAGCTGTCGCATAAAAGCCTGCGGTTTCAGGCTCGGATGAGGGGCAATTTCGCGTTCGACCTCCGGGGTTCGGGTGCTCTCAATCACATCACTGAACGGAATGTCCTCGGCATTGCGACGCAGGCCCCCCGTGCCCCATTTGGTCAGATTTTCCGATAGAGTCCCCTTGAAAGGCTTGCGGTACAATCCCCAGGGTTCGTAGCTAGCTCTAGGCATGGAACAGACATCTCTGTATTCTTCTTCTGCACCCTTGGGTCTGTCCCCACCTCGGAAAGTTCTAACAAGTCGAATAATTTCCCCACGCCGTTCAAATCCTGCTCTAATAATGGAATCAGCGACGATATAAGATAATAGCGGGTTGCCCGCGATGAGTATGTGGCCACCAGGCACCAGGATGCGATTGACCAGTACTGCCCAATCGTGGAAGAAACGGCGCAAGATGTAGATGTCATCCTCACTCAGAACAGTAAAGCGAGGTAAAGGTCTACGTTTACTCCCACCGATTTCTGGCGGGATGCGCCACACCCCACCCCGACCTACACGCATTTTCTTCAACTCTTTGCGAGTGTACTCTAGCAAGCCAAACGGCGGATCTGTGACAACAGCATGAATGCTGTTTGCGGCACGATCTTCCATCCACCTAAAACAATCGCCATGAATCAGTTCATAACCCATAAAGGGCCCCTCTCTATAACGGACAGGGAATAACAATTCTCAGCTATCGGGTCCCAATCATTATAAGGCATGCAGAGAGGGAGGTCAAGCAACCCTGAGAAATAAACAGGCAAGAGGGTCAGCCAATAGCAAGCTTGAAAGGAACCAGCAACGAGTTGGATCAGAGTGCAGTCACCTGTATCAACTTGCGTACCACGGCGACTTGACGTAGAATTCAGCGCGACTCAGGCAGTTGATAGTATACTGTTTTCATGTCTAATATTATCGTCCGAGATATTCCATTGGTATGAGGATAGGACTTATCGTTTGGAACTGAGGTGATCTATGACAACTCGACAAAAGAAACGGCGGCGTTCCAGGCAACAACAGACTATCTCAACCACTCAGATCTTGATCGTCGTTGGCGTGGCAGTACTGGCCGCTGCTTTGTTGCTGATTTTGAACAGCAATCGCTCACAACCGGTGGCGGTTGGCGAACTGGCCTATCAGACCGGTGTAACGTCTGATGGGGAGCCCTATAAAGGATCGCCAGATGCGCCGCTGAAATTGGTGGAATATTCCGATTTTCTGTGCAGCCACTGCGGTAATTTTGCCGATGCGCTCAAGGCGCTCAGCCCGGATTATATTGAGACGGGCAAGGTACAGGTCGTCTTCCGCAACTTTGCTTTCCTGGCGCCCGAGTCGTCTCAAGCAGCCCAGGCGGCCGAGTGCGCGTTGGATCAGGGAGCCGATAAATTCTGGCAATATCACGACCTGCTTTTTGCCCGACGGGGGACCGGCCTGGCTGCCTACAGTACGCCCCAACTGAAAACGTATGCTCAGCAACTCGGTCTCGACACCGCCAGCTTTAATACTTGCCTCGATTCAGGTGCCAAAGCTGGTATAGTTCAGGCTGATTACGACCAGGGCAAGAGCCAGGGCGTAGAAGCGACACCCACCTGGTTCCTCAATGGGCAGATAATGCGCGGGGAACTGTCTGAAAGCGAACTACGCCAACTCTTCGATAACATGCTGTCACAGGGATCGTGAGATGAGAAACGAAGTGAGAGATACAACTTCCTATTTCATATCCGATGTTGATTGGCGACTGTGGCTGATGCGGCTGCTGTCTATGGCCGGAATGGGGGTCTCGGGCTACCTCACCTGGGCTCACCTGGCAGGCCAGTCAGTTGCCTGCGGCCAATCCAGGGGCTGTGACATCGTGCAGCAAAGCGTTTATTCCGAAGTGGGAGGCATCCCGGTCGCTGTTTTGGGACTGGTAGCCTACACGACTTTGCTCACCCTGACGCTACTACAAGGTCGCATATCGGAAGATCTGGACGGTTATATCCCACTCGCCATATTTGGCATCTCCCTGATAGGTGTGTTATACTCGGCCTACCTGACCTACTTGGAACTATATGTGATCTATGCCATTTGTCGGTGGTGCGTAAGTTCAGCGATTATCATAGCCGCTATTTTCCTTTTGTCGCTGGTTGACCTCAAGGTCGGAGCCGATTCGCCTTGAAAATGCGAACCACAAGTGTATTCCGACCTATTTCCAAGGGGGGTTAAGAATATGACCAAAATCATCTGCCGTGCTACTGATTGTATTTTCAATGAGGAAGGATTGTGCTCGTCGGAAGAAATAACTTACGACCCCGAGCAGGGATGCCTCACCTATGAAGGCATCGAGGACGTACTGCTAGAAGATGAAGAAGAATGGGATGACGAGGACATTCTCGACGACGAAGAGCCGCTGGAGTGGGACGAAGAAGAGGATGATCTCTTAGACCTCGATGAGGATGAAGTTGACGACGACTGGGATATTTAATTCCCTGCCGATCTCTGTTCGGCCAGCGTTGGAAGCCAGCCATGGCTTGCAATCAAGCCAGCGGGTCAGCCTGCCCCTGGCTTTTTTTGTACTAAATGGCGAAAGGATGTAAACCGACCCGATGTCTACCCAACTGGTTGATTGGCTCCTGACTCGGGGCACGGTCGTGAGTATGGACGATGCGCTCCGGGTGATTGAAGACGGTGCAGTGGCCATAAATGGGGAAGAAATTGTAGCAGTAGGCGACAGCGCCGAATTGGAAGCTCACTTTACCCCCAAAGAGACCCTCGATTGCACGGGATGTGCCATCATCCCCGGCCTGGTCAATGCGCACACCCATGTCCCTATGACTTTGCTGCGCGGACTGGCCGACGACTTGCGCCTGGATGTCTGGCTTTACGGCTATATGATGTCAGTAGAGCGTGAGTTTGTGGGGCCTGAGTTTTGCCGCGTGGGTACACTTCTAGCGTGTGCCGAGATGATTCGCTCTGGCATCGCCACCTTCTGTGATATGTATTACTACGAGCACGAAGTGGCCCACGCCACAGTCGAAGCAGGGATGCGCGCCATTTGCGCCCAAACCATTCTGAAATTCCCCGCTCCCGATGCCACCAGCTACGAAGAGAGCCTGGCCTATTGCCGCGATTTCATCGAGCACTGGCTGGACCACCCCCTTATTGTGCCGGCTGTTGGCCCGCACGCCGCTTACACTGCCACCCCTGAATTACTGCGGGCCTCGGCGGCTCTGGCCGCGGAATACGACGTCCCCCTGCACATTCACGTCTCGGAAACGATGCTGGAAGTGGAGGAGAGTAGAGGCCAATATGATATGCCGGTGGTGCCTTGGCTGAAGAAGCAGAACATTCTGGATGCCAAAGTCATTGCAGCCCATTGCGTCCACCTGGATGAGGGGGAAATGCACACTCTGAAGCACCACCAGGCAGGCGTGGCGCACTGTCCCAGCAGCAACCTCAAGCTGGCCAGTGGCGTGGCGCCGGTGCAACAGATGGTAGATCTGGGATTGCACGTAGGCATCGGCACCGATGGCCCGGCTTCGAATAATGACCTGGATATGTTCGAAGAAACCCGGCTGGCTGCTTTTTTGGCCAAAGGCTTCTTTGGCGACCCCACGGCACTGCCTGCCAAGACCGCCTTTGGTATGGCCACCATCGAAGGAGCACGAGCCTTGCATCTGGGGCACATTGCGGGCTCGCTGGAGGTAGGTAAGCGGGCCGACATCGCCGTGGTCGAATTGAACCGGACCCACGAGATGCCCAGATTCCGGCGTGATCCTGACGCTATTTATTCACAGCTTGTCTACGCCGCCAAAAGTACCGATGTACGTGACTTGTTGGTCAACGGACAGTTTTTGATGCGCAGCCAGGAATTGCTGACCCTCAACGAAGAAGCGCTCAAGGTCGAAGCTCAGGAATATGCCCGCCGCATCGACTCCTTCCTTATCGCTCGTGAAGGTAACCTGTTGTCAAAACTCCTGGCAATTGGCAGCGGCGTCATCCCGCAAGAGACTTTTGAGATTCAGGCAAAGGTGCGTGTGGACAACATGGATGACATTCTGGCGAAATTAGCTGGGCCAGAATTGACAGTTCCTCGTTCGTCCGTGCGCGACCAGTACGATACCTATTTCCTCTTTAAGGGCGGCGAACAGGGGCGATTGCGCTATCGAGAGGATGAAGTGCTCGACGAGGGGACAGCGGTGCGAGAGGTGTTTTACACCATTACGATGATGGGCCCGGCGCGCGAGCGAGAATACGACAACTCGGTAGTGCTGACCCGATCTCGCTACGCAGCGCCAGCAGACCGGAGCCTTCGCTTCTACCGAGAGTACTTCAAGCCCGATGAAGAGCGGCAGGTGGTTAAACGACGGCAGCGCTTCCATATCATTTATAAAGAGACCGACTTTGCCATCAATCTGGATCAGTTGAGAATGCTAGAGGAGAATGGTTACTATCTCGAGATCAAAAGCCGCACGTGGTCGGCGCGCGACGCCGAGCACAAAGCGGAGCTCATTGGGGAGTTGTTGGGATTCTTCGGGGCGAAGGTGGAGGACCGGCTGAAAACCGAGTACGTTGATTTTGAAGCGCAAACAGCCTGAGCCTGCCCCATCCTATTTTTTCAAACATACTCTTAATGCCTCTCGTTATCGGAGGCGTTGAGCGCCTCTAAGGCGAGATCCACTTCGTCGTAAATCGCGAAAAAATCAGTGGTCACAGCCAACTCCAACACACGATGGATGTGACTCGGAAGCCGGACTAAGGCCATGCTATAGGTTTGCTTGCGTGCTTCAAGCAGTGCCTTGACCCCAGCCATGCTGAGCTCCGTCACATCCTGCATGTTGAGCACAACCTTGAACATATTGGTCTGTCCCAACAGGGCATCGAACTGCGATTCAAAGACTTCAGCACCATAAGCATCGAAGCGCCCCTCCAAAGAAATGAGAGCAACGTCGCCCATCATCTGCGCCCCCACGGCAAAGTCATGTTTATCTGACAGGTTAATCTCCAGACCCTCAGTGGCCACCAATACCTCTGGCGGTGCAGTGCTAAGATCCTGGGACATATACTCCAGCGTTTCCTGGTGGATGCGCCAGATTTCATCGTCCTCCGAGGCGGGATCGTGATGAAAGAGCACCAGCCATTTCACCCCTGCTTGCCGGGCAATGTCAGCACCAATGAGAGCCGAACTGTGTCCCCAATCCTCTTTGATTATTGATTCTCTCACAGAAAACATAGCGTCGAAGATGAGAACGTCAGCGCCAGCGTAAAAATCGATGTATTCCTTGGTATGAGAGGCGCTGAGGTTCTTGTATTCGCCGTCGGTGGCCAACACCAACGACGTGGTACCGTTGTCAACCCGATAGGCATAGGCAATACCGGGATGCTGAAGGGCTTTGCTTCGGATTTCCAACCCGGCCACATTCACCCTATCGCCCTCTTTGATTTGTTTAAATTCCAGGTTGGCTCTCAGATTGTCAAATTGGACCGGGAACCACTCTGGTTTCATCTGACCAACGACGACTTGCTTAACATATGGGTGCAGATAGTAAATGGTAAACCGATTGCCAGGCACAAAGGCCGGTTGAAAGAAGGGAAAGCCCTGAATGTGATCCCAATGGGTATGAGTGAAAAAAATGCTCGCTTTCCCCTTTCCCTGCCCAAACTCCCGTTCCATCAGAGCATTGCCCAATTCGCGCATGCCCGTACCTGCATCAAAGATCACCAAGCCTTCTGGTGTTTCAACCGTGATACACGAAGTGTTGCCACCTACTGCCCCTCGAATAGAAAGGGGCAGCCCGGTTACAAATTGGTCAATAGAATTTGGATTAAAAAGGTCCACTCCCTTGACTGCCGCCTCTTGCAGAGCGCGGACGATTTTGCTTTGAATCTGCGTGGAAGACAAAGGTGCTGGTATGGAGCCCCGCACTCCCCAAAACTTTACCAACATTGGCTGGCCTCTCAATATGGAAGTTGCATCTCTCGGATCACCCTAAATCTTATGGGTGTATTACTCACTTGAAACTCATGCCGGCTCTATTCACTGCGAACTAACTTGGGCCGGCCTACAAACCTGTTACGCTGATTTCAGCCAGTCGACGGCATCCTCAAACCTCATCGCCCTCAAGTCCGGGAAATGCTCTTCCCCACACATCCACCTACATTGTCCAGAACGGCTATTTTTCAGGAGACGCCGCCAACAGGCGCGGCTTTTTAACCCCACTCGCCCAATTACACCTATCCTAACATAGGGCCTGGTCACTGGCAATAGGCAATCTGTCCTGCCA
>CAYTNQ010000161.1:0-10505 GCA_964439175.1 uncultured Anaerolineales bacterium | reverse complement strand
CGGCTGTCGCTTTACGCCACATCACGCACGCTCACCAATGTCAATCAGATCCCAGTTAGCCATTATAATCTATCTCCAGGGGTAAGTCAAAGGCAAGCCAGGCGGGGGAGCTGTCCCAAATTTTAGGTGCAAGACCCTACGGGTTTCAGAAAACCCCTAGGGTCTGCCAAGGATTTGGGACGCACCCCGGGTAGGAGGTCGTCCCGGATTTTAGCCGCAGGGGCGAGGTGACCTCGCCCTTACATTTCCCCGAAATTGGGACAGGCCGGACTGTTCTTCCTTTACTCTGCGGCCCCAAAAATGTCATCGAGCAGATCAGCCACCCGCCGACGTCGGGCTTCGGTATCTTCGGCATCAACCGCCAATTGCAGACTGACCTGATTGTCAGATTGGGCCAACATGGTAAGGCTGGCAGGCCATCGAATCACCTGCCCGTCGGCTAACCGGACAATCCAACGCCCTTCCTCCTGCGCCAACTCCCCGCTCCAGTCGTCCACCGTCTGGGTCGATACCTGATCTTCTCCTTCTGCTTCGCGAGACCCTGTAGCCGGCGAAAGGCTTAAGACGACGGCTATTCCTGGCTGAACGTCGGCCGGCAGAGTCGACCGGGGCCAATCGAGTTGCTGACCATCATCCAGCACTACCACAGCGTATTCCCCCTCAAATCGGTCAACGACCCCGCGTACTGTTTCTCCATTCATGTGTTATCACCGCTCCGTGGATACTTGATAAGTTGTACCGTCAGTCACGACGGTGATCGTCCCCTGCTGATCGGTGCGATATACTTTGACCCCAAATCGCGAGAGCAACTCCAGCACCTCAGGGTGTGGATGGCCATAGCGATTGTTCTCCCCCACCGAAATGACGCCAACTTGTGGCGATACCGCCTGCAGCCAATCTAACGACGTGCTGTTACGGCTGCCGTGGTGCCCCACTTTGAGGATTTGGGCATGTACGTCTGCGCCACTATTCATGATAACCGCTTCCTCCGTCTCCTCTGCATCGCCGACGAAAAGAAATGTCACCGTGCCGTACGTCATGCGTATGACGATGGAAGCATTATTGGTGTCATCGCTCTCAACCAGGGCGTCGGTCGGACCCAGGATGGATGTGGTCAACGCCGGATCGAAGTCAAGCGACATCCCGCCCCGGGCCCGAACGGCTGGCAATTTTTTATCGCGAATGGCAGTCAACAGGCGCTCGTAGGTCTGGGTGGTATGCACCTGCCCGGTCAGCACCACCTGACTTACCGGGACCGTTTCGATCACACGCGGCAACCCACCAATGTGATCCTGGTCCGGATGGGTGACGACCATCACGTCCAGCCGGTCGCCGCCCCAGGCTTGCAAGGCCGGCAAAATCACGTTATCAGCATCTGACGCACCATTGCCCCCATCAATCAGCATGGTTCGCCCCCCAGGCGAGTGGATGAGGGTAGCATCCCCCTGACCGATGTCAAGGAACATGACTGTCAGCGGTTGACCTCGGGTAGGAGCAGTGGGGGGAATTATACCTGTGGGTGACGGCAGGGCCGGCGGCGGTGTGGATACAGCGCAAGCCAAGGCCGTGATCGTCAGGACCATGACCAGGCCCATCAATGCTTTGAGGGCCGAATTTCGGCCAATTGGTGTCATAAGGGACGTTCCTTTTCGCGAAAAGAACTTGCGGTTACCCAATATGAACGAGGCAAAAATCGAACGCTGCCATTGTAACATCCGATACGCAGAATAGCAAGGGAATCATGTACTGTTGACAAGCCCCATCCCTTTAGTGTATGCTATAATTATGGGCTAAAGCTTAAACACCCCTCTTCCACAAAGTCGAGAGGTGCAGTCATGTTCACATTGCGCCAATCAGTGAAGAATCATGGGCCTTGGCGGGCTACCTTTTCGACGACAGTATCCCAGTTGATAATTTCCGTCCACTCGCTGACCGTCTCTAATAATTTTCTAATTTGTTTCACATGAATTTCCTGATTCCTTGTGATATGCTGAAGACTGGCCTCATTTTACTGAAATAGGCCTATGGGACAAGATGGCAACTTGAATGCGAAGTTATTGATGAATAAGTGCTTTACGACGAGTTTGGGCAATAACAAGCATATAGGGCCAGGCCCTTCCCTGCCGAGGATAACTCACAGAATGTGACATTGGCATAACCCAATAGCAGCTTACCATTTGCACTCGTCCAATAATATACTACCCGTGCGTTGGGTATAACTTTGCTCTTCAACCGGCACATCAGGTGCAAATTGATGGCAAAAGTGCCAGGTTATCTCTGGACAAGTGCTTTGATAGCAGGTTGGTTGAAGCGTGGCCGTCCAAGCCAAAACGGAGCCGAATATAACCCCATCGCTTGCATCGGTGGTAGCTGGCTAATTGCGGTATGGGTCTAGTTGGCCCAAGGAGTCGTAGATATGGCGGAAGACTCTATAAAATCAACCTTACGACCGGCTTGGAGGCTGGGAATTGCCATGGCAGCAGGGCTGGCACTGGCCGCGGTGATGTTGGCCTGGCCGGCCATCGTACGGGGCGACCAGGCCCCGCTTATCACCCAGGTTGAGGTGACGTCCAGTAAGAGCACCTACTTCTACAGCCCGCCGCTGGCCGACACTGGGGGCACCGTCTACTTCAATAGCCTGAGCAGCGAAGGGGCCAACCAGATTATCACCGTCACCGTCACCGTTTCCGACACTGACCCTATTCGCTTTGATGGCGGTACCGCCTTTGACGGTACTCCCTCTTCCAGTGTTCCCACCACGAATGATGGCACCACCAGCACCTGGTCGGTGGCATACACCATTGGGGCTGACGATGCGTCGGAGCCCGGGGTCGTTTTCACCGTTACCGACAGCTTGAGCGCCACCGATACCATCACTATCAACTTCATCCAGGATAATGCCGCACCCACCATCATACTCCCCGCTATTGGCGAAGCCAGTGACTATCTCCATCCTGTCGGCACCACCATTTACTACGGCGACGATATGCCTGGCCTGGAATCCTTTGCGGTACACGGCCAGGCCACAGATAGCGGTTCCGGTCTGGATCGGGCTACCTTCTCGCAAGCTTTCTTAGTAAAACCATGGGACGACGATACGCCGGAGAACTGGGCGGGGGCCTACGTCCTTGATAATAGCCAATACTGGGGCAGTAACGACTTTGTCGCCACTATTTACGATAAAGTGGGTAACTTCGCTCTGCAAACCTTTCATTACGAGGGCGACATATCGAACCCGGTTATTACGGGCACCTTCATTAACGAAACCAGCCCGTACCTGCATGCTGTCGGCACTGGCGTTTATTACAGCCACCAAATGGAGAGCAGCCCGGAAACCTTCTCCGTGCAGGGTAACGCCTCCGACACCGGCTCCGGTTACTATCATGTTACCTTCTCGTCTGCCTTTAGCGATACGCTGCCCCCCAATGACAACTCCTCCTGGCAGGGAGAGTATAGCGTAACCAGCAGCAACGATGGAAATGGCAGCATCACCGTCACGGCTTTTGACAACGTGGGTAACAGCGTAACCACTACCTTCGTCTATACAGAAGACATTACCCCACCGGCAGTCACCCTCACCGATGTGACAGATCCAGGCTATGACTTTGTAGATGGGGAGCTGGATGATGACGGCTCCAACTGGTATGCCGCCGGCGATCTGACCCCTACCTGGGACTTTACCAGCACGACCAGCGATAGCGGCTCTGGTCTGGCCTCCGGCAACTGCACCTGGGACCACCAAAGCGATGCCGGCTCTGACCAGGCCTCAGACTGCGGTCCGGATGGCAGCGGCTCCTTTACTGGGGTCGCTGATGACCCCGATGGCACGGTCACGGTCACGGTGACCATCTCCGACCACGTAGGCAACACCGCCAGTGACAGCGTCGTCTTGAATATCGACAAGACGCCGCCGGCCATCACCAATCCTTCCATTGATGACCAGCACAGTCCTTACCTGCATGTGGTGGGAACGACGGTATATTATGGCGACGACATGGGTTCGTCATCGCAAACCTTTACCGTGCAGGGAGACGCATCCGACTCCGGCGTGGGACTTGGGTCAAACCCCACATCAGCGGTGACTTTTTCGACAGCTTTGAGCGATAACCCCTCTAATTATGGAACTCCCACCGATTGGAAGGGCGATTACACCGCTCGAAGTTCGGATAGCGACTCCGGCAGCATCACGGTGACAGTGTATGACTTACTAGGCAACAATTCGACTCAACCCTTCACCTACACCCGTGACACAGGCAACCCCAGTTCTAATGCCAACTCGCCCCAGTACGACAACGGCGGCACCATCCCCGTCGACTGGACCGCCAGCGATACGGGCAGCAGCGGTGTGGGCTCTACCGCCCTATGGTATAAAAAGGGAAGCGGTGGTAGTTGGACCGCCAGCAGTCCTACCCAGAGTGGCATCTCAGGCACTTTTCAGTTCACCCCCAGCGGCGACCAGATTTACTATTTCGCCACGCGGGCGACGGATAACGTGGGCAACCAGGAGGCTGACCCCACACCGCCAACTGGAGGGGGGGATACCAACACCATCTTCGACACCGCCCAGCCCGTGGTTAATGCCTCACCGATCCAGGAAAGCAGCCTCTACTTATATGTAACAGGCACGACGCTCTACTATGGCAATAAAATGATCTCGGCCCAGTCTTTTACGCTGTCGGGTACCGCTTCAGATCCTAACTCAAGCATAGGCTCGGGGCTGGACCAGGCCACCTTCTCACCCGCCTTCGGCGACAACCCGCCCGATGTGCCGACACCCGCCACGTGGAGTGGCGTCTACGACGTAGTCAGCACCGACACCGGCAACGGTACCATCACCGTTACCATCTCTGATCGCGCCGGCAACACTACCCCTAAGGTCTTCAGCTACGTCCGTGACGCTATTTCACCCAGTGTCTCTGTTCATGCCACCTATAATCAGGATCAGAATGCCTTCGATGTTTACTGGGGCGACTCTACTGACACAGGGGCCGGCATTGCCAAGTACGTAGTCGAGTATTGCCTGGGAGACCAGGTTACTGATTGCGGAGAGAGCGGGCCCTGGGTACCCTGGCTGAACGACTTGCCTTCCACGACAACCAGTTCCAGCTTCGGGCCCAACAGTCCGGCTAAAATAAATCCCGACAAGCTCTATCGCTTCCGTGTCACGGCTACCGACCAGGTCAGTAACGATGGCTCCGGCCTCAGCAATTGGATTCAAGTAGGGATCAGGTATGTGTATCTGCCTGTCATCTTCAATAACCTCGACCCATCCATTCCTTTTTTCATCTCGGGTGACTTCGAGACCGGCAACTTTGTCGGCTGGAAGAACGGGGGGGCTCTGCCTCGCAGTATCGTGACCCACCCGGTATTGCCTACCGGCGGCACACCACCTAATGGCAAGACGTATGCCGCCCTGCTGGGCAGCCCCAGCTACGGATGCGGGAGCACACCCAACGTGCCCGTCGGCCAGGCGTACATAAAAGTCTATATCAACGTTCCCACTGGCGGGACCCCCTTCCTGCGCTTCCAATATCGCGTACTCAGCTACGACGCCGGTCAAACCACGAGCGGCGCTCCATGGGAACGCCTCGAGGTCCAGGTTAATAGCACGGCTCTGGCGCGCTACGGCAACCCAGCCAGCGAGGACCTGGGTTGTGGCAATCTGTATGACTCCCAGTGGAATTCGGCGGAATTCGACCTCTCCAGCTATGCCGGCCAGACCGTCGTTCTCACTTTCTTCGTCAACAGCAACCCGGAGCCCGGGGGAGGAAATTTTGCCTTTCTTAATACCTATGCCTACCTGGACAATATCCGAATTGAGATAGGGCCATAACCGCATACCATAACCACTGCTACCCTGGCGACCTGCATGACAACGCCCGACGAGATGAAACCTCGCCGGGCGTATGATTTCCGAACGCACCCCCCAAGGCAGCCCCATTGACACTCCCCTCACTGTGCGGTACAATAGTCATACACACATCCTGGTATGGAAAAAGCATTAATGTTTAGAAGTAGATGCTTTAGGTTGAGAAGATGGTGATGGTTATGAACACAATGTCATTGGCAGACACCCTCGACCAGTTGACAGTTGAGGGTGAACTATATGAGAAACTGGACAATAACAAAGTCCGCTGCTACGCCTGCGGACATCGCTGCGTGATATTCGACGAGCAACGAGGCATCTGCAAGGTGCGTTTCAATCGCGGGGGCAAATTGCTTGTGCCTCACGGCTACACCGCCGGGCTGCAATCAGACCCGGTAGAGAAAAAGCCTTTCTTTCACGTGCTACCTGGCGCTGATGCACTCACCTTTGGCATGCTCGGTTGCGACTTCCACTGCTCTTATTGTCAGAATTGGCTTACGTCTCAAGCCTTGCGCAACGACGCGGCGGGCGTTGCTCCCCATATCGTCTCGGCCAGGGAAATGGTCGACACGGCGCGCCGCCTCGGCTCGCGATTGGTGGTCAGTTCCTATAATGAGCCCCTTATCACCACCGAGTGGGCAGGTTCGGTCTTTAAGCTGGCCAAAGAGGCAGGGCTGACCACCGGCTTTGTGTCGAACGGCAACGCTACGCCTGAAGCCCTCGACTACCTGCGCCCCCTGACCGATTGCTACAAAGTGGATTTGAAGAGCATGCGCCAGAAAAACTACCGCGAATTGGGAGGACAACTCAAGCACGTCTTGTGGACGATTGAAGAACTGCACAAGCGGGGTTTTTGGGTGGAAGTCGTTACCCTGGTTATTCCGGGATTTAATGATTCGAATGAAGAACTGTGGGAGGCGGCCCGCTTCATCGCCGGGGTCTCGCGCGACATTCCCTGGCATGTGACCGCCTTCCACAAAGATTACAAAATGCACGACCCGGATAATACGTCCGTGGACACGCTCATCCGGGCGGCAGAAATCGGAACAGAGGCAGGGCTGAACTTCGTCTACGCCGGCAACATCCCGGGCCGGGTGGGGCGCTGGGAGAATACCTACTGTCCTCAATGCCAGCAATTGCTTATCGCTCGCACCGGCTATTGGATTGACGCCTATCACCTGACACCCGAGGGGCGCTGCCCTAACTGTCAGACAGCTATCCCTGGCATCTGGTGGATAAACGAAGAGGCCCAGCGGGAGCGAGCAAGTGTTTTAGCCCATCGCATCGCGCGCGTGTTCTAGTGCCCCATCAAAGTGATCTTGATAGGCCAGATTCAGCGCCATGGGCCTGGCCACAGTATATCACAATCCATGTGAAGGGGTACTAGCGAAAGTGAGGAATCACTGACATTCGATGAATGAGTTAAGCTATTGAGCGCGCGGACGATGCTCGCTCACTATAGCTTAACCGAAGGTTGCTTCCCCCTATTCTTCGGTCGAATCCTGCTCTCGCCAGCCGTGTTCCCCGACGAGAGGAACAAAGGCCACTGGTGCAAGACGTTCTATCTGGGTGCGGTCGCCTCGTCTGTAGAGACGCACCAATTCCTGGTAACCTGCCGGTCCGATAGGAGCTACTAGAGGCGCACCCTCTGCAAGCTGGGTGATAAGTGGGGGGGGTACCTCTGGAGCAGCAGCAGTAACGATAATGGCGTCGAAAGGGGCCGCTTCGGGCCAGCCGTAGCCGCCGTCGCCGACACGGACTGAGATATTGTCGTAACCCAGTTCTTGCAGGACCTGCTCCGCGTGCCGGGCTAATTCTTCGACACGCTCGATGGTGTAGACCTGCTTTGCCAGACGGCTGAGGATGGCTACCTGGTAGCCAGATCCGGTACCCACTTCCAGGACCCGGTCATCTGGGTCCAGGCGTAGCATTTGCGTCATATAGGCCACGATATAGGGCTGCGAAATGGTTTGACCATGCCCGATGGGGAGAGGCGTGTCGCGATAGGCCATATCCCACAAGTCTTCTGGCACAAATCGGTGGCGTGGCACCTCACGCATCACCTGCAGCACGCGCTCGTCGGTGATGCCACGCTGTGCCAATTGTCGCTCCACCATCTGCTGTCGAGCTTCTTCGAGACTGGGCTTGCCGTGGAACATAGACGTTCCCCCAACGTAACTGGTCCTCTCCATTTAACCACACTCTGCCGCCGGACGCAAGCCGGTGTCTTGGTGGGGTGTATTTCAGTTTTGGGGCAGACCCCTCCCCCAGCCCCTCCCCGTGTCGGGGAGGGGAGCAATCTCCCCCCTTCCCTGGTAGCCTGTCCCTGCCAAGGGAGGAAGGGGCCGGGGTTTAGGTCTGCCCCCGAAGTGAAATGCACCCACTTGGTGAGGCGGGTAGGTAGGGCGCACTAAGCCTGTTTTCGATACCTAAACGTTTTGGAAGCCCGATTCCTGGCGGAATACCCCCAACAAGTTGGGGAGTCCGCAGCCGGAGTCCTCAACTTGTTGGGGTGTGTTGAAAACAGGCTTAGGTACAATACTTTTCAAATAGCGTGGTTGCCCTGGTAGGACAGGGGCAAGCCCTGTCCCTACGTGGTGTATTGACTATCTTACCACGGTGGGTCATTTGAGCCAATCGGTATTGGGCTTAGGTAACCATTCAGAGAGGAGAATAACCCCATGGATCAATACCCTACCAGATACGATGCAGGTACTTCCCGCACAATTGACCGGCTCGCCTTCTTCTTACTTGGCACCGCTCTGGGCGCGCTGGTAGCTGCCATGGCCGCCATCTTATTCGCACCGCAATCCGGCGAAGAGACGCGCGAGTTGATCGCCTCCCGTAGCCGAGAATTGGGTGAGCGTGCCCGCGGCGGTGGCGATGAGTTTATCCGCCGCGTGCGTGAAGCCACCGACGAATGGGCTGCCAAGCTGCAAGCGGCGGCCGACGACCTGGTTGCCCAGGGACGTATGACTGCCAAAGAGGCGCGCAGCCAAGTTGACGAGATGTTGTCGCGTATGCAAGGCTAAGGCATCCCCTTCTCATCCTGGAAATATTCCACCAATATGCAAATTCTTCTGGGTATTATCCTATCATTGCTGGTGGGAGGGATCTCCACCGCCTTGTATGCGTGGCTGGTGTGGTGGCTCGACCACTACGAAAAGGAACCATGGTGGTTGCTGGCCCTGCTCTTTTTGTGGGGCGCAGTCCCAGCCGTCGCCCTATCGGTCGTGGTTGAACTCGTCCTTGACATCCCCATCTCCATCCTGGGACCAGGCCTAGCCTACGAAGTCGCTGGTAGTGGCCTGGTAGCTCCTATAGTCGAGGAGGTTGCCAAAGGAGTAGGTGTCTTTAGCGTCCTCCTTTTTGTACGCCGCGAAATGGATGATGTGCTCGACGGCATCGTTTATGGGGCAATGGCCGGCCTGGGCTTCGCCTTCACCGAGAATTTCTTCTACTTTACCAGCAGCCTGCTGGAAGGTGGCTGGGGTGTATGGGTGGGCGTGATCTTTATGCGAGCTATCATCTTTGGGCTGAATCACGCCTTCTTCACCGGCGTTACCGGCGGGACGATTGGCTACGCTCGCCTGAGCACCAACTCCACCACTCGGGTTTTTGTCCCATTGCTGGGCTTGAGTGGAGCCGTGATTTTCCACAGCATCCACAATCTGGGCGCAACGCTGGCCTCGGTAACTTGTTCCAGTCTGCTGATCAGCCTGTTCTCCGATTGGGCCGGGATCCTGATGGTCGGCTTGGCTATTGGCCTGGCCTGGCGACAGGAAAGGAAGTGGATCCGGCAGTATCTGGAATCCGAAGTAGGCGAGACACTCCGGCGCGAAGTCTACGAGATGGCTGCCTCGTACCGAAAGCAACTCGGTGCGCAGGTCCGAGCCTTGCTTCGCGGCGACGTCCGCGCCTGGCGACTGAACCGGCAACTGGGGCAAACAGCAACCGAGCTGGCCTTCAAAAAGCACCAACTCGCCACGTTGGGCGACGAAGGAGGTAACTCCCAGGCCATCGAAGGCTTGCGGCAGCGACTGGTGGCGCTGCAGGCGTTCTGGCCCTCAGGTCAGCTCACCCCAACTTCGCCCCATGGGCCCCGGTAACCTGAATAGGGCCTATCGATGTCGCTTGCAGTGCAGTCGTCCCGGTTGTTGGCTGAGAAGAAACAAGCGAGCATCACTGACGCAGCATTTGGATGATTTTCTGATCTGTAACAGGGAAAGCAAAAGCATCCAGATCGGCCATCCGCGCCCAACGCCAGTCGGCGCAGTCGAGGGCCTGTGGCTCGCCGCTCAGGTGGCGGCACTCAAAGACATGCAGGCTGATACGAAAATGAGTGTAGCTGTGACGCACAGTCGTCAGGTGCCGGCCTACCTCAATTTGCAGACCCAATTCCTCCTGAATCTCGCGCCGCAGACACTCGGGCAACGATTCACCGGGCTGACACTTGCCCCCGGGGAACTCCCATAGCCCGCCGAGCATAGCTTCTGGCTTACGCTGGGCGATGAGGAAACGACCGTCGTCTCGGCGGATGACGGCAGCCGTCACATCGTAATGGGGTTGGTCACGGCGGGACGCTTTGACCGGCAGCGACTCGTGGATGCCTTGCGCCAACCCCATGCACTCGGCTTTC
>CAYTNQ010000160.1:0-10542 GCA_964439175.1 uncultured Anaerolineales bacterium | reverse complement strand
CCCCCCAGCGGGGGGAGGAGCCAAGCTTCCCCCCCAGCGGGGGGGACTGAGGGGGAGAGAGCCCTGTCTCGCGCAAGCGACCCGACTTGGGGATTAGGTTCAGACACTGTCTAGTGTGATGTCGTCTCGATTCCCAAAAACCTACCCATGAAAGGTGTATGGGTGGGGGTGGAGGACATAATGGCTACTGAAGTGCTAGTGCCCCCTCTGGGGCAGACAGTGGATACCGTGGTGCTGGTCACCTGGTATAAAAACGAGGGTGAGGCAGTAGCCCAGGGTGACTCGCTGTTTGCCATCGAGACCGACAAAGCTACCCTCGACGTGGAAGCGCCTGCCTCTGGGGTGTTGCGCCAGGTGACGGCGCAGCCGGGCGATGCGGTGAAAGTGTTGAGTGCCATTGCCCTCATCGCTGCGCCGGATGAGCCTGTAGCGCGAGAGGAAGGAGGCGGAGGGGCAGAAGATCGGGGAGGCAGTGAAAGCTTGGATGATCGGCCTGTAGGTCCCCTTCGGGGAAGAGCTGCAAGCGTGATCGCTGCCCAGCCCCCAGCCCGTCCTGGCTCGCGCCAGCGGGCCGGGACGGGCAGCCCCCAGCCCCAGGGTAATCGTATTTTTATCTCCCCCCGTGCCCGACGGCTGGTCGAGGAGCGCAATATCCCACTGGCGGCACTGCAGGCCACCGGCCCGGAAGGAGCTATCATCGAGCGGGATGTGCGCTCCTATCTGGATACGCAAACCGTCCCGGCTATTACACCCGTAGCCCGCCGCATGGCTGAAGAAGCCGGATTGGACTGGCACAGCCTATCTGGCAGTGGTCCAAGTGGCCGGATCACGCGCGAGGACGTGGCCCAAGCTCTGAAGATGACTCAAGCGGTGAGTGAGGCCGCGCTGCCGCCAACCGAGGACAACGAAGCGATCGAGACCATTCCGGTGCGCAGTGTCCGAGCTGTCATCGCGGAGCGAATGGCCCGCAGCGTGGCCACTACTGCCCATGTTACGCTTACTGCTGAGGCGGGTGTCACCGCCCTGGTCGAGTTGCGCCACAAATTGATCCAGGATGGGGTGAATGTGTCGTATAACGATTTGTTCCTGTATGTCCTGGGGCGGGCGCTGCGCGAACATCCCCGACTTAATGCCTCTTTGGAAGGGGATCGCATCAAATTGTGGCGGCGGATACACATCGGCCTGGCAGTGGACACAGACCGGGGCCTGTTGGTGCCAGTGGTGCGGGACGTGAATCGCAAAGGGCTGGTTGAACTTGGCCAGGATACCCAAGTGCTGATCGAGCGCGCCCAGACTGGCCAATGCACGCCTGACGAGTTGCGTGGGGGGACCTTCACGCTAACTAACCTGGGCATGTTCGGGATCGATGCCTTTACCCCAATCATCAACTTGCCAGAATGTGCCATCTTGGGCGTCGGACGCATCAAAAAACAACCGGTGATGATTGAAGACCGGGTCGCAGGACGGCAGATGGTGTGGTTGAGCCTGACCTTCGACCATCGACTGGTTGATGGTGGGCCAGCCGCCCGTTTCCTGCAGCGGGTGGTGCAGTTGGTGGGGAGTCCCCACTTGCTCATAACCTGATAGATACGGAGGGCAATAGTGGGCCTGCCACTGGCGGGGTAGTTATACAGATTTGTTCAGAGAGGGGAGACGATGACGATGAGACATCCTCTTGACTTCTTGGCCTTTGACCTGGGTGCAGAGAGCGGCCGTGCTATGCTGGGTCAGTTTGATGGTCAGCGACTTCAGCTCTCCGAAGTGCATCGCTTCCCCAACGTTCCGGTGCAGTTGCCGGATGGCCTTCACTGGGATGTGCTGCGCCTTTGGGGCGAAATAAAACAAGGGTTGGCTGGGGTTGCCCGTGAATTGGGAGAAAATCCGGCCGGCGTTGGCCTTGACACGTGGGGTGTGGACTTTACCCTGCTTGACCGGAATGGCGAGCTGGTATCCAATCCTTATCACTACCGCGATAGCCGGACCGATGGCATGTTGGAGGAAGCATTCCAGCGTGTACCTCGCGGAGAGATATTCGAGCAGACTGGCATCCAGTTTATGCCTATCAACAGCCTGTATCAGTTGCTGTCGATGGTTGTTCGCCAGTCGTCAACTCTCGATATCGCGGAAATCTTCTTGACTATGCCGGATCTGTTCAATTACTGGCTCAGCGGGCGAACAGTATGCGAGTTCAGCAATGCCACTACCACCCAGTGTTATGACCCGCGTAAGGGAGATTGGGCCTGGCCATTACTCAAAGGCTTGGGCATTCCCTCTCACATGTTCCCTGAGATTGTGCAACCGGGAACCGTGCTCGGAAACCTTTCGTCTTCCGTGGCCGAAGAGGTCGGATTGCGTCCGAAGGGAGGTCTGCCGATCATTGCTCCTGCCTGTCACGACACCGGGTCGGCAGTTGCTGCGGTCCCCGCCCAGGATTCCGGCTTTGTCTGGATCAGTTCCGGGACGTGGTCGGTTATGGGGGCTGAGTTACCGGCCCCGGTCATTAATGAGCAAGCCCTGGCTTTCAACGTAACCAATGAAGGCGGTGTATGTGGGACCTTCCGTTTTTCGAAGAATATTATGGGGCTATGGCTGGTGCAGGAGTGTCGCCGCACGTGGGCGCGCCAGGGCCAAGAACTCTCGTATGATGACCTGGTGCAAATGGCAGCGCAAGCTAATCCCTTCCGGTCGGTTGTTGATCCGGATTACAATGAGTTTCTCAAGCCGGGTGATATGCCAGCCCGCATCCGTGCCTTTTGCCAGTTGACGCAGCAACCGGTGCCACGAGACAAGGGCGCCATCATTCGCTGCGCCCTGGAAGGCATCGCACTCAAATATCGCTGGGTATTGGAGCGACTGGAACAGATACTGGGGCGTCGTCTGGATCCCATCCACATCGTCGGCGGAGGGACGCAGAATCGATTACTGTGCCAGTTCACTGCCGATGCGACAGGTCGCCAGGTAATTGCGGGACCTATCGAGGCCACAGCAACGGGAAATATCATTATGCAGGCAATGGCGCTGGGACATATCACCTCGTTAGAAGAAGGACGCACGGTTGTACGTGACTCCTTCGACGTGGTTACCTATGAACCGGTCAGTCAGCCGGGGTGGGACGAGGCCTATGACCGCTTGTTGACTGTCATGGAGCGGGCCAGTTAGTGCCCCATCAAAGTGATTTTGACAAGGTAGTTACTTGCTTATTATATGGATCACTCGCAAAAACTTGTGCTTACTTTCATTTAATGTCATTACCTATTGACTTGCTTGGGTGTGTATGCTATAATATGAGCATTAGTGATACCTTTAACTATCTTCTTTTCCTTCTTCCCTGGGGATTTGCTTGCCAATCGATCTTCTGCTGTCAGATAAACTCTCTGCCTTCTACAGTCGGCAAAGAGCCCAAGTTCGGGGCGATGATGCATGTGAATACCAGGTTATTCCTCCAAGAACGACGGAAACAGATCCTGGCCTTGCTGGAGCAGGAAGGGCGGGTATTCGTCGCTGATCTTAGTCAACGGTTTCGAGTGTCGCAGGCTACTATCCGTACCGATCTGGATGCCCTCGTTTTACAGGGCTTGCTGGTGCGCACCCATGGGGGTGCGATCACCCTCGACCGAAGTGACCTGGAACTCTCCTTCGAAGTTCGCCGTCAATTGCATTCCCCACAAAAACAGCGCATCGGTGCTGCTGCCATAGCTATGGTCGAAGATGGTGAAGCCATTGCCCTTGATGCCAGCACGACCGCCCTGGCGGTGGCTAACCATATCAAGAATCGCCGTGAACTCACCGTCATTACGAACAGTCTTTTCGTTGCCCTGGCTTTCCTGGATGCGCCGGGTATTACCGTCTTGATGCCCAATGGTTTTCTCCGTCCTGACTCGGCTTCCTTGGTGGGGGGGGAGAGCCACGACTTCATCCTGCAGTTCAACTTTCAGAAAGGCTTTTTTGGCGCTAAAGGGCTTACGCTTGAGGAGGGGTTGACTGACGTCAACAATGCCGAAGTGGCCGTCAAGCGAGCTTGGGTTGCACACGCGAAGCAGGTGATTGCCATTGTGGACAGTAGCAAGTGGGGACAGGTTGGGTTCGCTTCTTTTGCCTCAATCGACCAGGTGAATTGCATCATCACCGATGGGGGAGCACCCCCAGATATGGTAGCATCGCTTCAAGAAGCAGGTGTAGACGTGGTTATCGCCTGAGCCTAACTTATATAATATCCATCGTGGGCATATACCGGGCAGAATGCTGAGAAAGCGGATTATTCTTTACGCCCTGGTGCAAAGGAATTTCTATGGAGAACAAAACCCCACAAGAACCAATCCTCAAGTTAACCAACATTCACAAAGCATTCGGCGGCGTCCAGGCGCTGGTTGGCGCTAACTTCGAGCTGAGACCTGGTGAGATTCACGCCCTGGTCGGCGAGAATGGGGCGGGCAAGTCTACTCTGGTGAAGGTGGTTACGGGCGTGCATCAGTTGGATGCCGGGGAGATCCTGTTTCGCGGCGAACCGGTCACAATTGCCAATCCCCTGGTCGCCCAGCGGCTTGGCATTGCGGCCATCTACCAGGAAGCGACATTGTTCCCGGATCTGGACATCGCCGAGAACATCTTTATGGGACACCATCCGGTGCGACCTTTCACCCGACGTGTTGCCTGGCGGCAGATGTACGAACAGGCTGCTCAGCCATTGCGCGAGCTCGGGGTCGACCTGGATCCTCATACCCGGGTGAGGGAGCTGACGATTGCCCAGTTGCAGATGGTGGAGATTGCCAAGGCGCTCTCGTTCAACGCACAGGTGCTGATTATGGATGAGCCAACCTCGGCTTTGACTCTGCACGAGGTGGCGGACCTGTTCCGTATCGCCCGGCAATTGCGAGACGCTGGCACGGCGATTATTTTTATCTCTCACAGGCTGGACGAGGTATTTGAGATAGCCGACCGGGTAACGGTCCTGCGCGACGGACACTATGTTGGTACCTGCGATGTGAGCGAGGTGAGTCACGATGATTTGATTCGCATGATGGTCGGTCGCACTCTGGATGACTTGTTCCCGAAGATGGACGTGGAGCAGGGCGAGGTGGTGTTGCGGGTGGAGAATCTGGCCAAAGAAGGGATTTTCCAGGATGTCTCTTTTGAGCTTCATCAAGGGGAGATTCTCGGTCTGGCCGGGTTGGTGGGAGCCAGGCGCACCGACGTCGCTCGCGCCATCTTCGGCGTGGAGCCGGCCGACGGCGGGAGGATCTGGGTGAATGGCCGGCAAGTGCCCATTCACCATCCCAAAGACGCACTAGCTCTGGGAATTGCCTACGTGCCAGAAGACCGGCAGCAGCACGGACTGGTGCTTCCGATGAACATCACCCAAAACGTGACCTTACCTATTCTGCAGGAATTTGCCAATATGGGTTGGTTGAACCAACAAGCCGAGGTGCAGAAGGTGCAAGAACTTGCCAGCCAGTTGGAGGTGCGAGCAGCCGGATTGTGGCAGCGCGCGCGTGAACTGTCCGGCGGCAATCAACAGAAAGTTGTGCTGGCTAAGTGGCTGGCCGCGCGCCCCCGCATCCTGATCCTCGATGAGCCAACGCGGGGCATTGATGTGGGCACCAAGGCAGCCGTTCACGAACTGATGAGTACTCTGGCCTCGCAAGGCATAGCCATCCTGATGATCTCCTCGGAACTGCCAGAGATTCTGGGGATGAGCGATCGCATCCTGGTCATGTGTGAAGGCCAGGTGACCGGCCACTTGACGCGGGCCGAGGCCACGCAAGAGAAAATCATGGCCGCGGCCACGGCCAGAACGCTTAGCCAGGAAGTTGCTGCCCCGGCTGGGCAGGCTGCTAGTACCCCTTCACAGGGATTGTGATATACTGTGGCCAGGCCCATGGCGCTGAATCTGGTCTATCAAGATCACTTTGATGGGGCACTAGTCTGTAAGTTCTCTTTGAGGAGGCGTTAAAGATTATGGAGACAACACAAAGTGCTTCCCAGCAGGAGCCCACAGGAGACCGATCGGGCCGCCGTAATCTGTTCCTGTTGCTGGCAAACGTTCGCGAGACGAGCATCTTCCTCTTCATCATCCTGCTCATCATTTTGGTCAGCCTGCGCAGTCCTTACTTTCTTACAGTGGAGAATTTTCGGGACATCTTTTTGGATATTGCCATTCTCTCAATGGTTGCCATCGGCCAGATGATGGTCGTCATCACTCGTGGCATCGACTTGTCGGTCGGGTCGGGGATCGGGCTCTCGGCGATGGCGATTGGCATGTACGTAAGTGCGCATTGGGGCATCCCGCCATGGGCAGCAGTGCTGATGGGGGTCGGACTGGGTATCCTCATGGGAGGATTCAACGGGTTGGTGGTCACGATAGGACGTGTTCCGCCGATCATTGTTACCTTGGGCACGTTGAGCATCTATCGTGGCCTAGTTTATGTTGTCAGTCAGGGAGCCTGGGTGGACGCCCACGAATTGCCAGCCGCCTTCAAGGAATTTACTATTCGCCACATCCTGGGCATTCCAGCTCTGGTTATATTCGCCGCTATCGTGGCTGTCATCTTTTATTATTTTCTGAATCACACCCGGACCGGCCGCCAGATTTACGCGGTAGGCAGCAATCCCTCCGCCGCTCAATTCGCTGGCATCCATATGAATCGGATCATCTTCCTGGTCTTTGTTTTATCGGGGATACTGTACGGTATGGGCGGCGTGATGTGGGTATCACGCTACGCCAACGCAGCGAATAATACTGCCTTGGGATGGGAGCTGCAATCGGTGGCGGCCGTAGTAATCGGTGGTGTGAGTATCTTTGGTGGCACCGGAACGCTGCCTGGCGTACTTCTGGGCTCTTTCCTGCTGGGGATCATCAACAACGCGGTTAACCTGGTCGGTATTTCTCCCTTCTGGAAACAGGTGTTGTATGGGGCTGTGATTCTTTTGGCAGTGATAGCCGACTCTCTTATCTCGCGGCGGCTGCAACGGACATTGACCTTGCGGAGGACAACCTAACGTGACCTCAAAATCGCTGACCATTCAAAAACCCTTCAGCCTGACTGAGTTCTTCTTGCGCTGGGAATGGATATTGGTTTTGCTGCTCGTCGCGGCCACCATTCTTAACGCCTCGCTTTCGCCCTATTTTCTAAACGTTCACAATTTGTTTGATATGACCTTCAATTTCATGGAAAGGGGGATTATGACCCTTCCCATGGCCTTTGTCATCATCACCGGCAACATCGATCTGTCGGTGGCTTCAACGCTGGCGATGACTTCCAACATTATGGGGCGACTCTTTGCAGCGGGGGTGAACATCTGGATTGCTGCCTTGCTGGCGCTCCTGGCAGGGGGATTGGCCGGGCTATTCAACGGGATGCTGATCACCCGAGTGAAACTCCCGGCTCTGGCAGCGACACTGGGCACCTACGTGTTATATCGGGGGATCGCCTGGGTACTGATGAAAGATGGAGCTGTGACTGGCTTTCCGGCCCAGTTCACCTTCATCGGGCAAGGCTATATTCCGGGTACACCGGTTCCTATCCCGCTGGTTATCTATGGCATATTGATCGTGCCTTTTGGGCTGGTTCTGCATCGAACGACCTTTGGACGCTTCACCTACGCCATCGGTAACAACAGAGAGGCATGCCGATATGCTGGCGTAAACGTTGATCGCATTACGCTCCTCATCTTTACCGTCTCTGGCCTGATGTCGGCTCTGGCCGGCATTATGATGTCTGCGCGCTTCGGCAGCGTTCGGGCCGACATTGCCTTGGGAGCCGAGTTGGAAGTGATCACCGCTGTGGTGCTGGGCGGCGTGGATATTTTCGGCGGATCAGGGACAATGGCCGGGGTGGTACTGGCGCTCTTCCTGCTAGGTGTGGTCCGTTACGGCATGAACCTGGTGAACGTGCCGCCCCAGATACAGATCATTGTTACCGGATTCCTTTTGATTGTAGCGATCGTCCTGCCCTATCTGCTGCGTCAGTTGACGGCACAGCGCGTTCAGACAGATCAGTCTGCGGTCCAGGCCCGAAGGTCACGCCGTATACTCCCCTGGGCGCTGGGGGGTGGGTTGGTCGTGGTGGCGGTGATTGCTTTCCTGTTCCTTCGGCCGGGGGGGAGTCCTACACCGGTTGGTGGGCAGACACCCGGCGGGACGGGCACCGCGCCGGTGGTCGTTGCCTCACCCACCCCAGTCGTCCTTAAGCCTACCAACACGCCGGTCCCGCCTCCACCCACACCGACGCCCAGGCCCACGCCTACGCCGGCTCCTACGCCCACGCGGGCTCCAACCATAGAGGGGGAGCCAACCGCTGAGCCGATTTCCACCGAAGTCCCTCGGCCCGAAGTCGAAATGGTCGAAATCCCGGCCGGATCCTTTACGATGGGCAGTGATGATACCGATCCCAACGAAGCCCCAGCTCACGTCGTGGACCTGCCCACCTTCTTCATGGATAAATTTGAGGTCACCAACGCTGATTTCGCCATGTTCGTCGAGGCGACTGGCTATCAGACCGAAGCGGAGCAGAGGGGGGATAAGAAGAACTGGCGAACCTACAACACCGAAGGCAGAGGGAACCATCCTGTAGTTAAAGTGGCCTTCAACGACGCACAGGCCTTCTGTGGCTGGCTGGGCCAGCGGCTGCCGACCGAAGAAGAATGGGAAAAGGCTGCTCGGGGCACCGACCAGAGGAGTTTCCCATGGGGGAACCTGTGGGATACTACCCGGGCCAACGTGCGGCTGAGTGGTTTGCGTGGCACGGCTGCAGTAGGTAGCTTCTCCACTGGCGCCAGCCCTTATGGTGTTGAGGATATGGCGGGCAATGTGTGGGAGTGGACCGACAGTCCCTACGTTGCTTATCCCGGTAGCACCTACCAGGATCCGCAATACAGCGCTGAGGCACGCGTAACCCGGGGCGGAGGCTGGTTTGACGATCAGAAGCAGGTGAGCACCACCAATCGTAGCGCCGCCTTGCCGCAGACAGCGAATGATGATCTGGGATTCCGTTGTGTTTCCGATAGCAGATAGATACTGAAAGGGGGGATGTCTATTGTCCAATGGAATGCGCCGCTAGAATGGATAAATTGGTTTTTCGTCGTCTCTCAGATTCAGATTTAAGGAGGAGCCCCAATGAAGAAGTTCCTGTACTTGCTCGTAACTCTCTCTTTGCTGCTGGCGTTTATGCCGGTAGCCCTGGTCAGCGCTCAGGAAGCGGTCCCCTGTGACGAGGACTACCTGGTCCAGGCCGATGACTGGCTGAGCAAGCTGGCCGATAAGTACTATGGTGATGTTCTCGCCTACTGGGCCATCTTCGACGCCACCAATAACGCCGGGGGCGACTACACCACGATCGATAACCCGGACCTGATTGAGATCGGCTGGAAGCTCTGCATCCCCAGCGCGGCCGATGCTGAGAAACTCCTGGAGGCGCGGGGTCAAACCATGGCCGAAGCTCCGCCGGCCATGGCTGGTGGCTACACCATCGCCTTGATCGCCAAGCACACTGGTAACCCCTACTTCGACAAGGTAAATGAAGGCGCGGTCGAAGCCTCCAACGAACTGGGCGACACCCTCATCTTCCAGGCACCGGCGACCTCTGATGTTGCCGGCCAGATCGAGCTGGCTGAGGCGTTGATTGCCCAGCAGGTGGACGTGATCGGCTTCTCGGCCAACGATCCGGATGCCCTGGTGCCTGTGGGCAAAAAGGCTATGGATGCCGGCATCAAGGTTATGTCCTGGGACTCGGCCGTAGCGCCCGAAGGGCGCATGATTCATGAAAATCAGGCTGACCCTGAGTTGGTAGGCCGCGTCGAAGTGCAAATGCTGGGTGAGATGATCGGCTACGAAGGCCAGATCGCTATTCTCAGCGCTGGCGCCACCATGACCAACCAGAACACCTGGATCGAGTGGATGAAAGAGGAATTGAAGGATCCGAAGTACGCCAACATGGAGCTGGTTGGCGTCGTCTACGGCGATGACGACCGCCAGAAGAGCTACAACGAGGCCCAGGGTCTTTTCAAGTCCTATCCCGATCTCAAGGGCATCATCTCTCCGACCACCGTCGGCATCGCTGCCACCGGCAAGGCTCTCACCGACGCCGGTCTGTGCGGCCAGGTCGCCTTGACCGGTCTGGGCCTGCCCAGCGAGATGGCGGAGTACATCAAGAGTGGCTGCTGCGAAGCGATGGCCCTCTGGAACCCCATTGACCAGGGCTATCTCACCACCTACATCGCCCACTACCTGGCCGATGGCACCCTCACCCCGGCAGTAGGCGAGAGCTTCAGCGCCGGCCGGATGGGCGAGTTTAGTGTCGTGGAGGTTGCTCCTGGCGATCTCCAGGTCTACCAGGGACCGCCCTTCCAGTTCAATGCTGACAACATAGATCAGTGGGCCAGCGTCTACTAGTTCTCGCATAACTCAAGATGGGAGAAGGCAAAGACCTTCTCCCATCCATTTCCTGAAGGCATTCTGGGATAAGCTTTAAGAATGAGAGCCTAAGAGTAAGGATCATGCGTCTCAACAGCAAAGTAGCCATCGTCACGGGTGCTGCACGTGGGATT
>CAYTNQ010000159.1:0-10577 GCA_964439175.1 uncultured Anaerolineales bacterium | reverse complement strand
GTCGCCTCGAGCTGAAGCTCCAGGCTAAAAGCTCAAGGGCGCTTAAAGCGCCCTATTTTGCTCAGGTTTGCTCAGGTTTGGCCTGCTTTCCCCGGGAGGGGACCTATCGGTAGCTGGCTTTAGCTTTCAGCCTGAGGATTTATCCTCAGGCGATTACTGATGAGGGGGTGTGGCGCTACGTCTCTGCTTCCGTGTCCGATTCCCCCGCCCCCTTGACTGAGTACCCACTCAGTCGCGCTTCAACCGCTTGGGGCGTCAAGCCGATCACGCACACAACCTTATCGCGTGAGGTGTGGCCGGTCAGGATTTCGATCTGGCTTTTGCGAACGTCCAATACTTCGGCCAGGAAGTCTACCAACGCTTCATTTGCCGCCCCTTCGACGGGCGGAGCAGTGAGCCGAATCTTGACCGCGTCGCCGTGGCGTCCACTGATCTCATTCTTGCTGGCGCGGGGCACAACGCGCACCGGGAAGGCGGCGCCACCTTCAGCATTGGTAATCTTGAAATTGATTTCGCGCTCGCGCATCGTTTCACCTCATTCTATACATGTGGTAAGGACAGTCCTGACATTACGTTCGCTACGTCAGCCCCGATGATTGGCCAGAACCACGCTTTAAGAAGAGAGCCCGATAGAGAGTCCCCCTTCACTCTCGTCAAAGGCTGCCGATAAGAACGCCCACCAGAACGCGCCGGATGACCTCCAGCAGGATCAGGGCCACAATCGGACTGAAATCGATCATCCCGAAAGTGGAAAAGCGACGGATTGGATCCAAAATAGGGTCGGTGATTTGATACAGAATGCGAATCACCGGATGATATGGGTCAATGCGTACCCCCGCCATGGGCAGCCACGACAGAATGACTCGCGCCAGGATGGCCAGCGAAGCGAGTTGAAAGACAACGTTGACGATCGTAATTACTAAGCTAACGATCACCGCTGAGACCTCCCAGGTATTTAGATTTTTGATAGGCAGCCCAGATCGCCTTGGAGATGACGGTCCGCAATCCACCCTTTTCCAGTTGATACAACGCCTCGGCCGAAGTACCTCCGGGTGAGGTGACCATGTTGCGCAATTCAACCGGGTGCCGGTGCGATGCCCGGGCAAACTCAAGGGATCCGCGCATAGTCTGCAGCACCAATTGCTCCGAGACCCGACGCGAGAAGCCGAGATGCACACCGGCATCTATCAGTGCCTCCATCACCAGGAAGACATAAGCCGGGCCAGTGCCCGACAGGGCGGTGGCCATGTCCAGATAGTCCTCATGGGCTAGATACAGTTCTTCGCCCAGAGCAGCCAACATCGTCCGCGCCTGCGCCCGCTGTGCCTCATCGGTCTCTGGCGTGGCCGTCCACACCGACATCCCCATGCCCACCTGGGCGGGAGTGTTAGGCATCACGCGCACGATGGCTTGATGGTTGAGCCCTTTGGCAATGCGTCCAATGGTAGCGCCTGCCACAATGGAAAGCACCAACGCCTCATGCCTGATCACCCCGCCGCCAAGCTCAGCCAACACTTCGCCCAAAATTTGTGGCTTGACTGACAACACGACGATGTCACGTTTCGCGGCGGCTGCGACGTTGTCTTCCGTCACCTCGATTCCGTACCGTTCTGCCAGTTCAGCCCCCCGCTCAGGACGAGGGCCACTGGCAATGATGCTCTGGGCCGGCAATAATCCCTGACTCACCAGGCCCTTGATCATCGCCTCGGCCATCACCCCGCTGCCAATAAATGCAATTTGACAATCTTTCAACATAATCTGAACCGGTCCCTCACTTTCGAGATCAGAAATTAGTTTCCCGGGGGCCGAAGATGGCACGTCCGACCCGAACCAACGTCGCCCCTTCTTCAATGGCTACCTCAAAATCATCGGTCATTCCCATCGACAGATGTCGCCACTCAACGGCAGGGAACTCCCTGGCCAGCGCATCGCGCAAGGCCCGCAAAGCGGCGAAGACAGGACGCGCCTGCTCCGGCTCAGGGACGATAGGCGCCATCGTCATCAGCCCTTGAAGGCGAAGCTGGGGCAGATCGACGATCCGCCGCACCACATCAAAGAAAGCGGCCCGAGCCTGCCGGTCTTCCCGCCACCGGCCCAGCGCAAATCCATATTTGCTGGCCTCACCGGAGACGTTGCATTCCAGTAGGATAGGCAGTGGCAGCCGGTCACGGAGATCCCCGGTACGGGGTCCGGGACGGGGTGGGACATCGCGCTCGGCCAGACGATTCAGGCGCTGGGCCAGCTTGAGACTGTCCACGGAATGGATGACGTCGAAATACGCCAGTGCGTCGCCCGCTTTGCGACTTTGCAGATGGCCGATCATATGCCAGGTAGGTCGCTGAGAAGTCTCTGAGCCGGCAGCCAGCCACTCATCGAAAGCAGATATCTTCAGGCACCCTTCTTCCACCCGGTTTTCACCGAAGTGTTGAACGCCCGCCTGGTAGGCGGCCCGCACCGTTTCGAGCGGGTGGGTCTTGGTGACGGCAACCAATGTCACCTCAGCCGGGTCGCGCCCGGCACGTTGGGCGGCCAACTCAATTCGCTCCTGCAATCGTGCCAGGTTGGCGGGAATATCAACGTGGGTGCTTACCATCTTGCCTGCTCCCGGTAGCCAATGATCACACCAAAACGCCCGGTGTGTCCCTGCTCGGCCCGGTGAGAGAAAAAGTGGTCAGTATGGCAGGCGGTGCAAAGGCCTGCAACTACCACCTGCCCTACACCGGCTGTCGTGAGTTGTTGTCGATTGGCTTCCCACAGGTCAAAGTAGGCCTGGCGTCCATTACGACGGCTCAGGAGACGCTCATGGGTAGGTTCCCTTGGAGAAAAGGCAGTCTCCACGGCCTGGATCACCTCGCTCCCCACCTGGTAACAACAGGGACCAATGGACGGCCCAATCACGGCTGTTATGGTTTCAGGCGAACACCCCAGCTCATCGACCATCGTCTGCACCACAGCGCCGGCCACGTTTTTCACCGTGCCGCGCCAGCCGGCGTGCGCCAGGCCAACCGCCCCTTGTACCGGGTCGTGTAACAAAATCGGCACGCAATCGGCAAACCGCATGCTCAGGTACACACCCAGGTCGGCGGTGACCATTGCGTCCCCCCGCCCTACTATTCGCCCCCCATCAGCAGCCGTCACCACTAAAACGTTGGCGCTGTGGGTGAGATGGCAGGTAACCGTCTGCGAGCGATGGATACGTAGCGCCCGGTATATCCGACTGTGGTTGATTTCAACAGCCTTGGGATCGTCACCCACCGCGTGTCCCAGGTTAAGCGAGGTGTAAGGCGGCAGGCTGACACCTCCCAGCCGGGTAAAGGCGGCGTGTACCAGCGATGGTTCACCCCTCAACTGGTCGAAGCGATAAACCGGCAGTGTGCCGGCACGCTCATAGCGAAGTCCGTTGCCTGAGAAAGCTGCCTCTTTACCACAAGGTGTCGTCATCATAGTAAAATCAGTGTATCACAAACAAAGGCTTAAGGCAAACGTTCTAACACTGCGCTTGCTCTCATACCCCGGTCGTGATAGAATGGAACGCGTGTTGCTGGCTCTGGATTTTTGATTTCGGGTTGACAATCCACAATCGACGACCTGCACACTGTCCCCTCGAAAAGAAGGTAGTTTCTCTAAGGAGACGTCACTCTATGGAACATAGCCAACTGTCACAAATGGTCACCTGGCTCGATAAAGAGCATCAGCGTGATCGCGCCGAGTTGCATCAACTTCAGCAACGAGTGGAAACGCTGGTCGGGGAACGGGAGGAACAGGCAAAACGCATCGTCGATCTGGAGGCTGAACTGTCTGCTCTCCACGCCTACGTTGATCGAGTGGCTCAAATCGAAAGTTATTTTGAGCGATTTAAGCGCGAGATGAACACCTTGCTGGAGAAAAGTGAAACACGGCGACAGCATGCATTGCGAGATAGTGACCGGGTGCGCCAGGTGGAGATTGACAATGTCACCCAAGCCATCAGTGAAATCCGCAAGGAAGTTGAAAAAATTCGCCGCTACGACGAGGAACTCGCTGCTCATCGCGCCGATACACAACGCCAGGCGGAAGCTATTGCCCGGTTGCAACAGCAGGTGATGGATGCCAACAAAAGCCAGGATGAACGGGGCCGCAATATTAGCTATCTGGAAGAACAGCGCCACCAGGATAACAAGCGTATTGCCCAATTGCAGGCGCAAACCACTGAGTTGTTGAAAAAACTTGACCTGCAGTTCTCCAGAATTCAGCAACTCGAGCAACTTCCCCCCCGTATTGGCGAACTGAGATCCAGCCTTGATGAAATGCGCCAACAACAGAAACAAGAATTGGAAAGATTTCAATTCCAGGATGCGCAGCGTGAGCGCCAGACGAAAAGTTGGCTCGAAGAGGCCGAATTGCAGCGCCAGCGGATGAGCGATTACGAACAGCGTATGGAGCGCTACGCTGAGCAATATCAGCGCATCAAAAAGGCGATGGAAGACCTCCAAGAGTTCAAAGAGCAGCTTCAACGCCAGCAACATGAAACAGCCGAGCTCCAGCGGCTGGCCGAAAACCGTCAAAGATCCCAGTTGGACGAATGGCAGACACAAGAGGAACAACGTTGGAAAAAGCACACGATGGAATGGGATCATCAATGGAGCGAATACGATAAGGCCCTGGCTGAGCTGACCGAACGGGCCACTACCCTCGAAAAACGGGTGAAGACCAACGAGAAGCAACTGCAATCGCTGCTACAAATCGTGGAAGAAGATGCTCACATGCGAACCATTGCCGCTCAGGATTGGCAAGGACGATTTGAAGAGATGGCAGAACAGGAGTAATTGTGCACGTTATCGGAACCGCTGGTCATGTTGATCACGGTAAATCAACGCTGGTCAAGGCGCTCACCGGCATTGACCCTGACCGTCTGAAAGAGGAAAAAGAACGCGAGATGACCATTGACCTGGGCTTCGCCTGGCTCACGCTCCCCTCTGGCGAGCAAGTGGGCATAGTGGACGTGCCCGGTCACCAGGATTTTATCAAGAATATGTTGGCTGGCGTGGGGGGCATTGATGCTGTTCTCTTCGTCATCGCCGCCGACGAGAGCGTAATGCCCCAAACCCGCGAGCACCTGGCCATCCTCGACCTGCTCAAAATTCCGACGGGTGTCATTGCTCTCACCAAAGTTGATCTGGCCGAAAGCGAAGAGTGGATCGAATTGGTGGAAGCCGAAGTGATGGATGTAGTCGAGGGCACGGTCCTCGAAGGAGCTCCTATTGTGCCGGTGTCAGCCACCACCGGCCAGGGGCTCGACCGTCTACGCCAGGCATTGGACGAGATGTTGGCCCGAATCTCGCCACGCGCCGACCGGGGCCGTCCGCACCTGCCGGTGGACCGGGTATTCACTGTAGCTGGCTTCGGCACGGTCGTCACCGGGACTCTCAGCGATGGAACCCTGCGCATAGGCCAGGAAGTGGAGATTCTGCCGGCCAGGCTCAAAGCTCGCATCCGCGGCTTGCAGACTCACAAGCGTAAAATCGAAGCAGCGGTATCTGGCAGCCGGGTCGCCGTCAATCTCACCAGCGTAAGTACCGATGATGTTAAACGAGGCGATCTAGTGACCATCCCCGGCTGGTTGGAGCCGACGCAACTGGTGGACGTCCGCCTGGACTACCTGGCCGACGCCCCCCGGGAACTGCGCCACAATCAAGAAGTAGAATTCTTCGCTGGCGCGGCTGAGGTGATGGCTCACGTCCGCTTGTTAGGTACGCGCAGCCTGGCGCCAGGTCAGAGCGGTTGGGCACAGCTTCGTCTAGCCAAGCGCGTCCCTCTGGTAAAAGGAGATCGCTTCATCATCCGCCAGCCCTCCCCATCGGTGACGATCGGTGGTGGTGTAGTGGTAGACCCTCTCCCCCGCCGGCGGCATCGGCGCTTCCGCCCCGCTGTCATCCAGCGGCTCGAGACACTGGCCCACGGCACACCCGCCGACCTGCTGCTGGAGGCCCTCGATCGACGTGGGCCTATGCCGGCTCGGACGCTCATCACCGACACAGCCTTGCCGGCCGAAACGGCCACTGAAGCCCTACGCCAACTGTTACAGGAGGAACAGGTTTTCACCCTCCTGCCTGGATCATCTCCAACAGACGATGTACTCAGATCAGCACAATACGTGGCCTCGTCGGCCGGGTGGGCGATGTTGCGCCACCGTCTCGCCAGTGAAGTCGGGAACTTTCACCGCATCTATCCCCTGCGACAGGGAATGCCTCGCGAGGCACTCAAGAGCCGGCTTGGGTTAGATACCCGCCTCTTCAACCAAGCGGTGGCTCGCGCCTCAGCCGAAGGAGCACTGGTCGAAACTGAGACAATCATCCGCCTGGCCGAACATACCATCCAATTTAGCCCCGAGCAGCAAGCACTCATCGACCGGTTGTTGCGCGAGTTTCAGCGCACTCCCTACACCACTCCTTCCTACAAAGACTCGGTGGCTGCAACAGGCGAGGATGTCGTGCTGGCTCTGATTGAAACCGGTCAACTGGTGCGCCTTGGCCCTGATGTATTGCTTTTGTCCGAAACCTACAACGAACTGGTGACCTGGGTCAAGGAATACATTGCCGGGCACGGCAGCGTAAACGTGGGGCAGGTGCGAGACGCCTTCCATACCAGCCGAAAATACGCCCTGGCACTGCTGGAGTACCTGGACGATCAGCGCATCACCAAACGAGTGGGCGACGAACGAGTGCTACGCCCGGGAAAATCTTAATTACTATCAATTCTTTTATAAAAAACCGTTGACAACACACATAAAATGCCTTATAATCCCAATTGTTAACAAGAGCCAAATACTCCGAATTTTGAAAAATCATGAGGCAGGCTAGAAAGCCTACCCAGGCAAACTTTAAATGGGAGAGGAGGAAAGAAGCTGATGGCACGTATCCTCTGGGTAGAAAAGCAGATTGACTACGAACCCCAAGGTATCATGTCGATGTCTGCTGTACTCAAAGAGGCCGGGCACGAAGTTGGGCTGGCTATTGCCGCCCAGGAAGATCCGGTCAAGTTAGCTAAGGACTTTCGGCCGGATGTCGTAGGCTATAGTGTGATGACCGGGTCGCAGCGTTACTATTTTGATCTCAATCGTCGAATCAAGCGGGCCTTAGGCGACCGGGAGCCGATCTCGGTTTTCGGCGGGCCGCATCCCACTTTCTTTCCAGATATGATCGAAGCCTCCGGCGTAGACGGTGTGTGTGTTGGGGAAGGTGAAGGCCCCATCGTAGATTTGGCAAACGCGCTGAGCAACGGTGGGTTTCACCCCGATATCCCCAACTGGTGGTTCAAAGTGGATGGCGAAATTGTGAAAAACCCGGTTCGCCCTCTCATCCGCAAGTTGGGCGACCTGCCCATGCCTGATCGTTCTCTGATTTACGACAGGCACGAGGCCACCCGCATCAGCCCCATCAAGCACTTTATGGCCAGCCGGGGCTGTCCCTACAACTGCACTTATTGCTTTAATCACGCCTGGTACCAGATTTACACGCGCGAAAAGCGGGGCTACCAGCGCAGCGTCGACTCGGTCATTGAAGAAGTGCTGTGGGTGAAAGAACACTACCCGCTGGAGCAGGTGGTCTTTCTTGACGACCTCTTCATTATCTTTGTGGATTGGCTTGAGGAATTTGCCGAGAAATTCCCTCAGGAGGTGAAGTTGCCTTTCTTCTGTAACGTGCGGGCCAACCTGCTCACCCCCGAGAAAGTGGCATTGCTCAAGAAGGGAGGCGCCAACACTGTCAGCATGGGCATCGAGTCGGGCAACGACGAACTGCGTAATGGTTTGCTCAAGCGCAAGATGCCGCGCGACACGATCATCGAAGCGGGGCAGATGCTGCACGAGGCTGGCATTAACCTGACCGCCACCAACATCCTGGCCCTGCCCACTGCTACCCTGGAGGACGATTTCGCCACCATGCACCTCAATGCCGAAGCCAAAGTCAAATACGCCCACGCCTTTCTCTTCCAGCCCTATCCGGCAACAGAACTGGGCGAGTTTACCACACAGAACGGCCTGATGGCCGGCAGCTTCGAAGACATTGGAGCCATTGCCTGGGACAGTTCGATCATCATTCGCGATCCCAAAGAGAAACTTCAGATGGAAAACCTGCAACGTTGGTTCGCCCTGGGCGTGGAGTTTCCCTGGTTGGAGCCCCTTATCCGCCTAGCTATCAAAATACCCCATAATAAGGGGACCGACAGCCTATACTGGTGGATGCATAAGCTGTTCAAAGGCTACGCGATTACTCATCGAGTACATCCTATTAAGCTCAATTTGCGCACTATTTTCAAGCAGATAACCCATTATTTGCGGATGGAAGCATGACATGATTTGTTATGCCACTGCTACATCTGAGCCTGCTTCCGAGGAAATCTCCTCCATCTTTCCCGTCGCAACAAAGGCAACCCGTTCACAGATATTGGTAACTCGATCGGCGATGCGCTCCATGTTGTGAGCGCAAAAGAGCAAATACATGGCCCGGGTCACCGTCCGCGGGTCTTCGATCATGAAAGAGATCAACTCGCGAAAAATCTGGTTGTAAAGCTGATCTACTTCTTCGTCTCTTTCGGTAATGGCCATGGCCGACTCTGCATCCTCAGACATAAAGGCATCCAGACTGGAACGCAACATCTCTTGTGAAATCTGGGCCATACGCGGCAAGTCGATGAGCGGCTTGAGCAAGGGCTGGTCGCCCATGCGCAGAACGATGGCCGCATTACCGGATGCGTGGTCGGCCATCCGTTCCAGATCGAGTACGATATTCATGGCCGCTACGATGAAGCGCAAGTCGCGGGCGGCCGGCTGCTGGCGGGCGATGAGGCCCAGGCACTCCTCTTCGATCTTGAAGCGCAATTGGTTGATCTTCTCGTCGTCGGCGATGATCTGCTGCGCCAGCACCCGGTCACGCTCTTTAAGGGCGTGAATAGAGCGCCCGATGGTAGCATCTACCATACTGCCCAATCGCAGCACGTTATCACGCAGGTCCTGCAACTCCTGGTCAAAGGCCGAGCGGATACTCATAATAGCGAGTCCTCCTTATAACCCATATAAGCTGCCCCTACTGTTCCCCTCCGGGACTTCACGCGAGATGGGGGATATTCTGCCGAACTTGGTATCCTCTCCCTATTCATCCTCGCTATCTCATCGGTGACGGTGAAAGCCACCCAGTCACAGATATGGATCACTACGTCGGCGGCACACTCAATATCGCGCGCGATGCGCACCAGATACCGAGCCTGATTCACGAATGCGCGCGCCTTGTCTTTCACATACGAGTTATCCTTCATAAAGGCTAGCGAGTCCTGATAAACCCGATGGTACAGAGCATCAACTTCATCCTTCTCGGCAGGGATGGCCTGCGCCAGGACTACATCTCGCTGTATAAAAGCTTGCAGCGCCCGGTGGAGCATATTCTGCGCCTTGACGCCCATATGCTCGATATCCACAAGCAAATTCGGAAGAGGCTCTTCTATTATAACCATAAAGGGAGATATGACAATGTCCGTAACGTAATCCCCGATGCGCTCCAATTCGCTCGCAATTTCCAGCATGGAAGTGACGGTGCGCAGATCACTATCTACAGATTGCCTGGTAATGACGAGGCTCACACAATCCATCTCAATCGCAACCCGCTTTTTCTTGATACGCTGGCTTAAGACGATCAGATGCTGTGAACCTGTTAAATCCCGTCGCTTGACGACATCTACCGACTCGATGATGGCGCTCTCCACCATATTGCCCAAGACCAGCATCTCATCCTGAAGGCGCTGCAGTTCCCGTTCAAAGGTCTGCATCAGCATGGTTTATCTCCTTCCCCAGATACTCAAACACCTGTTGCCGGATTGCATCCCGCACCCGGTAGAATATCGCCAACTGTTCAGCATGGCTTCCGGTCGCCCGGGCCGGATCGGGAAAGCCAATGTGGACTACCCGGCCTTGCCCTAACCAGAGGGGGCAATTCTCGGCAGCGTCGTCACAGACAGTGACCACCAGATCAAAATGGGTATCTTTGAACTCATCCACCGGCTTGGAGCGGTGATTGGAGATGTTAATGCCCAGCTCAAGCATCACCTGCACAGCCAGCGGATGCACGTAGCCGGCCGGGTGAGTGCCCGCCGAATACGCCTCCCACCCCGCTCCCAGGAAGTGGTTGACCAACCCCTCGGCCATCTGGCTGCGGGCCGAGTTACCCGTACACAGAAACAGCACTCGTTTCTTTTTCATCCTCGCCACTCCCTCCGTTATGATGACTCGGGGGCGACGCCGCATCATCTCCATCACCATGGGCTACATACGAATTCTCCCCACGCCTATCCGAACCTTCCGGTGATATAATCCTCGGTGCGCTTGTCGCCGGGCCGGGTGAAAATCTGCTCGGTCGGCCCATACTCGACCAGTTCACCCGCCCGGTCTTCCATCATCATCAGGAAAGCAGTGAAATCCGACACCCGGGCCGCCTGCTGCATGTTATGGGTGACAATGACAATGGTCACGTCTTGCACCAGTTCCCGCATCAATTCTTCGATCTTGAAAGTAGCTACGGGGTCCAGGGCCGAGGCCGGCTCGTCCATGA
>CAYTNQ010000158.1:0-10580 GCA_964439175.1 uncultured Anaerolineales bacterium | reverse complement strand
CGACCATAGGGAAGACGTTGGCAAAGGGGTCTACCTGAAAGTCAATCAAGAAGGGACCAGGGTGTCTCTGTGCCTGTCGGATGGCAGCTTCCACGTCCTCCTTGCGGTTGACGGTCAGCGCCTGAATGCCGTAGGCACCGGCGATTTTCACAAAGTCTGGGTTGTGTAGCGGGGTGCCGGCATAACGTTTGTCGTAGAAAACGTCTTGCCACTGGCGGACCATACCCAGGTAGCCGTTGTTGATGATGGCAATTCTGAGGGGCAGGCCCTCGGCCACAATGGTAGAAAGCTCAGACATTGTCATCTGAAAGCCGCCGTCGCCAGCCACCACCCACACCTCTTCTTCGGGACGTCCCATTTGGACACCGATGGCCGCCGGCAGCGAGAAACCCATCGTCCCTAAGCCGCCCGATGTGACCAGGCTGCGACCTTTGGTGTGAGGGAAGTATTGCGCCTCCCACATCTGGTGCTGGCCTACGTCGGTGACAATGGTGCAATCTCCTTCATTCATTATGTGCCAGAGCTGGCGCATGATGAAAGGCGGGACCAGTTCGTCGGTTTCTTGGGCTAGCAGGTCGCGCTGGTCGGTGTCGCTTTTCCATTCGGCGATTTGGGCCAGCCAGGCTGGATTCTCGTTGGCTTCAACCAGAGGGAGCAGCGCCCGCAGGGTCAACAACGCATCACCCACGACAGGGGTATCAATGGTCAGGTTCTTGCCAACTTCTGAGGGGTCCAGGTCAATGTGGATGATTTTGGCTTTGGGAGCAAAAGTGCTGAAAGCTCCCGTCAAGCGATCGTCCAGGCGAGCGCCGATGGCAATCAACACGTCGCACTCTTGCAGAGTATAATTGGTGAACGCCTCACCATGCATCCCTCCCATCCCAATCGATAGTGGATGTGTTTCAGGAAGGGTGCCGATGCCGAGCAGGCTGGTAGCAACTGGGATATTCGCTTTCTCGGCCAACTGACGCAGTTCTGTCTCCGCATGAGCAATCGACACACCCTGTCCTGCCACAATGAGCGGGCGTTCTGCTTCGTTGATGAGGCGAGCGGCGCGGGCGATGGCCTCCGGGGCGGCGGCGGTGAGGGTCGGATTGTAGCCAGGCAGATTGACACTTTCGGGGTAGTCAAATTCCATCTCAGCCTGCTGTACATCTTTGCAGATGTCAACCAAAACAGGCCCGGGGCGCCCAGTACGGGCGATGTAGAAAGCTTCTTTGAGGACCTGAGGCAGCTCGCTGATATCGGTCACCAGATAGTTATGCTTGGTGACCGGCAGACTCACTCCCTGCACATCTGCCTCCTGAAAGCCATCGCGTCCCAACAAGCTGGTGGGCACCTGCCCGGTGATAGCGACGACGGGCGACGAGTCCATGTTGGCTGTGGCCAGGCCGGTAATAAGATTGGTTGCGCCCGGCCCAGACGTAGCCATACAGACCCCGACGCGCCCCGTAGCCCGAGCGTAGCCATCGGCCATGTGCGAGGCTCCCTGCTCGTGGGTAACAAGGACGTGGTGGATGGGATATGCGTATTTGGCCAGCGCGTCGTAGATAGGCAAGACGGCTCCCCCTGGCAGGCCAAATACAACTTCCACCCCCTCGTGCAGAAGACTTTCCCAAACAATTTGGGCACCGCTTTTCTTCTCAATCATACGAACCTCCCCCTATTAGAATTTAAAAAAGAAAGACGCCCAGCCTTCCGAAATCGGCGGGCGCCAGTGCCCCGGCAGCATCGTGGCTGCACGACGGGTTTCGACACGACAAAAACTAAAAGGCCTCCCGTGTGGGAGGCCTTTGGCTTGCTTGAAATTGTGCTGATGTAATCAGCCTGACCTAAGTCCCCCCAACGGGCAATGGCTCCTTAACAATAAGGAGCACACTAATAAGGAGGACTACAATCAGACTAATAAATGGCATCAATTCGACTTCTAACCTTTTGTGTGGACTTGACTATTGCGGGCAATCATATCACAAAACGAGCTATTTGTCAACCCCTTTTTTGACATAACAATAAATCTGATGGTCCTATTTCGTCTATTTCGTCCCAGGGCAATCGCATCTCAATGAGCTGACGTTGAATCCTGGCCAGATTCGCACTATAATACGAGGAGAGGGGGATGGCGTAGAACTGCGGACCACGTTCTGCGTGGATGCTTCCCAACGATTTGATAGGGCACAAGTTATTTCTGGACAAGTGCTCACTGGAGGTCAGCTACCCTTGCGAAGGTTTGGTGAGAATTTTCAGAGCGAAAGTGCCTTAGCCTACTGAAAATTGCCCTGTGAGCAAAGTTATTCGCAACCTTCGCAAGGGTTATCTGGCCTGTGGAGTAACCACTGGAGATTATAACTAATGCGGCATTCACTAACCGCGCAACAAGTTGGTTACTGGCTGTCGTGGGTGGCGGTGCTCAGCCGGGTTGCATCCCTGATCTACGCTTTGGGCATTCTCTTCTTTTACCCGCACCCAATTATCGCCGCCCGGACTGCCAATCTGTTGACGCTGTGGGTAGTGGCTGCCTTCTACACCTTGGGGTTAATTGTTGTTTTGTTAGCTCACGCTGACCGGTGGCTCAGGTCAGCACCTTTCATCGGATTCGATACACTCCTGGCTATCCTCATTGTCAATCTGGCCGGAGGGGGCTATCGCAACATTTTTTCTCTCTATTCCCTCATTCCCACGGTGACCACAGCACTCTCGCTGCCCAGTACCGATAAGCCACTTCGCCGGGCGGCGCTCTTTGTCAGCGTGGTCGTGATGTCCACCGCGGGCTTCGTGTCATCCCTGTATTTCGACGGTTACACGCTGCCCGTGATCATCGAGTATCGCCAGGTGGATGAAGTGGTGCTGCGCAGTGCCAGCTATTGGGTCACGGGTGGGCTGCTGGCAGCGTTGGCGGCAATGATGATTGCCTGGCAACACAGCCGGGATCGAGCCAATGCCTTACGCGAGCAGGCGGCTGTGGAGGAAGAGCGGCGGCGCATCGCCACCGACATTCACGACGGCGTTCTCAGCCAGCTTTCGGCGCTGAGCCGGCGGGCCGAGTACGCCAGCCTGCTCCTGGCCGAAGACGCACAAGCAGCCGAAGAGGAGATGCTGCGGGTGGTGGCTCTTGCCGGCGAAGTCCACGAAGGCATCCGCTGGATTGTACGTGCCTTGCGACAGGACCCAGCCCAACTCACCTTGGGCGGCGAGTTGACACGTATCGCCGACCGCTTTCAGCGCAACACCGGCCTGGCGGTTGAATTAAAGCTTCCGATCAACGAACCTCAAGTCCCCGTGGATACCATCCGCCACATGGGTTACATCGTCACTGAGGCACTGACTAACGTCTGGAAGCACGCAGGGGTAGAGAAAGCTACAGTGGTCGTTCGCCGCAGCAATGGGCAGGCCACGGTGCAGGTGATGGATGAAGGTGGAGGTTTCGATCCCGTCGAAGTTGGAGCTGGGCAGGCGGGACTCGGGCTTTGGAACATGCGCGAGCGAGCGCAGGAAATTGGGGGTGACATAGACATCCGTTCTTTCATTGGCGGTGGTACTCAAGTTACCATTAGTGTCCCCCTGGTTGCGCATAGGGACGGCGGAGCATGACCCAAATTCGCGTTCTCATCGCCGATGACATGGCCTTGCACCGGGAGTTGCTGGGCAAACTGCTGGAACGCCAGCCTGACATTACCGTCGTTGGCGAAGCCGACTCGCCGGATGACGCGGTATCCGCGACGGGTGAATTGTCTCCGGACGTAGTATTGATGGATCTGCGCATGCCTCGCCATGATCCGCAGGGAGGCATCCGAGCGATTCGCCAGATTGCGGATAGGTATCCCCAGGTCAAGGTGTTGGCCCTGACCGAATCGGACGACGAGACCGACGTACGGGCGGCTGCCCTGGCCGGCGCGATAGGGTATATCGTCAAGAGCGTCAAGGCAGCGCAGATTGCCGAGGCTGTGCGGGCCGCACACGATGGCAAAGGCTGGCTGGACCCCAGCGTGACCGCCTACCTGCTGCACGATTACCGGCGCGCCTCACAAGAATCACCTACCCAGCCAACGCTCACTCCAACCGAACTGCGCGTGCTGCAACTGGCTGCGACCGGGCAGACCACCCTTGAGATCGCTGACGAATTGTTCGTTGCCGAGAAGACAGTCAAGAACCACCTGACCAATATCTACCGCAAATTAGGGGTGAAAAACCGCAGTCACGCCGTCAGCGAGGGATATAGACAGGGGCTGTTAAAATGAGTGTACCTACGTTCGGCAGGGCGTCGTATTCCCCCTCATGCCCAAAAGGCCTATCACCAGAATAGGCCTTTTTTTACCCCTTGCTACCCGCCCGACCTATGGACGTAAAAAAGGTAACGTAGTAAAATTAAGTTTGTGAAAAGAATATCTAATTGTGCATAGAAAGTGGAGGATAATGGTACGTAAACATAATCTTGTACTCGTACTGGCAATCGTTGCCATGCTTTCGCTGTCCCTGGCAGCCTGTGTGCCTGGCAAAAAGACTGAGGACACCAACTTGAAAATGGGCCTGCTGCCCATCCTCGACATCCTACCCTTCTACGTCGCTGATCAGGAAGGTTATTTTGAGGCAGAAGGAATCAGCGTCGAGTTCGTGCCGGTTAAGAGTGCTCAGGAACGAGATGCGCTGATGCAAGCCGGTGAGATAGATGGTATGCTCAACGATCTCATCAGTACCGGCCTCTTCAACCGGGATAAAGCCCAAATTAAGATCGTGGCGACCGCTCGGCGGGCTTACCCGGAATCTCCCCAGTTCCGGGTGTTAGCCGCGCCGGACAGCGGCATCACATCGTCGCCGGACCTGGCCGGCGTGCCGGTTGGCATCAGCCAAAACACCGTCATCGAATACATCACAGATCGGCTGCTAGAAGCCGAGGGGTTGTCCCCCGATCAGATTCAGTACCTCGAAGTCAGCGCTATCCCGGTACGCTTTGAGCAATTGATGGCCGGTCAGATTCAAGCGGCAACGCTGCCCGATCCGCTGGGACAGGGCGCTATGGCTGCCGGGGCAATACTGGTGGTTGACGACAGCCGGTACACACATTACTCACAGAGTGTGCTCAGCTTCAGCACCGGCGCTATCGAATCCAAGCCTAATACCATCGAAAAGTTCCTCAAGGCGTGGAATCGGGCCGTTCAGGATTTGAATAGCAACCCCGGCCAATTCGCCGATTTGTTGGTCGAAAAGGGGCGAGTGCCGGAGAGTATTCAGGGGGCTTACAAAATGCCTCCCTTCCCGGAAGGTGAGGTACCCAGCCAGGCCGAATGGCAGGACGTAATCGATTGGTTGCTGGCCAAGGGTTTGATTGACCGCTCATTAGCCTACGAAGACTCGGTGTCCACTGACTTTGTTGGAAAATAGCCGTCAGCCTGTAGATATGGCTTATGGCTAACCTGAAACACAGCAGAGGCAACCTTCGGCGGGCTCGGGTGGGCTCGCCGAAGGTTTGTCTCAACGCCTGAAGGGGTTTCATATGTGAAATAGTTCACTGAATAGGCTTTACCAGCCAAAAGGTAACTACTCAGTCACCCTTGCGAAGGTTAAGAATAATTTTGCCGACGGGGCAATTTTCGGTGGACCAGGACATTTTTGCTCTGAAAATTCTAACCAACCTTCGCAAGGGTTATCTGGCCTGAGTAGTTACGCCAAAAGAAACATCAGACTCACATCTATATGAGGGATATAGCAAATGGATCCAATGTGTAAAATGTCTTCGGTCCCCGTGCGAGTGGTGGGCTTATCTGAAGTAGTAACTCGCTTTGGCTTGCAGGATGAGATGACACAAGTTGACGACTATATGCAGAGCCTGGCCACCTCACCTGTGCTGACTATCTCCGAACCGGCGCGGCACGTCATATCGTCTGGAGGGAAGCGATTGCGTGCGTTGTTAGTGCTGCTGGCGGCCAGGTTGAATCATTACGCCCCACCCCAGGCAGTGGCTGTGGCTTCAGCCGTTGAGTTAATTCACGCCGCCAGCCTGGTCCACGACGACCTGATTGACCAGTCGCCCAGGCGGCGTGGGCTGGCGACCGTTCACAGCAAGTGGTTCCGCGACGCAGCACTGGTGGGTGGCGACTATCTCTTCGCGCTTTCGGCGACGGCCATCGCCCGCAGCGGCGATATCCAGGTCTTGGAGTGCCTGGGACGGGCTGCCGTGCGGATTTGCGAAGGCGAGATCAGCCTGGTGCAGGATGTGGCTCCCCTCGACCAGGTACTGGACGCCTACTTCTTCAAAATTGCGGGAAAAACAGCCGTATTGTTTGAGGAAGGTTTGAAAGCGGCGGGTGTGGTCAGCGGGGCGTTGGATACAGAGATTGAAGCGCTGGGACGCTATGGCTTTAACCTGGGGATGGCCTTTCAGATCACCGATGATGTGTTGGACTATATGGGCGACCCGGCCGTGATGGGCAAACCGGCAGGGGGCGACTTATGGCGACGGCAGATCACCCTGCCCCTCATCTATGCCGCTGCTGACGGCATGCCGTCGGCCTTGCGGGCGACCATTGACCGCATCGACGATGGGGCGACGACGGCCGAGGTGGAGGAGTTACTGGCCTGGGTTCAACGCTCCGACGGCATCGAACGCTCGCGGCAAGAAGCACATCGCTTCTGCCGGCAAGCCCGCGAGGCGTTGCGAGCCTTCCCGCCCTCGGCCATCCGCAACGCGCTGGCAGATATCGCCTGGTTGGTGGTGGAGCGAGAGAAATAGCATCCTATTTCGGGGACCAATATTCATCGAAAAGGCCAAATTTCTCCGACAAGTTAACTTTGTCCATCGTATCCTCTGTATCGCACCCGGTCAGCCAACAACACCAATCGTCATCTGCTGCTAATTTGGGATCTCCTTTCCCATAGTTCAGATAACAAGATGGGGGAACTGACCACCAATAGAGTCAGGCCGATTAATATAACTGTCTGAGCTGCATTACGCCTATCCCCAACAATGAGCTGCGAATTCCCGATCCAGGACGTAAAAAAATCATAAACTATGGCGATAAACCAAAAGACCTTTGTCATACCTCCCATAAGGCCGCTTAGGGACCTCATGATTCTCTTCGTATTGAGCAGCAAGGTAAGAACCAATGCGCTAAAAAGCAGAGATGCGGCTATTTGTAACGGCCCACTACCCAAAATCGTAACGGTCCCGTATATCGTCATAAAAGTATCCCAAAGAGAGGCTACCGCCAAGACTACCAGCAGCAATGTAATTTCCATAGTTACCCTCCCTGGTGTCTAGATTAAGAATCCATATTGAAATTATAGATAGGACGAAGGCAAAAGACAAATGCCCCCCAACAAATGGGATAAGTGGCCGTATGAGACCTAAAATTGCACCTGGCCCCGAGCTCGCAACTCCAGCGGTAGCAAACTGTGATAGATAAAGCGGTGCAAGGGAGTATCTACACCAGCTTCTTGGCCCAGGCGCACTACCGCCCCATTTTGCGAGACAAGTTCCGAGGGGCGTCCCTCTATAATATCTCGCTGCATAGAGGCTGTCCCATCTGGTGGCAGCCCGTCCACAACAGCCATTGTCTGATCAACGATGTCCCCGGGTAGCGCAATCTCCCGTGTCCGCGCCACAGCGAAAATCTCGCGCATCGCCTGTTCCAGCAATTGGCGCGTTTCCGGCACGCTCCGCAATACCCCAGCCGGAGCGCGCGTCACTGCCCCCACTCCGCTGAACGAGGCGATAAACAAGAACTTCTCCCACATAGCAACCTGGATGTCCGAGGGAATTTCCACCGTGACTCCTGATGCCTGCACAAAAGCCTGACGCAGCCGTTCGGCGCGCTCGCTGGGGTGGTTATCCAGCTCGCCAAAGGCCACGTAAGGTTCTATCCCTGCGTGACGGATGTGGCCCGGCCCGACGATGAAACTGATAATTTTACAAAGCCCGCCCAATACGTGCTGGGCGCCCAACACCGCCGCTAACTGGGACGGTGCCTCCACCCCGTTTTGTAGCGGTACTACGAACGTGTCCGGGCCGACCATCGGGCGCATAGCCTGCGCTGCCCCTGGCACCTGCCAGGCCTTCACTCCCACCAGGACCACGTCCACCACACCCACCTGAGCTGGGTTGTCGGTCGCCTGCACCGGCCGTAGCACAAAGTCGCCCCTGGTGCTATCCACCCGCAAGCCACGGCCCTGCAGGGCCTGCAAATGCTCCCCGCGGGCGATAAAGATAACTTCCTCTCCCGCCTGAGCCAACCGCCCACCAAAATAGCTACCCACAGCTCCCGTACCAAAGACCGCAATTCGCATAAAACCCTCCTAGTCTTACAAGAGTGCACACAGAATCAGCCCAACTTCGCCAGAACTCATCTCGGCCTGGCTTGTTTTTGTCAGGTGGACATCCTAAATTAGCTTCAGTCGCGTTACGCTTCGGCCGGCGGAACAGGCGCTGATGGTTCTCGCTGTGTCATCATGCTCGCTTGAATCGCAATGCCCAGGATGAGCAAAACAATGAACGCCAGCGCCGTAATTAGCGGGCCGAAATGGATGGCCTGAGCGATGAGGGTAGCCCCGGTGAGGGAGGATAAGATGATCAAAGCCCAGTCGAACAGGATGAGTACCAGCACCGCACCGATGATACCACCGATGACGAAGGGTAGCCAGGCGAACTGGTCGATTTGCCATCCCACTGCATTCAGCAAATTGATGAGGATATACCCTCCCGCCACAAATCCAGCGACCCCAACCGCAAATCGCTGTAGGAAAAGAGCGAGGAGCACGCCTACCAGCCCAGCGGCAAGGGCGATAACAAGCACTACCCAATCGGGTTGTCCACGGAAATATTGTGTAGCGAGACCAAATCCGAACATAAAACCAGCCACGCCAACGAACAGCCAGAAGAGCTTGCGACCCAGGGTGAGCAAGGCAATGCCCACCAGAATCCTAACGATGTCCATGGGTTTCCCTCCTTGTGTCAGTGCCTATTGCCTATTCGTTAGTCCTCTTGTAGAGGATTAGTGTTCGCCATAAGTGGAAAATACCTGATGCGTAACCCTTCTTCAGCGGGCGCGCTGCAGCCCCCACAGCCGTCCCAACACTGCCTCCAATCGGGTTGCCAGCAAATCAGGCTTGTCGGTCGTCACGTCGTCCTCGTTCTCAAATACGACGTATGGCATGCGGATGGAGCGCATGCTGAGGACGTCAGAGTTGCCATCACTGAAAATGGCCCAGTCGTCATCGTGGTAGAGTCGCGCTAACTTATCGTCGGGTAGGGAATGTTCCAGGACGCTATCTGGTCGTTCTGGATTAAATCGGCGCTGGTTCTTTCGCAGCGATTCTTCAAAAGAGACGTGCACATAAAGGACAGCGGCCCGGTGAAGGAGGTCGTCGGCCAGGTGCGGGAATGCCCCGGCGTAGCCACCGTGCTCGCTGCCCCGGGCGAACTCGACGATCGTCGTGGTGTGGTCATGATACGTCGGATCATCGCGCAGCCGTTTCTGATACTCCAGGCTAATCCGCTCAATCAATAGATACCAAAAGTAACGATGCTTGAAATAACCGTCGGCATTGGTATGCAGTCGTGGCTGGCCCAGCCGTTTGCTCAGGATGTAATCCTCCTCGAACCAGGCCCACAGCATAGGAAAGTCGTCGAGAATGTCCAGATCGGCAATGTGAAACTTATTGCGCCGGACGTCAGGGGGGGTGTGTATCAGAAAGTCAATGATCTCACTCTTGCCTGAGGCTGGCCGGCCAATCAGGATCAGAACATCAAAGGTTTCCTTGTCCATAGCGTCCTTCATTTGAGATCAGAGTGCTTAAACTCTGGATGCGGTAGGAACCCGGCATCATGAAACACGACAGGTGGGTAAGCACCTGCCTGCTCCGCAAATGCTCCTCGGTGACGAGGGCTATTTTTATTTGTGTCCAGTATATCACACTTACCCTCGCTTTCAAAAGTTTTGTGCTGCTTGCCACGTCATAGACCCCCAACTATTGACCCAATAGGAGTTCGCGCTTCAGCATCCCTTTGGGACTACCCAGGGGCAATACGGCCTCTATTACGGTGTTGTCTGGGGGACGATCACTGCCTTCGAGATCGGGATTGCCGTGACTGGGGTCATGGGATTAAAGATTGGGCATTTGCGCCGGCCTGTGATTTAGAGTAGAATTTCCTGGCCCGTTGGTCCGGGCCATTACAATAAACGAATCGCCAGTAGCGTGGGGGTAGTTCGTGGCAACCGATTTGCCAGTTTACATAGAAAAAGACATCATACCTACGCTGATCCATTACTGCGAGAGCAATCACATGGATCAGTTCACATTGGTGGCCGATGAAAATACGTATTCCGCCTCGGGAAAGGCTGTGGAGGAGGCTTTAACCAGGCACGGCTTTGAGGTCCAGACAATTATTCTGACCGGCGAGGAAATCATTGCCGACGAGTACTACATTATGCAGGTGCTCGTGCGTGCCGACCAGGAAGATCGCGTGTATCTGGCTGTCGGGTCGGGTACTATCACCGACATCGTGCGCTTTGCCAGCCATAGAACCAGAACCTCCTTTCTTTCAGTGCCGACTGCGCCCTCTGTGGATGGTTTTACCTCCCGTGGGGCAC
>CAYTNQ010000157.1:0-10585 GCA_964439175.1 uncultured Anaerolineales bacterium | reverse complement strand
CGTCGGCAGCAGCCAGCAATTGATCAGAGCTCTTGGCTCGCATGATGGCCACCACACCTGTCTGACAGATGCGTTCTAGTCGATCTTCTTTGCGCATTGCCTCCCTCCAAGAACCAAGAAAAAAGATCAAGCAACGCTTAATGTCAGATATTCATCGTCGAAATCTGGCCAAAAACGGAACGCTTGACCTCAATCCTACCTTACCCAATTTAAGGAGACGAATGGAGTTTTCATACAGTAAAAAATAGTTTTACTCAGCAAAATTACTATATCATGGTTTGGGATGCTTGTCAACACCTTTTTTATCAGATTCGATTGCTGAAAGATGTCTGACAGCCCAGGCATAGGCGGCTTCGCAGGCCCATTTTACATTCACTTGCGACATGCCTGTCTCCGCGCTATAATCTGGCGCAACACATCAATCCCACTTAACGCGATCAGATTGAAAAGGAAGGGACAAGCCTATGGATCTGGGTCTGCAAAACAAAGTTGCACTGGTGACCGGTTCAAGCCAGGGATTGGGTCGGGCCTGCGCCCACGCACTCAGTGCCGAAGGGGCCAAAGTTGCCATCTGCGCCCGCAACGAGAAGAGGTTGCGCCTTACTGCCGACGAGATTGCCCGCAATACAGGCAATGAGGTGTTGGCCATCGTTGCCGACCTGACATCTGCTCGCGATTGTAAGCGAGTGGTAAAGGAGACGGTTGATTTTTTCGGCGGGTTGCAGGTATTGGTGACCAACAATGGCGGCCCCCCAGCCGGCTACTTCTTCGAGTTCGATGACAACGATTGGTATCGCACTGTAGATCTCACCTTGATGAGTGCGGTCCGTCTCATACGCGCGGCAGTACCCTATATGCAAGCGCAGAAGTGGGGACGTGTTGTCAACCTGGTATCTTATTCAGTCAAAGAACCCATCGACAATCTCATCCTGTCTAATTCCATTCGAGCCGGCGTGATCGGGTTGGCCAAGACCCTAGCCAACCAATTGGCTGTCGACAATGTCATAGTCAACAACGTGTGCCCAGCTTACATCCTTACCGAACGGGTGCACGAGTTAGCTGAGGACACAGCTCGCCGCAGCGACAAGTCGGTGGACGAGATTGTGAAGGGTTACGCCAGCCCCGTCCCGCTGGGTCGCCTTGGCACCCCGGAGGAAGTGGCGGATCTGGTAGCCTTTCTGGCCTCTGAGCGGGCCAGCTACATCACCGGCCAGTCCATCGCCTTGGACGGAGGGCGGACCAAGTTCTTATTAGGATAGATGGTGAATGGATCGAATCTAATGAGCCGTTTTATCAGGCCAGGTATACCTATAATACCGATTTGGGTGTATTCAAAATGGGTTGGTAGGGGCAGGTCTTCCCCAGAGGGGACCTGCGGGTGCACCTGCCCTGGACACCCGCAAGGGATGTCCCTACAACCCATTTTGAACGCGCCCTACCGATTTATGCCTGGTACACGTGAAGGAGTTTATCCTCGAAGGGAGCAGGGTGAGACAGGATGAGCAAGGGACAGATTTTGCTGATCGGCAGCGGTGACCACGATGTGACCCGTGTGCTGCAACTCTACCTGGGGGCCCACGGTTTTGATGCGACGGCCGTTTTCCAGAACGACGAAGCGTTAGTGACCTGTCACCAATCACCGCCCGATGCCGTAATCCTTTATCCAGAGGTACTCGACGCCGGTTGCTACGAGTTCTGCCGGCAGATTCGCGCGGACAAACAAACCAGACACATTTTCATACTGACGCTGTTACCCGCCAACACCCGGGACATCAAGCTGGCTGCACTCGAGGCCGGAGCGGACGACGTGATGGTACGCCCCATCGATATCGAACAAGTACGCTTAAGGATAGAAGGAGTGATTGGGCCATGCTCGTCGTGATGAAATTCGGAGGCACGTCAGTAGGGAGTGTAGCCGCCCTGCAACAGATAATTAGCATCAGCAAGAAGGCGCGAGATCAGGGAGACGAGGTAGTGATCGTTGTCTCCGCCATGAGCGGCGTCACCGACCTGCTGCTGAATGGTGCACGGCAGTCCGAGACGGGCAACGTAACGACAACTCACCAGGCACACCAAGAGATTTGGACCAAGCATACACAGGTTATCGACGCCCTGCTGGCTGATAGCCAGTGGCATGACCCGGTGCTGGTCGAAATCAGCGCCCTGCTCGACGAATTCGATTCTCTGTGTTACAGCATTGGCGTATTGGGGGAGCTCACGCCCCGCGCCCTAGACGTCATCGCTGGCATAGGGGAACGTATGAGCGTGCGGCAGGTAGTAGCGGTGCTGGAGCGTCACGGCGTCCCGGCCCAAGCCATAGATGCCACCCGACTCATCGTCACCGACAACCGGTATGGGGCAGCCAGCCCGCTGATGCCTCCCACGGCTGAGCGCAGCCAGGCCCTGCTCTGCCCCTTGATTAGAGACGGCATCATTCCAGTAGTAACGGGATTCATCGGTGCGACCGAAGCGGGCATCCCCACCACCCTGGGGCGCGGCGGCAGTGATTATTCAGCTACCATCTTAGGGCGCGCCCTGGGCGCCGACGAGGTGTGGATCTGGACCGACGTCAACGGTGTGATGACCGCCGACCCGCGCGTGGTGCCCGACGCCTGCACCGTGCCCTACCTGTCTTACGCTGAAGTGGGCGAAATGGCTTATTTTGGGGCCAAAGTATTGCACCCTCAGGCTATTCGTCCGTCCAAACGCTCAGCGATTCCTGTTCGCATCCTCAACACCTTCCAGCCTGACCATCCAGGTACGCTCATCACCAAAGACTCTGACAACTCTAACCAGACGGTGAAGGCCATCACTTCCATCAAGGGCCTGAGCCTGATTACGGTCGAGGGGGCGGGGATGATTGGCGTACCGGGTGTGGCAGCCCGCACGTTTGGTGCAGTGGCGCGCTCCGGGACCAGTGTGTTGATGATCAGCCAATCGTCGTCGGAGCAGAGTATCTGTTTTGTGGTGCCTACGAGTGAGGTGGCGCAGGTGTTGACCGCGCTGCAAGAGGAAATGGCTCACGAACTCGAACGGCGGGATATTGAGCGTATCTGGCCCCAAGACGATATCGTCATCCTCGCCGTCGTCGGCGCGGGAATGAAAGGAACGCCCGGCATCGCATCACGCGTCTTCGGTGCGCTAGGGACGCACCGCATCAATGTTATTGCCATTGCCCAGGGCTCTAGCGAATATAACATCTCGCTGGTAATCGCTCGGGGTGATGCCGACGACGCAGTGCGTCATATTCACGAGGAATTCAGGCTGGGGGCTGCCCGTCCCGGCTTCGCCGCGCGGGCCGGGAGGGGCTAGTACATCGCGGCGTAAATGGACCTATAGTTCGTAGTAACGACTTTAGTCGTTTTTGGCTGGTAAAGCGACTGAAGTCGCTACTACAAACTGTTGGCTTACTTCGGCCCGGCTGTACTAGGGGCTGGGGACACTGGCTGCTACTTGCTACTTGTTGCTGCTACCTGGAACTGTGGGTCGCGCTCCAGAAGGAATCTCAGGCCCATATCTAGGTTTATTTGAGGCTCGTACTTCAGCCAGCGGTGGGCCAGCGTCAGGTCTGCGACCAGGCGGCTAACGCCGCCGCTCTCGGCCCGGACGTGCAGGGCATGTGCCTCGCGGTACGTCACCCGCTCCATGGACTGCACCAGTGCGTTCACGCTCGTCTCCTGGCCTGAGCCCACGTTGATGATTTGCCGATCGATTCCATCAGCCACGGCTGCCGTCGCCAGCGCCTCGACCACGTCATCAATGTAGACAAAATCACGAGTTTGTTCGCCATCGCCAAAGACAACCAGTGATCCTCCGCCCAGCGCCTGCTTCATAAATTGGGGAATGACCGGCGCGTGGGCCGGTGGGATCGCTTGGCCCGGGCCATAGGCATTGAAGATGCGCAGAGCCACCGTCTCGATGCCCCATAGGCTGCCGATCGTGCTAACGTAGTATTCGGCGGCCAGCTTGCTGACGGCATAAGGGGAAGTAGGGCGGGGAGCCATGTCCTCCGTTACCGGCTGACAAGGCTGCTCGCCATAGATGGCCCCCGACGAGGCCAGTACCACCCGCTGTACTCCGGCGTCGCGTATCGCTTCCATCAGCGCGACAGTGCCTCCCACGTTGGTCGTCTCGTATTCCCTGGGATATAAAATCGATTCAGGTACCGATACCCGTGCCGCCAGATGATACACACAGTCCACTTTGTTGAGCAACCGCCACAACTTCGGTTTGTCAGTCACGTTGCCTCGGGTGAAATGAACTCCTGCCGAAAGACGAGCCGGGTCGCCGGCGCTCAAGTCGTCTATTATCCGCACGTGGTGCCCATCTCGCGCGAGACGGTTAGCCAGGGCCGAGCCAATAAAGCCAGCCCCGCCCGTGATAAGAAATCGCATCGTAGCTCCTTGCCCTCCGGATCTTGCGCTCCTGGTCGAGCGTGTGGGCCATTATAACACGTCCGACCGCTTCTCGCCATGCAAGAACCTCGGTATCTTAGTCCTCTTGTAGAGGCAACATCGACAAAATTTTGTCGACGTTGCCTCTACAAAAGGATTAGGCCTTGTAAAGGAATAAGTTCCGATTTTCCACGCTTGGAGTCCGACCAAAACTCGGAAGTTGTTCTTTTACAGGCCCTTAGAGATACCAGGGGTTCTGCATTCCAAGAGCGTGTTTGAAAAGTAGCGCAGGGTACTGTAAAAAATCAGGGCATCGGTGTGAGGCGTGGAATGGAATCTTCATCCACAGAGATCTTCTTATTAGTCGGGTAAGTGGTGAGAGGGAATGTCCCTCAATAGCGGATTCTGGCGATCCCGGACGGATAGGAGCGGCTCGCTCACGCCCCAATCAACGCCCAAGGCCGGGTCGTTCCAGGCCACGCCGTACTCGTCGTCGCCGTCGTAATAATTGTCGACCAGATAGGTCAGAGTGGTGTCGGTTAGGGCGACAAAGCCGTGAGCGACGCCCACTGGAATGAAAACCCCCGTGAAGTTTTGGTCACCAATCTCCAGGGTTTGGCTGGCTCCCCGGGTAGGCGACGAGCGCCGCAGGTCTACCAGCGCCATCCGGATCGTCCCCTGAGGCACGAACCAGTAGTCCACCTGTCGCTGGTGATAGTGCAATCCTCGCAATACATGGGCCTGGCTATAACTACAGTTGGTTTGGACGATATCCCAACTCCGCTCAGGGAACCACTCCTTGCGGAATGTCTCCAGAAAGCGCCCTCGTTCATCGGCCCAAGTCTGAAGCCTGGCAAGCTTAACACCGCGGATCACCTTCGATTCGATGATTTCAGTCATTCTGTCTATCCTCTAGGGCAAACGTACCCCGAGCGTAACTGCTCAGCCTTCCTGCGAACATGTCATTCCGAGGAGCGAAGCGACGAGGAATCTCGCTCTGAACTGCTAGGCAGTGCCTCAATCGAGATTCTTCGCTCCCTTCGGTCGCTCAGAATGACATAGGCTGAGCAGTAATCCCCGAGCAACAGTTTATGGAGGGGGTCAGTCGCGAACGTGGGTGACGTGGTACACAACGACGTCATGATCTACGCCCTTCAGAGACAGGCCGGTGATGGGAGTAGCTTCTACCTGCTCCTTCACCAGATCATACGTCGCCTGGCTGACGAGTACCTGTCCCGCCTTGGCCACAGAGCAAATGCGTGCCCCCAGGTTAGCCGCCCGCCCAATAACGGTATAGTCAGTACGCTGTGCGCTGCCCATCTCACCCACAATCAGTTCGCCAGTGGCAATGCCGACGCCGATAGGAGCCGCTTCGACCCCCTGGACCTGCCAAGCTTTTATCACCGCCAGGTGCGCCTCTTGCATCGCCAGGCCAACGCGCACCGCCCGCAACGCATGATCGGGCTGAGGGAAGGGCGCGCCAAACAGGGCCATCACTTCGTCGCCCACAAACTTGTCGAGGGTACCCTCATGCGACAGGATGACTTCTGTCATCCGGCTCAAATAATCATTGATGAAGCCAACCAACAATTCGGGATCGGTACGCTCTGCCAGGCGGGTAGAGCCCCGGATGTCGGCATAGAGCACGCTGAGCACCGACCGCTCACCTTTGAGGAAGTCCACCTCAGGGGTGGCCAGCAGCCGCTGCATCACGTGTGGGTCTACAGACCGGCCTAGCACCTGCCGTAGCCGCCGTCGCTCCAGGCTCTCGAAAATGGCGGTATCCATCTGGCTGGCGATGGCACCCAAGAGGCGACGATCCTCGACATCGAAACCATGCGGCCCGTAGCAGTTGACCACGCCCAGGACGCCGATGATTTCATTGTGCAAGATGAGGGGAATACACATCACCGAGCGCAGCACATAGCCCAGGTCATTATGGCAAACTAATTGTGCCTGGTGCAACGCCTCGTTGGCTATCTGGTTTATGATGTCATAATAAGGCAACACCCAAAAGAGGTCGTCGTGGGTGGAAGTTCGCAGTCGCAACTGGCCCTTGACCCGATCATAGAGCATAATGAAGCCCGCCTCAGCCTGGATGGCGGCATGCAGTTCGTGGAGAACGGTGTTGAGCATCTCGTCGAAAGGCAGATTTTGGTCACGGATGCGGTCTACCCGATAGACAGTCTCCAGTTCCCGGTTTCGTTGCTGGAGCTCATAATAGGCATAGGCCTGCATCACCGCTGAATCGATTTGGCTCTCCGCGATCTTGAGTAATGCCACGTCATCTTGATCAAAGGGTGGCCGAGAGCGGGCGAGTAACAGCGCCCCCACCGCCAAGTCCCTTCCCGGTAATGGAAGCCCGGTCAGTGCAATGGAGATCCCCACTAATTGCGAAGTACCCGAAGGGTGCGAAGGGCTCGAAGGGTGCGAAGTACCCGAAGGGAGTGACAGGTCCAATGCGGACCGGAGCTCATCTTCCTGCCCAATAACAACGCCTTGGGTCTCGATGGCCCGCCGGGCCAGGTCTCGGGCAGTCGCAGGGTCCAGGCAGTCAAAGTGCTCACTCCCATCGCTGGCTGCTTTCAGCTCCAGTTCCCCTGTCTCCCGATCCACCAAATATAGGAGACAAAGGTTGGCCTGCAACTGGTCGGCCAGCACATCAGTAATAGCCGTCAGCATAGCCGACGGCTCTGGTGCCGTATCGCGGATGCGGTCAATGGCCAAAACCAGGTTTAGCTCTTTCTGTTTCAGCTCGAATTTATCACGTAAGGTTCTGGGATTCCGCACGCCAACCACAGGGGCCTCCTGGCCAAACTCAGTTTTTAATGTACCCATGTTCTGATTGTAGCACAACCGGCAAGAGAATTCAATGGTATCCCTTCCCGGTAGGGACCAATTGGGACTATTGTCCTGGGCAGAGCAAAGCACGGAGAGGTGACATGTGGCTCTCACGGCTTGGGAACTTTCCCCGGAGGGGAGGTACACCCGCGTGCATTGGGTATAAGAAAAGGCGGTTCGCCCTGCCGGGTAGGCAAAGATGAACCGTCTCGAATTTCCAGCCAAAATCAAGTCTAGGCTGGGCAGACTTTTCCCCACCTTACTTTTCAGATACGCTCTTAGAAAGGAATCTCGTCCTCGCCCATGTCTGGGGGTGGCGGCTCCTGATAGGAAACAGATGTATCGACCCCTTCGCCGCGTCCGCCGAGGAACCTCACGGTACTGGCGGTTACCTCGTATGACGAGCCTGGCGTCCCATCGCTGCGCGTCCAGACCCGAGGTGCGCCGGTATCCCGATCAGGGGTCAACCGACCCTCGACGAACACTTGCCGCCCTTTTGACAGATATTGATTGCAGGTTTCGGCCAATTTGCGCCAGGCGGTGACGCGGAACCAAACGGTTTCTTCGCCCTGGCTACCATCGGGGTTGTTCCAGCGGCGGTTGGTTGCCACCGAGAAGTTAGTGACCGGTGTGCCATCCGGGGTGTAGCGCATCTCGGGATCGTTTCCCAGATTGCCGACGATGATGATCTTATGATACATAGGATGTCTCCTTTCGCAATGATGAGCCCCAATCGCAAATTTGTTCTAATATTATCCTAAAATATTCAGAATGTCAACCATCTTCAATAGGACCAAAGCTTCACTTGTCAGTCGTTCATGGGTATGCTACAATTAGACGGTAACCGGCCTTCTTAGCTCAAGACAATTCCCTTCCCCGGTTGGGCTTACATTCACCCGGATTAGTCCTCTTGTAGAGGCAACATCGACAAAATTTTGTCGATGTTGCCTCTACAAGAGGATCAGAACTCATTTCTTTCTTTAACACGGTTTTCATCAACACGGTTTTCATCAAGGAATTTGGTTTATGGCCAAAGTTTTAGTGGCCGACGACGAAGAAGCGGTCGCTCAAGCGATTGAGCACGCTTTACGTCGTGAGTATCAGGTATGGGTTACCCACAATGGCGTCGACGCCCTCAAAATAGCCAAGCAGGTCACTCCCGACTTGATCGTCCTCGATATCGTGATGCCTGGCATGAATGGCCTCGAAGTGTGTCGGGAATTACGGCATGATCCACTGCTCAAGTCGATCCCCATTCTGTTCCTGACTGGCCTGGGGCGGGTAGAGGATAAGATCGAAGGCTTCGAGGCAGGCGCCGATGATTATCTTACCAAGCCTTTCGACATCCGCGAACTGACGCTGCGGGTCCAAGCCATATTGCGCCGGGCGAAGGTTGAGCTACCGGCAGTAAAGCCATCGCAAATCAAGATTGGGACGCTAACCCTCGACTGTCAAGCCTACGAGGTAAACACCGGCGACAAAAGAGTATTGTTGACCCCAATTGAATTTGGCCTGCTTTATCACCTAATGACTCATCCTGACGACATCTTCAGCAGTGAGCGTCTGTTGCGTGAGGTGTGGAATTATCCGAGTGACACCGGCAGTCCCGACCTGGTGCGTATGCACATCAGGAACCTGCGCCACAAGATCGAAATCGACAGTCGCAACCCCAAATTTATCCTCACCATCTCGCGCCATGGCTATACTATCGCCAATGAATAGTGGCCCCATGGTCCAGATCACAACACTTTTCTAAAAATCAACCAATGGAGGAGGAAGCAAAGATGACCACGAACAGCGTTGTTCCCGGTCAGATCGTAACCATCGAGCGCTACATTCTGGAGCAGCAATTAATCCATCCGGAAGCCACAGGGGTATTGACCAACCTCTTGTACGATTTGGCCCTATCCGGTAAAATCATCGCCAGCCGGACCACGCGGGCGGGACTGGCCGAGATTTTGGGCAGCACCGGAGAAGAGAACGTACAGGGCGAGGAGGTGCAAAAACTGGACAAATTCGCCAATCGCACCATCTGTCGCCTCAACGATCATACCGGACGGCTGGCGGTTATGGCCTCCGAAGAAAATCCTGACATCATCCCTATCTCCAACCGCTTTCCTACAGGCAAATACGCACTCGTTTTCGATCCTCTTGACGGCTCCTCCAACATAAATTACAACGTCAGCATTGGGACTATTTTCGCCATCTTCCATCGCAAAACACAGGATGGTCCGGGCGCCCTTGAGGATTGTCTGCAAACAGGACGGGATTTGGTCGCTGCTGGTTATATCGTCTATGGTTCAAGCACAATGTTGGTCTATTCTACCGGCCAAGGGGTACATGGCTTTACCCTTGATCCCAGCGTGGGCGAGTTTCTCCTGTCCCATCCCAACATCTGTATCCCAGAGAAGCCTAAGTACTACAGTGTGAACCAAGGCTATCAGAGGTATTGGCCAGAGAGCATCCGGCGCTATACTGAATGGCTCCAGGGCCACGAGAGTTCGCAAGAGTCGTTATCATTGCGCTATATCGGTTCGCTGGTGGCCGATTTTCACCGCAACCTGCTGGCGGGCGGTGTGTTCTATTACCCTGCCGATACCAGGGATCCCAGCAAGCCCCACGGCAAGTTACGTCTGCTCTACGAAGCCACCCCCCTGGCCTTTCTGGCCGAGCAGGCCGGCGGCTACGCCTCCGATGGACATCAACCTATACTCGATATCCAACCGACGGACCTGCATCAGCGAACCCCGCTCTTCATTGGCAATCGTGACCTGGTAGAAAAGGCAGAGGCGCTCATCCGCGAATACGACTGACCAGGTTGAGAGGGCGGAAAGAGGGAGCCGGGTGTGGGAGAAAAAGGCTATTTACACCCGCAAAGGCAGATGGTAGACTGAGTATGAACAAAGGCTAGGGGAAGTTTCCACTTGGGTGAATGTTAGATGAAGGAGGCATATATGGTAGCTTTGATAGCAGCAGGATTGGTGATGATAGTAAGTGGCGTTATCTTGCAAGCAACCCGCCGACAAGCGATGGTCCCTGTACCTATGCGGACCCGCCGCCGAAAGTGAGTATATTCCTGGGGCAAGACCACATAGCTGGCGATCTTTTGTGCATCAACAAATAATAAGAATAGCTCGCTTATACCTTGCACTATGCAAAAACACAACCGACTCTTCTTGAGAGTCGGTTGTTTGTTCTCATACCCTTGCGAAACATACTATAGAGAATAAGTCAAGGGCTGCGAATCACCTGGCGAACAGGGCAATTTTCGGTAGGCCAAGGTATTTTCGCTCTAAAAACTCTCACCAAACCTAGTATAAAGAATAAGATTGAGGTATCCTCCTGTACAA
>CAYTNQ010000156.1:0-10670 GCA_964439175.1 uncultured Anaerolineales bacterium | reverse complement strand
GTCCCCTTTACACGCTTAAGTTAGCGCATATGCCCCCAGCCCCTCCCCGACGCGGAGAGGGGGGCAGTTCTCCCCCTTCCCTGCGCAGCCTGTCCCTGCCAAGGGAGGAAGGGGGCCGGGGGGTTAGGTCATCAGGACAGTTCGCCCCCAAATCCGAACGCACCCCTCTTTTGTCAAGTGATAGACCTTCAAGTATAATTTATGGTTGGATACTGAATCGGGGAGACATGGCCGTGTTAAAAGGTGGAAAGCTGAGGGAAAGCCTGGCGCGAACGCGAGGCTCTTTTTTCGGACAAATCGCAGGACTCTTTGGAGCCAACGACATTAGCGACGAGCTATGGGATGACTTGGAGGCTTTGCTTATCCAGGCCGATGTGGGGGTGGATACCACGCTGTCGCTGGTGGAGACGGTGAAAGATCGGGTCGCCCGTGAAAGGATCATAAAGGCGTATGATGCCCAGCGCATCATCAAGGAAGAGATGTTGGCGTTGCTGAACGCCAACGGAGATCACCATAGCGGCGCGTCTGCAGCTCTCGACCGAAGGCGACTATTGACCGTGGTGCTCGTGGTCGGCGTCAATGGATCGGGCAAAACGACCACTATCGCCAAGCTGGCTCATTATTATCAGAAGCGAGGTCAGCGCGTAGTGCTGGCCGCCGCCGACACATTTCGCGCGGCGGCCATTGATCAGCTCAAGGTATGGGGTGAGCGAGCGGGTGCGACGGTCATCGCCCACCAGCCCGGCGCGGACCCAGGTGCTGTTGTCTTCGATGCCATCAAGAGCAGCCAGGCGCGAAGCGCGACGATGGTTATCATCGATACCGCCGGCCGTTTGCACACCAAATACAACTTGATGAAAGAATTGGAAAAGATACGAAGTATTGCAGCCAAGCAGGTCCATCAAGCACCGCACGAGACGTTGCTGGTGCTGGACGCTACCACTGGCCAAAATGCTTTGAATCAAGCCCGACATTTTAAAGAAAGTGTTGATGTAACCGGTGTGGTGCTGGCCAAGTTAGACGGCACAGCCAAGGGGGGGGTTGTCTTTGCCATTGCCAAAGAATTGGACGTGCCCGTCCGCTTCGTGGGCACTGGCGAAAAGATAGACGACCTGACAGAATTCGATCCCCAGGCGTTTGTGGATGGCCTGTTTGAGTCGTAGCTATTGACGTAAGGCTTAAGGACGGAAGAGGAAGGAGGTGCCAGTCGCCGTTCGCCCTCTGTCCTTCGTCGCCATAAGGAGGTTAATTGAAATGGAAGAACTACATAATCGACTGACTGATCTGAACCAGCGGATCGGTGAAATCCTGGTGCGTCTTTGACGTAGCCGGGGCAGAGAAAGAGATTGAAAAACTTGAAAAAGAATCCGCTGCCCCTGACTTTTGGGATGATCAGATCAAGGCACAGGCAGAGATGCGGCGGCTATCGAAGCTACGGGACGAAGTAACGATCTGGCGTGGCCTGGGTCGCCAGGTGGCCGATGCCCTCGACCTGGTCACCCTGGCGGAATCAGAAGAGGATGAGTCCATAACCAGCGAGTTGGAGGCCGAGGTAGAGACAATTGAAGCCAGGTTAGAAAAGCTGGAATTCCAGCTTCGCCTATCAGGCAAACACGACCGCGACGACGCGCTTCTATCCATCCATGCAGGAGCTGGCGGCACAGAAAGCCAGGACTGGGCGCAAATGATGCTCCGGATGTACCTGCGCTGGGCGGAAGCCAATGGCTATCAAACTGAAATCCTGGACTCGACAGCAGGCGAAGAAGCCGGATTGAAGAGTGTGACGGCATTGGTCCAAGGCGCATGGGCCTATGGTTACCTCAAGACGGAACGAGGTGTTCACCGGCTGGTGCGCCTGTCCCCCTTCGACGCAGCACATCGGCGTCATACCTCTTTTGCCCTGGTGGAGGTGATGCCCGACATCGGGGATGACATTGAGGTCAACATCAACCCCGACGATCTCAGGATAGACGTCTACAAATCATCGGGAGCGGGGGGGCAGCACGTTCAAAAGAACGCTACCGCCATCCGCATCATTCATGAGCCGACGGGTGTTGTTGTTACTTGTCAGAATGAACGCTCGCAAACACAAAATCGTGAAATGGCAATGCGTATCCTGAGAGGCCGTCTCTATGAATTGGAGCGGCAAAAGCGAGAAGCGGAGCAGGCCCGCCTGAAGGGAGAGCATGTTGATGCAGGCTGGGGCAACCAAATACGGTCTTACGTGTTGCACCCCTACAAGATGGTAAAAGACCATCGAACCGGCTATGAGGTTGGCAATGCTGAGGCAGTGCTCGACGGGCGACTGGATGATTTTATCGAGGCCTACCTGAGCCAAACGGTGGGGCAGAAAGAGATAGGAAGTGGGAGATAATTGAATCGATTATATCCCCTCAGTCTTCATATCTTCTTTGAAAGTGGGCAGTGCAAATGAAAAGGTACTGCCCACATTTAGTTCACTCTGAACCCAGATGCGCCCGCCGAGTTTTTCCACAATTGAGCGGGTGATGGCTAACCCCAGACCCGTCCCCTTAATGCCGGCCATCTCAGGTCGCTGTACCCGGTAGAACTTATCAAAGATGTGCGGTTGGTCAGCCATAGGGATGCCTATCCCCGTATCTTGAATGGAGACCAATAGCTCGTCGTGATTACAACTGGCGGTGACGGTTATCCGTCCGCCTTCGGGCGTGTATTTAATGGCGTTGCCAATCAGGTTCGATAACACCTGGCGCAGGCGCCGGGCATTACCTAACACGGGCGGCAGGTTCACGCCGGCCTTGACATCAATCCGGAGTTTTTTGTCCTGGATTTGCTCCTCAAGCTGGTTCACAATCTGGGTTATAAGCGGGACAATGGTACAGGGTTCTGCCTCCATATCGATACCCGCTTCAATGCGAGCCACATCCAGCAAATCGTCTATCAACTCGGTCATCGCACTTACCCGCTGTTCGATAGTCTGCAGAAATTCCCGTTGATCTTTGTTCACCTCACCTGCTTGAGAGACCAGGTGGGTGGCGATGAGAATGCCCGACAGCGGAGAGCGAAGATCGTGAGAGACGGCATTGATGAAATCTGTCTTCATCTGATCCAATTCTTTTAGATATGTAACGTCTTGCATAGCTGCCACCCAGCCCGCGATCTGCTCGTCACCGCCGGTGATAGGGGATAAGCTGGCATAGAGGGTGCGTCCATCTGGCAACGGCACTTCGCCAAAAGTGGCTTGATGTCGCCGAGCCTTGCTGAACAGATCGAGCAGCGCCTCATTGTGAACAACCTCTGACAACTGGTGATTCTCCCACTTTTTGCCCTGCTCAAAGACTTCACGGGCAGCCGGGTTGGCCAGGACAATACGACCAGCACGATCTACGACGATGATCATGTCGGTGGTACTCGACAGAAAGGCCGATAAGCGAGCACGCTCTCTCTCTATTTCGCGGAAGAGCCGCGCATTTTCAATGGCAGCCGCTATTTGGGAAACCACCAGCGAGAAGACGCGTAAGGCATCGCCGGCGAAATCATCTGTTTTACTCGAGGCCAGGTAAGCAACACCTACCGGCCCCAGGCGAGTGAGGATGGGCAGTGTCAGTGTGGCGACCGGTGCCCAGTCTTCGGGCATTGGTTTTTGCCCGGCGATCACATTGCGGCGCACAAGGGTCAGCCTGGTGCCTTCGACTAAAGGGGCCAGAGTACTGCACATCTCTTCAACGATCTCGTCGAGGAACGGATCTTCGGCGGTGAAGGGAAGGTTAATGCCCCAGTGTCCGCCATCTTCGTCCAGCATGAGCAAAGCATGAACATCGCCGGGAACCAGGTGCGGGACAAAGGCCAGGGCCACACTCAGGATACGATCAGTGTCAGTGGTCGCGACCAGGCGCTCTCCCATCCGATTCAGCGTCTGCAACTCTGCTGTGCGTCGTTCCATCAGATCAAAGAGACGCGCTTTCTCAATGGCCACAGCCAGTTGAGGCGCAATTTGCTCTAGAGTCTCCAGATCAGCCGACGTATACGTATGAGGTTGGGCGCTGGACAGGTTGATGGCCCCGCGCACCTTTTGTTGAGCCACCAGGGGCACGCTGACGATCTGGCGCATAGCTGCGTCAGGGTCAAAGCATACGCCAAGTCTTTGGGTCTCTTTGCTCTTCAGGTCTAACAGCCGGGCCTCGTTGTGCTGAACGATCCATTCCAACCCAGAGCCTTCGAAGGGGATGCGCTTAGAATTCCGGGCGCCGCGCCCGGTTTGCCCGGTAAGGTCGTAAACCTGCAATTGGCGGCTGTTATCGTCGAGGAGGCACACGTTGGCGTAATCAAAAGGAACGAGCTTGTGCAAGTGGGCGGCAATAGCCTGGCCAGCCTCGGGCAGACTCATGCTAGCGTTAATAGCCGTGGTGATGTCGCTGATAATGGCAGTGCGCTGAGCTCGCTCTTGCGCCTCTTGGTAAAGACTGGCATTTTGTAGCGCGATAGCCAATGAAGCACACATTGAGGTCAACAATTCCTGGTCACCTAGCGTGAAGTAGCCTTGTCGTTTGTTAATGACCTCCAGGGCGCCAATTGGCCTTCCCTGAACAATCAGCGGAGCGCATAACACTGATTTGGTTTTGAATCCAATGGCTTCGTCGATTTTGCCGTAGAAGCGGGGATCGGTGCTTACATCATTGACAAGGGCTGTCAGGCGATGTGCGACCACCCAACCAGCGATGCCCTGGCCCGGTTGGAGTCGAAACGCAGTGACGCTTTTGTTCTCGCCCCGCAGGGTGATCTTAAAATACAGCTCTTGCGTTTGTTCGTCTACCAGGAGTAAGGAACCAGCCTCTACATCGAGGATCTCGTTGATGCCTGCCATCGTGCGCTGGATGACTTCCTCGATGTTCAAGCTGGAGGTAATGGTACGCGCGATGCCGTTAAGAGCAGCCAGCGCCTCAGCTTGGCGGCGAGAAGCATCACGCAGATAGGCACTCTGGAGTGTCACGCCCAGGTGCTCACCGATGGCTTGCAGAATTTCGGTGGGTAATTTGGGAGATGGGCGGTCCCGGTTAGCGATGACCATTGCCCCGACAGGCTCACCGCCAACCAATAAAGGCACAATCAGGGAAGGACGAACATCCAACGTCTGCAGCAGGGCATCAGCCAGATCATGGTCGAGGTGGCCGTCGACGAGGGGCAGTTCGTCAGCCATGCACGGGATGCCCTCGTGCAAAATCTGGGTGAGGGAACTGTCAGGATCGGCGAGGATGGATGGCGGGGCCAGGTCAGTGAGAACCACGTAGGCGTGGCGCTTATGAGACAACGGCGCTCTGATGATACCACATGCAACCCCGCTAATCGGTGGTGCGGTCAGGAGCCAGATGGCGTCGCCATCAAGCAGACGCAGCAGACTATGCCCAATCTGTTCCAATCGCTCCGACCAGGGGACGGTATCCATCAAGAGGGTATCAATTTCTTGCATCACCCGCCAGGGTTGAGCATAACCGTTTACGTCCAAGTATCACGCCTCCCCACTTTTTCGGCTTGGGAAAACGCAAGGAGTACTTGCAAGTGGAACAGATAGCGCGGCAACCATACCTTACCCATTGTATCACAGTCGCGCCTGACAGACAAGATCAGGTTTAATTAGATTTCAGTGCAAAATGCAGACAGATCCCCCCTTCCCCCCTTTGCAGGGACAGGCTACCAGGGAAGCGGGTTGGGGGTTAGGTCCAATACCGATTGGTTCAAATAAGGCCTATCGTAGGGACAGGGCTTGCCCCTGTCCTGCCAGGGCAACCGCGAGGGTTGCCCCTACGAATCGGGTGATCGGGTTATTTGAACGTTATTGGGTTAGGTCTGCCCTCGAAGTGAAACACGCATCATCTTTGCTACAAAGATACGAGGCGTGGTAGAATGAGGACATGACGCGACTTTCTCCCTCTACTGAGTCCCCTCCCACTGCCTATCGCGCGCTTTGGGGCGCGCAAGCTATGTGCAGGCGAGTGATGCAAGGGCTCACTTCTGAACAAGCAGCCATCGTCGCTCTAACTGCTGCCATCACCCTCGCTCTGCTAGCGCCTCTCGGCCCGCTGGCCTCTAATCGCTTTCACCGCGACGAGGCCATCTACAGCAGTTGGGGCCTGGACATTGCCAGTGGACGCGATCTGCTGCTCAGTGGCTCGCCGGTGGATAAACCACCTCTCTTTCTCTACACCCAGGCCCTCAGCTTCGTTCTCTTCGGCCCCACCGAGGTAGCGGCCCGATTGCCATCACTGGTCGCCAGCGTGGTCAGCGTGGGGCTGATTTACGCATTGGGACGGTCTCTTTATGGCCGCGGCGTGGGCTTGCTAGCAGCCTTCTTGCTGGCTGCTTCGCCCTTTGCAATTTTATTCGCCCCTACTGCCTTCACTGATCCTATGATGGTTGCATGGGTGCTGGCTGGTTGCCTGGCGACAGCCCGGGGACATTGGGGACGGGCAGGCATCTTCTTGGGCCTGGCAGCCATCACCAAGCAGCAAGGAGCTTTCTTCGTGCCGTTAGCGCTGGGACTGGGACACATATCAAATATCAGCTCAGCAGATCGCAAATCTCAAGTTGTGTCGTTTGTAGTGGCCTTTCTGGCTGTGCTGAGCCTTGCCATCGGTTGGGACGTCGCCCGGGCGCGGCAGCCCGGCTTCCTGGCACAAAGCCTGGCCAGCTACGGGGGGCTGTCCCTGATGCCAGTGACGATCTGGGAACGGTTGCTCGGTTTTTGGGACCTGCTTCGCTACGCAACCGGCTCGCGGGTATTGAACGGGGTCTTGCTGGGGGGGGTACCTTTGTTGGTAATCTTGGACTTGATAGACGCCTTACCCTGGCGTAAGCTTGACCCTCTCCCCCAACCCCTCTCCCTTAAAGGGAGAGGGGAGCAAGCCACCCCTCTCCCTCTCAGAGGGAGAGGGGAACAGACCTCATCCTTCTCTCTCACAGGCAGAGGGGAACAGCCCGAATCCCCCTCTCCCTCTAAGGGAGAGGGCCGGGGAGAGGGGCAGGCGTGGGGCGATCTGGCTCTGCTGGCGTTCACCAGTCTCTTCCTGCTGGGCCACTCCCTCGTGGCTTTTCAGGTATGGGATCGTTACTTGTTGGGCCTTGTACCGCTGCTGGCCTTGCTCCTGGCTCGAGTATTGACCCTTCCCCAACGTTTGCTCAAAAACTGGCCACTGCCCCATTTTCTCTCTATATTGTTCGTCCTCTGGATGCTGTCATTTACGCTCCACCCCATCCGTGACGCGGCGGCCAGTCGTTTCCCCATTGGTGGAGACCACGGTGCTTACCAGGGCATCGAACAGGTCGCGGATTATCTCCAGAGCATTCCGGCCGACACCACCCTTTACCATCGCTGGTTGGGCTGGCATTGGCGCTTTTACCTGTGGGGCAGTCCTTATGATTTCCGCGCCTGGACCTCTCCAAGTGATCTGGCTGCTCAGGCGGCTGCGCGTCCAGTCGCCCGGCGATACGTCGTTTTCCCCAGTTGGCACTCGTCCACCGAGGTGCGACTAGCACTGACCGAGGCTGGCCTGGCCCTGCGTGAGGTGCATCGTGCATTCCGGGACGACGGCAGCGTCTCATTCATCGTTTACCGCATCGAGGAGACGCGATGAAACGTACCAGGCTCCTGCCGGCAGCCACATCAACCCTCGTTATAGTCGCGTTGTCCCTTCTTTTCTTTTGGAGGCTCATCTTCACCAACCTCATTTTGGTTGGTGTGGACTCTTTTCTGTACTTCTATCCGTACAAGGCCTACGTGGCCCAGGCATTGCGTGCCGGACACTTCCCTTTGTGGAATCCACACCTCTTTATGGGCGCGCCTCTCCTGGCCAATATGCAGACGGCGGTTCTCTATCCGCTTCACTGGTTGTTTCTCTGGCTCTCAGCGCCCAAGCAGGTAGCGGTATCCATCGTGTTACACGTGATCCTGGCAGGGTTGGGGACGTTGGCCTACACTCGCCGTTCGCTAAAGCTAAGCTGGCCCGGCGCGCTGACGGCAGCCATTATCTTTGCATTGGGAGGCTTCGTCGGCGCGCAGACGGAGCATCTCAACCAGCTCAACGTCATCGCCTGGCTGCCATGGACGTTTCTGCTGCTCGACGTATCCACTGAGAGTCGGCGACGTGTGGCTCCAACGCTCGGGTTGGGATTGGTGGTTGCGTTGATGGTCCTAGCCGGGCACGCGCAAGCGACCTATATTTGCCTGATAGGGTTAGGAATTTATGCGGTGGCTGGGGGGGACCCGTCCTGGCTTTCGCCCTCGACCCCGCTCGCGCCTGGCGCGGGGCGGGGCAGGCAGGTGTCAAATCTTAAGCTCCAAATTTCAGGCCGCCTTAAGGCTCGACTCCCGCATCTCTTCGTTTTCGCCTCTGCCGTCGCGGTTGCTTTCTTGCTGGCCGCGGTGCAAATCTTGCCCACGCTTGAATTGTCGCGTCTCTCGGTACGAAGTGGGGGGTTGCCCTATCGAGAGGTGGTTTCCTTCAGCCTGAGGCCCTGGCTATTACATTTTACGCTGCTTCCTCCCTTTGGCGTCGATTTGTCGCAGGTCTTCGGTGAAGCTTACAGCGAATACGTAGCCTATGTGGGGGTGATAGGATTGGGTCTGGCGTCCCTCGGGCTGCTGCGCGGATGGCGGCGACGGCCGGGCACACGCTTCTTCGCGCTACTGGCGGCTGCGGGCCTCTTTCTGGGGCTGGGAGGCTTCAATCCGGCCTATTTTGTGCTTTACAAGCTTATCCCCGGCTTCGATCTCTTTCGCGCCCCTGCCCGCTGGATGCTGTTCTACGCCTTCGGCGTTGCCGTCCTGGCGGGGGTTGGGATGGAGCAAATATCAAATCTCAAAATCAGCAAATTGGCAAGTCAGCGAATTTCCGGGTTCCAATCCCCAATTTTGCTGGCACTGGTGTGCATTGAATTGTTCCTGGCCAGCCAGGGACTGCGCTATAATCAGCCGACGGCCCCCGAAGCCTTCACTTTCCTGCGCCCATCTATCGCCCACCTCAAGACGGAGCCTGGTCTGGGCCGTTTCCTCAGCCTGTCGGGCATCCTCTACGACCCGGGCGACCTGGCAGAGATACGTGCCATTTTCGCCGGTCAACTCCCCGAGAAGGCGATTTACGATTACATTGTCGCTGCCAAAGAGAAAGAGGTCCTCTTCTATAATCTTCCGCTGCTCTACGGGCTTTACAGTGTGGACGGCTACGACGGCGGATTGCTGCCCCTGCGCGACTTTGTGACTATGGAGCGCCTGTTCCTCGATGACGAGCACCTGTCGCTAGACGGACGGTTGCGCGAGAACCTGCGCGAGGTGCCGCCGGGCCGGCTGCTGTCGCTGCTGGGGGTGAAATACATCATTACCGACAAAGTGTTCGACGTGTGGATCGACGACATGTTTTACGACCTGCAATTCTCGGCCCGGTTGAGCCCGGGTGGCGTGCCTGGCGTGGGTACGACGGACTTGCCCGATTTTCCAACCACCGCCCTGGGGGTGATCTCGCACCTGGAGGGCGCACGCGACCTGCCTGACGGCACACCGGTAGCCCGCATTACTGTCGCCGACGGCAGTGGCTGGTCGGAGACGTTTGAGTTGCTGGCCGGGCAGGACACCAGCCAGGGACGCTACGGCGGCGACGTGGCTCACCGGCAGGCGCGGGTGGGGCATGCCTGGCGTGACGATCCTGCAGGCAGTGACTACGTTACACTCATCCCCCTCGACGCTCCCCGGCGGCTGACGGCGATTTCGGTGTCAGGGGTTGCCCCAGCCGGGGAATTCGTCCTGCGCGGCCTCAGCCTGCTGGACACGCGCACCACCACCAGCCGCCAGGTGACTTTGTCCACCGGGGGACGCTACCGACTGGTCCACTCCGGCGACGTAAAAATCTATGAGAACCTGGATGTGCTACCGCGCGCCTTCGTCGTGCACCAGGCGGAAGTCATCACCGATGACGGCGAGGCAATCGCCCGCTTGCGCGACCCGGCCTTTGATCCAGCGCAGACCGCCATCCTGGCCGGCGGAGATCCGCTGGTCAGCGAGGGAAAGATGGAAATGGCCCGCCCCGATCCGGCAGAGATCGTGCGCTACGCCCCAGAAGAGGTGATCATAAACGTCACAACCGATGTCCCCGGCTACCTGCTATTGACCGACACCTTTTACCCCGGCTGGCAGGCCACCGTAGACGGAGAGCCAGCGCAGATTCTACGCGCCGACGTGTTGTTCCGCGCCGTCCGGCTGGAGCCTGGCGCGCATCGCGTGGAATTTAGCTATCGCCCGGCTTCGGTGCGCTGGGGAGCCTGGATCAGCGCCGTCACTCTACTACTTGGCTTGGGTGGCCTCATCTGGTCATTACAAAAAAAGGTATCTTCTCAATACCTTGGGGTAAGGGCAGGTCTTCCCCGGAGGGGACCCATAGGTGCGCCTGCCCAGACGGGCAACCGCAAGGGTTTGCCCCCAGACGGGCAACCGCAAGGGTTTGCCCCTACTTTTCGAGAAGATACAAAAAAAGGACCTTCGAAGTTCTCAAGGACTTCGAAGGTCCCAACGCTGACTGACTGGCTACGGAGTTGGGGTCGACTCGGAGCCGGCAGTTGGGGTGGGGGTAGGCGGCAGTTCAAGAAAGTCGTCCCGGGTTTTTTCGCCAAAACTCTTTTCCAGGTATTCGGCCACCCGGACATAGTAG
>CAYTNQ010000155.1:0-10702 GCA_964439175.1 uncultured Anaerolineales bacterium | reverse complement strand
CGCTTTTTGACCCATTATTTCCCCGGCTGGACGGCTCGCATCGACGGCCAACCGGCCCAGATCGCCGTCGAGCCGGAGAGCGGCTTCATCACTGTGCCCGTGCCGGCCGGGTCCCACGCAGTGCGCCTGCACTTCGGCGACACGCCACTGCGCACCGCAGCCAATGCCATCACCGCGTCCACGCTGGCGGCGCTGGCCCTGGCCGGGCTGTGGAGGATCGCTCCCAGACTACGCTACCGGCCGCCGGCCGCCTCCAGCCTCCCCCGGCCCGCACAGCAGAGCCGGGACGGGCAGCCCCTAGCCCCCCGATGGCCCTTACGCCCGGCGCTGCTTGTGGCCGGCAGCCTGATCGGGCTACTGCTGATCAAGGGATTCGTGGTAGACCCCCATACCGGGTGGTTCCGCCGCGAATCGCCGCCCAACCAAGTGTCCGGCGTACAACATCCTCTGCGCGTCAACCTGGACGACCGCTTCTGGCTGCTGGGTTACGATTTGGACCGGGATAAGGTGGCCCAGGGAGACATACTGCGGGTGGTGTTATACTGGCAAGCGCTACATCCCATGACCACCGACTATCGCAGCTTCGTCCACCTGGACGCCCCCACCGACCAGCGTACCTGGGCTGGCAGCGACAACTACCACCCTGGCGACGCCACGGCGCAGATTGACATGCCTACTTCCACCTGGGACACGGCTCATTACGTGCGCGACGAGCACTTCATACGTGTCCCGCCCGACGTACCGCCCGTTGGTTTCGACCTGCGCGCCGGGCTGTACGACCCGGGCACGGGCCAACGGCTGCCCCTCGCCGGTGGCGAGGGCAACACCATTACGCTGCAACCGGTCCAGGTGACTCCCGGACGGGGACTGCGTCAGGCCGACCTGGCTAACCAGGTGAACTATCACCTGGGCGACCACATGCGGTTACTGGGCTACGATTGGGAGCGCGAGAGTGCCACACTCACCCTTTATTGGCAGGCGGACCAACCGCTGGCGGCCGATTACGTCGTCTTCGTCCATCTGCTCGACGGCCAGGGACAATTGGCCTGGGGCGCCGACGCGCCGCCGCTGGGTGGCTTGTACCCCACCACAGGCTGGCGGCCGGACGTCATCGTCTCCGATGCCCATCCATTGGCGCTGGGTGACCTGCCACCTGGTAATTACACCCTGGCGATCGGCATGTATCCCCCAGATACGCTGGCCCGCCTGCCGGTAGTTGATGCAGATGGGCAACCTGTCGCAGATGGCACCATCCGTCTCACCCGACTGAGCTGGCCGTAATGGGCAGGAATTCGGGAATCAGCAAATCAGCAAATCAGCAAATCAGGAAACAGGAAATAGATCCACTGACCCCAGTCTTTCCGAGCGGTATTGTAGTCACAAAGGCGTTTTTTGGCAATCACTTGAGGCGAGGAGAGAGAAATAAAGTGACAAATAAACACTCTACTCCCCACGCACCACGCTCCACGCACCACGCTCCACGCTCCACCTCTTTTGATCCTGGCCTGCTTGTGGCAATCCTGCTGGCCCTCTTCGCCATTGTGCCCTTACTGACCCATCCCGGCCTGCCCAACACCGCCGACGGACCCGCGCACCTGATGCGCCAAGCCGAACTCAACCAGGCGTGGCAAGACGGCATCCTCTACCCGCGCTGGGCGCCCGACCTGGCCTACGGCTACGGGATGCCCCTCTTCAACTATGCTCCACCGCTGCTGTACCAGCTCACTCAAATCCTGCACCTGACCGGCCTGCCTCTCGACGCCTCGATGAAGGGCACCATCATCCTGATGATGGTTCTTTACAGCCTGGGGATGTATCTCTTCGCACGAGATCTGTTCGGCCCGCGACCGGGGTTGCTGGCGGCAGCCGTTTATCTCTATGCTCCCTACCGCTTGCGTGAAGCGTACATCCAGGGGAATTACGGCCAGTTCTGCGGATTGGCCTTCTACCCACTCATCCTATGGTCGTTTCATGGGCTGGTGACCACCAACCGCCGCCGCTATCTGCCCCTGGCAGCCCTCTCCCTGGCCGGGCTGTTGCTGAGTCACAACATCAGTGCCATGCTCTTTGCCCCGCTGTTGGGGGCGTACCTGGTCTTTTTGCTGGGGCTGAGGAGAGCGGGGAGTCAGGACTCCGGGACTCAGGGGATCAGGGGATCAGGGACTCAGGGGATCAGGGGATCAGGGAATCAGGACTCAGGAAACCAGGTAATCTCGCCACCTGAGTCCCCGCCTCCTGATTCCCTGATCCCTGATTCCCCGATTTCCCGATCCCCTGACTCCCCGCTCCCCAGAACCCTCGCCGCCATTGCCATGGGGCTGGGACTATCCGCCTTTTTCTGGCTGCCGGCCTTTGGCGAGCGAGACTTGATCCGCCTGTCGGGCATCACCCGGGACTTTTTCGACTTTCGCCTCAACTTCACCAGCCTGGCCGAACTGCTGGCCCTGCCCCGCCCGCTGGACCTCTCGGCCATCAACCCCTACTATCCGTTGAGCCTGGGGCTGGCGCAGATTACTTTTGCTGTGTTGGCTGTGATGGGGGTGGGACTCTATTTCGTACTTCGTATTGCGTATTGCGTATCTCCCATCGCAAATAGGCGTTCAGCAGAGGGCAATCCCCGTGGGGCGCAGCCGCATGCCCTTGGCCATGCACTGTTTTTCGTCGTTGCTCTCTTCGTCACTGCTTTTCTTACGCTGCCACATTCACAGCCGGTTTGGGAAGCGCTGCCGCTGCTGGAGTTGGCCGAGTTTCCCTGGCGCTGGTTAGGCCCGGCGATTCTTTGTGCGGCGGTGCTGGCTGGCGCGGTGTTGTATTTATTCGAAGGGCCGGGGGCTGGGGGCTGCCCGTCCCGGCTCCGCCGCGCGGGCCGAGGGGGGCTGGGGATTGGCCTCGCCTTCACCCTGGCCGCCAACCTGTTTTATCTTTTCCCGGCTCAGTTCATCCCGTGGGGCACCCCCACCCCGGCCGATGCAGTGGCCTACGAAGCCCAATCAGGCGCCATCGGCACCACCAGCACCGGCGAATTTTTGCCGCACTGGGCCGACCAGTACCCATCTCCCGATACCCTTGGTCCCGACTACGCCGCCGGCCGGCTCCCGACCAAGTTGGACCCTGCCTCGCTACCCCAGGAAGCCACCGCCACTACGCTTAGCTACACTGCGCGCGAGACGCGCATCGCTATCAGCAGCCCGGTCCCTTTCGCCGCCACCTTCCGTGCCCTCTACTGGCCCGGCTGGCGCGTCATCATTCAGCGGCCATCAGACGCGGCGGGGCAAGCAATGATCCAGTACCCGGTCGAGAACATACAAATCACCCAACCAGACGGCTTGATCCGCGCCCATCTCCCGGCCGGAGAATACGAGGTCAGCCTGCGCCTCTTCCCCACGCCCATTCGCCGGGCGGGGACTCTCATCTCGGTGCTATCGCTGGCGGCATTTCTCGGCCTGGGTCTGAGCCGGTTGGTCGGTTGGCGGCCTGGTAGGTTGGGAAATTGGGAGATTGGGAAATTGGGAGATTGGAAAATTGGTAGGTTGGTAGGCTGGAAGATTGGTGGATTGGGAGCAGAGCGACCTACCAAACTACCAATCTACCCACCCACCAAACTACCCACCCACCAATCTACTAATCTACCAACTTTCCAGGCAGTAGTCATCAGCGCTGCCCTCATCGCCGGCCTGCTGATCACTCGCCCGCTGGCTGGCTGGTTCCGGATTCAATCCCCGCCGGATCATGTCTACGGCGCGCAGTACGCGCTGCGGGCCGATTTCGGCGACCAGGTCCGGCTGCTGGCCTATGACCTACCCACCTACCAATCTACCCACCTACCAATCTCCCAAACTACCAATCTCCCAATCTACCAGCCTGCCAGCCTGCCAACGATTCAGTCCAAAACCGGTGCCTCGCTGCCGGTAGTGCTCTACTGGCGGGCGCTGGCCCCGCTGACCACCGACTACCACGTGTTCGTCCATCTCGACGCGCCGGATGGGCAGACCTACGCCAGCGCCGACGAGCGTCACCCGGCGGATATCCCCACTTCCCACTGGCCGCCGTCTCTCTACCTGCGCAATCCGCTGAGCATCGCTTTGCCCCCAGACCTGCCTCCCATCCGCTACACGCTGACGGCAGGCCTTTACGACCCCCAAACCGATGCCCGGCTACCCGTGACAGGCTGCGATGGCTGCCCGCCGAGCGAGATCAACGGCGACGCTCTCCCCCTGGCCTACGTGTGGCTATTACCAGCCAGGCCACTGGACGAAGAGGACATCCCCAACCGGCTCGACTACCGCTTAGGGGATCGGATCACCCTTCTAGGCTATGAACTGACTGCGACTCAGCCTGCCACGCTCACCCTTTATTGGCGTGCTGAAGCTCAAGTGGAGAACGACTACACCGTCTTCATCCACGCGATGGGCGCCGACGGAGAAATCATCGATCAGTTCGACGCGCCGCCGCTCAACGGCCTCTATCCCTCCGGTTACTGGCTCTCCGGCCAGATCATCGCCGATGACCATCTGATTACACTGCCCGAATCGGCGCAGACTCTCGCCATCGGCCTGTACGATCCTACCAGCCTGACCCGCCTGCCCGTAACCGACAGGAAGGGCCAGCCGCTTCCCGACAACGCGATCCGATTGCAGGTAGCCAATGGTAGATAACAGGCAGGAGACGGCGGTCGGTGGTCGGCAGTCGGCGGTCGGCAGCTACCGCAGAACCCTCCGTTTCCCTTCTCTAGCCCTATTCTTCTATCTCTGTCTCGCCGTCGCCACTACCCATCCCCTATGGCTGCACCTGGCCGACGCCGTGCCCGGCGACATTGGCGACCCACTGCTGAACACATGGATCCTGGCGTGGGACACCCACGCCCTGCTGACGGACCCGCTTCACCTATTCGACGCCAACATCTTCTATCCGCTGCCCCATACCCTGGCTTATTCGGAACACCTGCTTTCGACGGCTGCGCTGGGCCTGCCCTTGGGACTCGTCAGCGGTGAACCGGTCGTCGCCTATAATCTGAGCTTGCTGCTCAGCTTCCCGCTGGCCGGGCTGGGGATGTATTTGCTTGTCCTCCATTGGACGGGCAGGCGCCAGGCGGCCTTCCTGGCCGGTCTGGCTTTCGCCTTCACCCCCTACCGGCTGGCGGCAATTGCCCACTTACAACTGATGACCGTCCAATGGCTTCCCTTCAGCCTGCTGGCACTGGACCGATTGCTCGAACAGGGAGTAGGGAGTAGGGAGTATGGAGTAGGGAGGGGAAGGCAAGGGGCTGAGAATAAGACGACAGCCTTCGTCCTTCGTCCTTCGTCCTTCGTCCTTTTCACCACCCTGCAGATCCTGACCAGTTGGTACCTGGCGGTTTTCACTGTCCTGGTTCTGGGACTGTACACTCTGGGGTGGTGGGCAGCACACTGGCGGCGAAGCAGGGGGCCTGTCCCGCGAGACCTCGCGGGGCTGGCCCCGCAAGGCTTTGCGGGGCTGGCTACCAGCCTCCTCATCGTCGCCGGGTTGACGCTTCCCTTCGCCCTGCCCTATCTGGGTGTGTTGCCCCAATTGCAGGCGGCACGTCCGGCGTCGCTGGCTGCCTCTTTCGCCGCCCACCCCACCGATTTTTTGACCGCAGCTCCCTTCCTGCGCACTGCTGGCCCGCTGACCCAAAGGCTGGCGGGCCGCCCGGGCTTCACTGAAGAAAACACTCTTTTCCTCGGCGTCGTCACGCCGCTGCTAGCGCTGGTCGGGCTGGCACTGGCCGCTGGGCAGCGGGCAGGACGCTGGCGGATCGTCACGCTGGCCGCGATCCTGACCATGTCGGTGACCCTGACCTTTGCCGGACCGTACCGGACGCTGACCCGGTTCCTGCCTGCACTGACGGTGGTGCGTGTGCCCCCGCGCTGGATCATCCCGGCGACGTTTGCCCTGGCTGCCATGGCCGGTTATGGCGTTGCCTGGCTGAAGGGATCAGGGGCTCAGGGGATCAGGGGCTCAGGGGATCAGGGGCTCACCCTCCGGCTGGCCTTCACGGTTGGGGCGAGTCTAATGATGATCGCTGAATCCTTTTCCGCGCCACTGCCCCTGGCGTCGGTAGGTGCCACGGCCGACCTGCCGCCTGTCTACCATGCCCTGGCAGGGGGGGCGCTGCGACGGCCGCCTGGGTGGGCGGTGATTGAACTGCCGATGCACGTGGCACCCGCGCCCGAGTTCCCCGAGACAAAGCGGCTATACGCCAGCACCCGAGGCTGGTGGGGGTTGGTCAACGGCTACAGCGGCTTCACGCCGGAGCGCCAGATAGCATTAGGCCGGGCGTTGGCGGACTTCCCCGGCGACGAAGCCCTGGGGGCTTTGCGCGCGCTGGGCGACAGTGGCGTACGCTACCTTATCGTCCACCCCGGTGAGGCACCGCTAGATCGCGCCCGCTGGGAGACGACGGACCGCTGGCAGGCTGAGCACCAGACCACTTTGCTGCCCGCTGGCCGCTTCGGCCCCGATGACTTGTATTATATTAATCCCTATGGCGACGACCTGGTCACCCATCCCTCCGTAGTTACCGACACTTATTGGTCCACGCACGCGCCCATCCCAATCCACGTCCGTTTCTCTTTGCCGGCCTCCAGCGCCGAGATTCGGCTGCTGGCTTACCTGGTACAGCCCGGAGATTGGAAGGTGGAAGACCAGAGGTCTGGAAGTCTGGAAGACTGGAGGAGTGCACCGCTCCCAATCTACCAATCTACCAACCTACCAATCTACCAACCTACCAATCTACCAACAGAAACGAGGTTGACGCTCTACTGGCAAACGTCAACCCCGCTGGATACGAGCTATACGGTTTTCGTGCACAGCCTGAACGCCGATGGAGAGCTGATCGGCCAGGCAGACGGCCCGCCGGTGGCGAACCACTACCCGACAAGCGCCTGGGGTCCGGGCGAGGTAGTGCAAGATAGCCGCTCAGTTCCCACCGGCGACCGCTACCTGGTCGGCCTTTACGACCCTGCCACCGGCGAGCGACTGACCGCCTTCGCCTCCGACGGCATGCGCCTGGCCGACGATGCAGTGGTTCTGAACGCCGGCCAACGTTGAAGCGGGAATTAGCCCAATCGCGCCGCCATAAAGGCCAGTTCGCTTCTCAATTAAGCAACTTCCACGAGGCTTTGCGAGCGCCGCCGGCGTAACGCACGTCGAGCTCGACAATGAGCGGCACCATAGCGTCCAACGCCCGGGCGTTCCTCAAGAGGCCGCAATCGACGGGGCGAAAGCCGAGTTCCTGGATCAACTGTGACACAATTTGCTTGTCCGCTGCATCGCCGCCTGCGAAATGGACATCTCGCACAACCCCACTCATATCGACCGGTTCCGATAGCGTCTCCCAAAAGTTAGCTTTGAACGCGGCGACGACACGCGCGTCTGGCCCGATAGCCCTGGCTGTGATCTCAGCACCAGAAATCCTGTCGTCTGGCAAATGATCAAAGGGATTCGAGATATCGATGACCAGTTTATCCTGCAACCAGAGAGAATAGTCGTGGGCAAAGGATTCTACCGCCGCGTAGGGGATAGCAATGACCACGATATCGGCTTCATCCAGAGCTTCCGGGTGGTCGGCCACCTGAGCCCCTTCTACTTGGGCGGCGATATGCGCCTTCCTCTCCGGAGATCGGGAGCCAAATATGATCGTATGCCCAACTCGTGCCCACCCCCTTCCCAGACCCCGGGCCATACGTCCCGTGCCGATAATTGCGATGCGTGCCATTGACGAACTCCTTAACTCTCCACTCTGCACTGTTGGGTAATCAAATAATCGAGGAGTAAGGTCCTCGTAGCCAGTGCCTCGGTCTCAGCATCCAGTTCAATCGTCCACCAGGTACACTGGGTAGCCAGTAAGCGTTGAACAATTGGCCCCAGAATCGTCATGTCTCGTGGCGGATAGTGCCGGTCTATTTCACGTTCGTAGATATGGATCTGCCATAACCGGCCGGCGACCATCTCCAGGAAATCGAGGGGGGTCAACTCGCCATTCTGGACAGACCGGCACGAAACCGCATGGCCTACGTCGAAGGTGATCATCGCTCCCGATGCCCCCGCCCAATCTACGACATTTCGGGGATAGCTGGAAGGTCCCGTGCGCAGATTCTCCAGGCAAACGACGATACCCAGACCTCGGCCATATTCGACCAACCGGGATAGATTCTCGACGACTCTGGCGGGATCGATCTGGTCTTGCTGAGTCAGTCCCACATGAAACGTGATCACCTGCTCCCCCCGCCCGCGTATGGCTCCCAATGCCGACACGTGAACACGCATGCCAGCTTCGGCAAGAGCAAGATCCCGGTGTCCAAATTCGTAGCCTGGAAAGAAGCCGTGGTAACGTACGGGAATGCCAGCCTTCAGGAAGGGGTCTACATGCTCCGACAGGGTACGGAGTGCCTCGGGGTTGGGCGAATAATCCAGGGCAAATCCATGCTTCGCAATCCAACGGAAGCGATCGCGATGTGCGTGCCACTTGGCTGAAAGAGCGATGGTGGGAAGTGAGGCCATTCGATCACGCCGCCGTAGTCCGCCCTTCACGGGCCGGCCAGCTTCTGCAACTCCTCCTCGCCGATAATCTTCGTCCCCAGCGATTGAGCCTTAGCCAACTTGCTGCCGGGATTTTCGCCCAGCAGCAAATAGTCGGTCTTTTGGGAGACAGAGCCGGTCACTTTGCCGCCACGGGCTTCAATGAAGGCCTGGGCCTCATCGCGGCTCATCGTAGGTAAGGAGCCGGTGATGACGAAGGTCAGCCCAGCCAGCGGCTGGGGCAATGTCGCGACTGCCTCGGCCTGCATACGAACGCCCGCCCGGCGCAGCTTTTCGATTACCTCTTGATGGCGTGGGCGGCCGAACCAATCTACTACGCTGTGAGCAATGCGCGGGCCGATGCCTTCGATGGACTCCAGTTGCTCGACGCTGGCGCCTGCCAGCGCTTCCATAGAAGGAAAAGCGGCCACCAGTGCTTTAGCCACCACGCCCCCTACGCCCTGGATACCCAGGGCCGTCACCACTCGCTCCAACGGCCGCGATTTGCTGGCTTCGATGGCAGTCAGCAGGTTATCAACCTTCTTCTCGGCGAAGCCTTCCAGCGCCAGCAGTTTTTGCCGGAACTCATGCAGAGAGTAGATATCCCCCACGTCCCGGATCAGGCCCTCCTGGATGAGTTGCTCGGCGATTTTGATGCCAAAGCCCTCAATGTCCATAGCTCCACGCGAAACGAAATATTCCACCCGCCGCACCAATTGGGCCGGGCATGCGGCGTTGACGCAATAAACTGCCACCTCATCCTCCGGCTTGACCACCGGTTCGCCGCACGAAGGACAACACTCAGGCAACCGGTAAGACTGTGAATCGGGGGGGCGCAGATCGAGAATGGGCTTGACAACCTGAGGGATGACGTCACCAGCACGCTTAATTACTACAGTGTCCCCTGCGCGAATATCCTTGCGTGCCAGATCTTCAAAGTTGTGCAGAGTAGCCTGCCGCACCACCACACCGCCCACGTTGACCGGCTCCAGCACTGCATACGGGGTGAGCACCCCCGTCCGTCCCACGTTGACCTCAATCCTGAGCAATTGGGTGGTCGCCTCGCGGGCAGGGAACTTGTAGGCGATGGCCCAGCGAGGCGCATTACCCACGACGCCTAGCAGCTCTTGAGTACTGAAGTCATCTACCTTGACCACGACACCATCCGCCTCGTAGGACAAACGGTCACGCTGCTCCATCCATTGGTGAATGAAGTCTAACACCTCATCGAAGTCGCGGGAGCGATGGATGTCGGGATTGACGGGGAAACCCAGCCGCCGCACATAGTCCAGTGCCCCCCACTGGCTGCGAACCTGTTCGCCTCCTTCCACATAGCCAATGGCATAGGCGAAAAAAGCCAGTGGTCGCTGCGCAGTGATCCGGCTGTCGAGCTGGCGGACGGCACCAGCGGCGGCATTGCGCGGATTGGCGTAGAGACGTTCTCCCCTCTCCGCCTGACGCCGGTTCAACTCGTTGAAGTCGGCGATAGGCATATAGACCTCGCCACGCACCTCAATACGGGCCGGGGGGGGCGGGCCATCAGGTGAGACCGGGATGCGCAAGGGGATATTCTTGACTGTGCGCAAGTTGGTCGTGACGTTTTCACCTTCGATGCCATTCCCCCGCGTCGCACCGCGCACCAGGACGCCGTTCTCATAGGTAAGGGCTACCGCCAGGCCATCAAATTTGGGTTCGACGACGAAGGTCAGGTCAGTAACAGCTATATCATCAGGCAGCAAACGGCCAATGCGCGCCAACCAGGCTCGCATGTCTCCGTCGTCGAAGGCGTTGCCCAGGCTGGTCATCGGGACGGGGTGAATCACCTTCTCGAACTGAGCCAGCGGAGGCGCGCCGACACGCTGGGTCGGAGAGTCAGGGGTGATGAGTTCTGGGTGTGTCTCCTCCAGCGCGCGCAATTCACGCATCAACTGGTCGTATTCAGCGTCGCTGATGATGGGATCGTCAAGAGTGTGGTAACGATAGGCGTGGTAGTTGATTTTGTCGCGGAGTTCAGCGATACGCCGTTGGGCAGATGTTGACTCAAGCCCCGAAGGGGGCACAGACACGCTGGAATCGGGTTGGCTCATAGGCAGATATTTCTCCCCTACAGTTGTGTGAGGGGTTCAACCTCGTAATCATCCTGGTGTGTGAAGAAATCCAGGTC
>CAYTNQ010000154.1:0-10863 GCA_964439175.1 uncultured Anaerolineales bacterium | reverse complement strand
CGAGACTCGTAGTGAGTACCGCCAACTGCTGTTGGATGGCCAGCGAGATGGGCCGGAAGCGCCGGCTGAAGGCCGCGGCGCGATAGATCAGCAACGGCAGGGCGCCAAGAGCCAGAAGTGCCAGGGCCGGATTCATCCAGAGCAGCACCACGGCAGTACCAACTAACAGGAAGGACCCCTCGGCCAGGCGCAGGAAGGCGCGTCCGGTGATGAAACGGATTCGTTCTACATCCTGTATGGAGCGGGAGAGGAGTTGGCCCACTTGGGCGTGGTCGTGGTAAGAGAAAGACAGGGCCGACAGCTTGCCATAGAGGGTGTTCCGCAGGTCGTAGGCGACCCCCTGGGAAGCGATTTCGGTCCAGCGGCCCTGCAAGAAGGTCAACCCGCCTTTCAGCAGTATAACCCCCAGGATCGCCAGCACCGACAGGCCCAGAGCGTGCAGATCCCGCCCCCGGATGCCCCGGTCGACGCTGGAACGGATGAGTTGTGGGATGATTAATGCCAGCCCCGTGATGGTCAGCAACAACAAGTAGGCGCCGCCGGTCAGTTTCCAGTAAGGCCGCAGGTAACTGAGGCATCGGGCGAGGATCTGTCTATCTCCAGGCTTGGGTAGAGGGAGCGGAGGCTGAACCTGGCTGGTTGACACTGGACTCCTGAGTCTGGGACTTTCCCCAAAATTGAGATGGTTGGGTGAGCATTGAGGTGTCCGATGTAAGACGTGGATTACCCCAAACCGATCTTGACCGGGGTTACTCAGTGCTCAAGACCATTATAAACTATTCGGTGAAATTTGCCAGCAAATTCGCGCTTGAAGGATACACCGAGGCGCTGCGCCACGAGGTCAAGCCTTTGAACATCCACGTCTCGCTGGTGGAGCCGGGCGTCCTCAAGACTCCGATGATGAACGCGCGCCAGTTGGCAGCACGCCACATTCACGAATATGAGCCGTGGCGTCAACGCCCACTCGACGCGTTGCGTGAGCTTGAAGAGCACGCGCCCGCCGGCCAAATAGTGGCAAAAACAGTGCTCCAGATTGTCGAAAGCAAAGAGCCGCGCTTGCGCTACACGGTTGGCCGACAAGCGGCGTCTCTTTCGCTCTTGCGGCGTTACTTGCCAGAAGCGATGCTTGAGCGAGGAGTGAGGAATACATTTCAATTGGACAAGGATTGCGTGCCAGGCCAGCACCTCCCACGGCAAAAAATGTCGAATTGAGAGCAGCGAAGATCATTGGGGCAGCTAGGGCCGTCGAAGCTATGGTTAATGATGCGCAGACTCTGAGTTGGTAGCAGTCGGTAGAGAATGTTGATCCGATAAGAGAGTACTGTATCCTTAGGAAAAAACTATTGACATAGAAAACGTTTTCTGTTATAATCTTCACAGAAAACGTTTTCTATATGGGTATGTTCCATCTGGATGTACCGATACACACCCCCCTATAATAACCTCTGCCATTAAGGAAAAACTATGTCTGTCAAACTAGAAGATGTCGCCAGGGAAACAGGTTTCTCCATCGCTACGGTCTCACGGGTACTTGCCAATAGCGACTACCCGGTCAGTTCATCTGTCCGCGAGAAGATTCTCGACGTTGCGCAAGCTATGGGTTACAAGCCCAACATCGCAGCCCGCAGCCTGCGCAGCAACCGCACGCACACCATTGGGATCATTGTGGATGACATGATGAGCCCCTTTGTCCCGCCCATTGTGCGAGGCATACAGGATTGCCTGTATGAGAATGACTTCTTGAGCGTCATCGTTAATTCTGATTGGGATCCCGATCAAGAGCAAGATGCCATCAATACACTGATCAGCCGGCCTGTGGATGGCATTATCTTTGTAGAATATTCCCATCTTGTGCATAGCGAGATTTTGGAAGAGTCAAACAAGCCTCGTATGTTCGTTCACCGTATCTTTGGTTCGCCGATAAAGAATTCTGTGGTACCTGATGACCACTATGGGGCTGCACTGGCTGTTCGGCACCTGATTTCCCTGGGGCACCGCCGAATTGCTTACATCAATGGGCCTGAAAACTGGCACAACTCCCAAACGCGCTACGTGGGTTACCAGGATGAATTGGAGAGCCATAACATATCACTTAATCCCGATCTGGTTCAACCAGGAGATTGGGAACTTGAAAGTGGATACCAGGCGACCCAGAACCTATTAAGCCTGGATGAACCGCCTACTGCCATATTTGCGGCCAATGACTTGATGGCACTGGGCGCAGTGTACGCGATCCAGGATGCCGGACTAGATGTCCCCCAAGATATTGCCGTGGTTGGCTATGATAACCGTGATTTTGCAAAGATCGTCCGCCCCAAAATAACCACGGTGGTGATGCCTGTTTATGAGATGGGCAGAGTTGCCACGGAATCATTGCTGGAGCAGATCACCGAGGGACGTGAAGAGATAGAGGAAATAAAGGTGCGGGGTGAGCTGATAATCCGTGATACGTGTGGCGCCGATGAAGTCTCCAAGGCCAGGGAGGAGCTTAACCCCAGAACCGCTTTCAGAAGAATATTGTTGAACAAACAACCGGAAGGGTAAATTGCTTAAACGAAAGGAGGTTAATGGACTAATAGAGCCAATAGTTGAATTGGTCACGTGAACTTTGCACACCCAATCCCAATACATATTCAAGAAGGAGGGGACAAAATGGGTAAAAAGACCTTTTCAAGACGCGAGTTCTTAGAGCTAGCAGGAGTTGCCGCTGCCGGCAGTGTGTTGGCCGCATGTGCTCCTGCCGCTACACCCACGCCTGCGCCCGCAGCCACGCCGACCGAAGCTCCCGCCGTGATCACGCCTCGCAAAGTCAGGATAGCAGTGGGCGGGTGGGCCGAGCAGAATATGAAGGACCTTCTGGCGAAAACCGACTTCACCAAGCAGACCGGCATTGAAGCCGAGATCGTGCTCAGGACAGATACCAAAGAGACAGAGCTCGCTCGTTTGGCCGCCGCCGTTCAGTCCGGCACCAGCCCCTACGACATCATTGACTTTGAGGATGAGCTGACAACCTCGTTCTCACAGGCCGGTTACGTGATTGGCCTGGACGACCTGTTGCCCTCGGATTTCTGGGACGACTTCTCGCCGGCAATGATCGAGTACAGTAAGACGTGGAGCACCTACCAAGGCGAAACGTTCCGGGTCATCCACAACTGGGAGATGCCTTACTGGTGGTACCGCAAAGATTGGTTTGACGAGAAAGGCGTCGCCGTCCCCACGACCTGGGATGAGGTCAAGCCTCTAGGCAAGGTCTTTACCGATGAGAGCACGGGCGTGTGGGCCTCGGAAGATGGGTTGATCAAGGGTGCCTTTTTGAACGTTTACCTGGCCTGGATTACCCTGCAAGCCGGGGGCAACCCATTTGACGTAGGTGAACCGTACAAAATGGCCCTCGAATACGTCTACGATCTCATGTACACCAGCAACGTGCTCAATCCGGCTTCGCTGCAAAAGGACTATAATACGCAAAATGGCGACTACATAGCCGACAAGGTAGCCTTTATGCGGCAGTGGCCTTTCTTCGGCGACACGGCGCGCAGCGAAGACAATAAGGCCTGGTTCAGCGAAGATAAAGTGGCGGTTGCCTTACCGCCGGTCGGGCCAGGTGGCAAAGCAGGTTCTACCTATACGGCGGCCTGGGGGTGGGGCATCGTCAAGACCTCGCCCAATCTGGCCGAAGCCAAGGATACCTTAAAGTTCCTCGTCTCGAAAGAATTCGCAGTGGAGGCGATGAAACTGACGCCTCCTGCCTTCTGGTTCTTGAGCGCCCGCAAATCCGTCCTGGCAGCCGCGCCCCAGGATAATTGGCTAGTCAAGCAGATGAAGATGTACACCGACGCGGGTGTTATCGGCGTGCGCCCCTTCCATCCCAGGTTTGTCGAGGCGCTGACCATTCTCGAGGATACGGCCGCAGCTTACCTCACCAAACAAATCAGCCTCGACGAATCAATGACACAAGCCAAAGATCAACTGGCGAAACTTACCTAGTCGTTGCTGAGCAGTCCTGTTTCCTTGCCTGGGCGGGCCAAGCCGCCCAGGCAAGTTAGATAAATTTGAACGGCGTGGGCCACCCCTGCGCGAGGCTGGCTCACAAAATCGTTAACCGTCCAGGAGGCATCCGCCCGTGTCGGTCCGATCTAAATTCGCTTTATCTGAAGCTGCCCGGCGACGGTATACGCTCTTTATACTGTTAGTCACCCCGGCTTTTCTGCTTCGGCTTTTGACCGCCGCTTATCCCATTTTGCAGACCATCTATCTAAGTTTTACCAACCTCGACCTTATCAAGAATACGGATGCTTTCATCGGTTTGCAAAACTTTATGAACATGCCTGGCGATTATGAGGTCCGAGCATCCGTGACCTTTACGATCACCTTTGTATTGGCCTCTACCGTCCTCGATTTGACGGTGGGCATGCTGATTGCGCTGCTGCTCAATGCCAGTTTTCGGGGAAGGGGTTTTGCGCGTGTCATCAACCTCATTCCATGGGCTATTCCGACGATTGTAGCCGGATACGGTTTTCGTTGGCTGCTGGACGAGCAGTTTGGACTGCTTCCGTACTGGATACACCAGCTCACCGGCCTTCGTCCGGTCATTTTTATTTCTCCGCTCGGGGCTCAATTGGCAGTGATACTGGTTTTTGCCTGGAAGAATGCCCCATTTGTAGCCATTGTCATGCTGGCTGGTCTGCAGGGTGTGCCGATGGATATCTATGATGCGGCTAAGGTTGATGGGGCCAATGCCTGGCAGCGATTCTGGCGCATTACCCTCCCGCTGATCATGCCGCTAACCGTCACGATGGTCTTGTTTTGGATGGTATGGTCACTGGCGAATTTCGACCTGGTGTATGGCTTAACCCAAGGGGGGCCGGGTGTAGCGACCTCTGTGTTGGCCTTGGAGATTTTCCGAGAGGGTATCATGTTCTTCAAGTTCGGATTTGCCTCCGCCCTTAGCGTGATCCTGCTTATCCTTGTGGCCATCCTGGGGGTCTTTGGGTTGTGGTTGTTCCGCAAAACCGAAGTAAGCTATTGATTGTGGAGATAGGTAATGATCGAATCACAAATGACCAGGCCCTGGCGTTTCAAGTGGAATTCCGTCATCACTTATATGTGCTTTATCCTGTTCACCTTGATTGTCCTGGTGCCGATCTACTGGATGCTGAGATCGGCATTTTCCACCGGGACTGACCTGTTTAAAGTTCCGCTGATTTATGTGCCCACGCCGACTCTGAGAAACTTTCAAACGTTGATAGCTCAGGTTCCTTTCTTCCTGTACGTCCGCAACTCGCTAGCTTTTGCAGTGGGCACTACTCTTGTGACTCTGATTGTCAGTTTCCTGGCTGCTTACGCCTTTGCACGCATTCAGTTTCCGGGCAGTGGCGTCATTTTGTGGATTCTTCTCTTAACCATGGCATTGCCCGATGTAGGCACCATCGTGCCGCTGTATCGGATCCTGAAAGAATTGCACCTTTTGGATACAGTCGGTGGTATAACGCTGGTATTAAGCAGCACCCTGACTCCTTTTACGGTGTGGGTTTTGATCTCATTTATCAAGCAGGTACCTTACGAGATTGAAGAAGCGGCCATTATTGACGGGGCATCGCTCCCCCAGATCTTTTGGCGTATCCTGGTTCCGGTAACGGCGCCTGGCCTGGTGACCATGGGGCTGATCAACTTCATTAATGCCTGGAACAACTTGTTGTATCCGCTGTCTTTCACGACCTCGCCCACCTCCAAAACCCTCAGCGTAGCCGTGACGGAGGTTTTTGCCGGGTATTCGCCGTATGGGAGACCCTGGGAACTTATTATGGCCGTGGGAGCGACGATGGTGATCCCGGTCGTGATTCTGGTCCTGTTCTCACAAAGGGCAATTGTCCGCGGCCTCGCCGGCGGGGCAATTAAGTAAGTAACGTGAATCTGATGATCGAGGGGGGACGGATGACAGCGAATAGAATCGATGCCGCCGGGCCGGTGGATACCAGCCGCAGCCTGTTCGCCCGGTTGCAGGCTTTGCCGCTGGGTGCGTTGCGCTTCAAGCCAGGTTTCTGGAGCAATGTCACGACCAGCAACCGCAAGGTAAGCCTGAAGCACGGCTACGCCATGCTGAAAAAGGCCGGCAATTTTCATAACCTCAAACTGGCTGCTGGAGCCGAGTCCGGGCAGTACAGAGGCATGAACTTTCTTGACGAGGATGTGTACAAGTGGCTTGAGGCATTGGCCTGGGAGATAGGCAAGGCTGCAGACGATGAACTCCGGGAAATGGCCGACGAGGTGATTGCCCTGGTCGTCGCCGCCCAGGAACCAAACGGATATTTGAACAGTTACTATCAGGTGGTTGAGCCGGACCGAAAATGGACTGATCTGGATTTTGGCCATGAATTATATTGCGCCGGCCATCTTTTCCAGGCAGCAGTGGCTTTCAAGCGGGCGCTTGATGATGGCCGATTGCTGAAAGTCGCCTGCCGGTTGGCGGACCATATCGCTTCTGTTTTCGGCCCCGGGAAAAAGGAAGGAGCATGCGGGCATCCGGAAGTCGAGATGGCGCTGGTTGAGCTCTATCGCTCTACAGGAAATGAAACGTATTTGAACCTGGCACAATTCTTCATAGATCAGCGCGGGAAAAAGAGAATGCGTGGGCTGGGTGCGAACGGCCCGGAGTATCACCAGGACCACGTGCCGGTGCGAGAAGCAGAGGAAGTAGCCGGCCATGCCGTGCGCCAGATGTACCTGGTTACCGGTGTCACTGATCTCTACATGGAAACCGGCGAGCAGGCCTTGCTGGAGGCCGTTCACCGGCTATGGCGCGATATGACCAACACAAAGATGTATCTGACCGGTGGAGTGGGTTCGCGCTATGACGGGGAGGCATTTGGCGAGGCCTATGAATTGCCGCCCGACCAGTGTTATTGCGAAACCTGTGCAGCCATTGGAAGCCTGATGTGGAACTGGCGTCTGCTGCTTCTTACCGGTGAAAGCCGCTACGCCGACTTGATCGAGCGTACCCTGTACAATGGCATTCTGAGCAGCCCAGGTCTGGACGGAAGGCATTATTTCTATGTTAACCCATTAATGCTGCGCAGTGGCCGCTACGTTCGCCTGTCTAGCAATCCCCCCCAGGGAGAGGCCTTCGCCGGCCGGCCCGAGTGGCACAGTGTGGCCTGTTGCCCTCCGAATGTGATGCGTTTGCTTTCTTCCCTGGAGCATTATTTTGTGACTACCAGGGATACCGGTCTGCAAATTCATCTCTATGCGTCGTTCGACGCCAACGCCTGGCTGCCTGGCAATCAACCGGCTGCCCTGTCGGTCGAGACTGACTACCCCTGGCAGGGGCAGGTCCGGATCACGGTGCGGCAATCGGGCCCATCCCCCTGGCAGTTGAGCTTGCGTCTGCCCGAATGGTGCCAGTCCTTCGATCTCGCCTTGAATGATCTCCCGGTCCAGCACCCGGTTCTAGAGAAGGGCTATATCTTGTTGGAGCGGACCTGGAGGCCGGAGGATGTGATCGAGCTGAATCTGGCAATGCCGCCTTTCCTGGTGGCACCCAACCCGCGTGTGGATGCCATCCGGGACTGCCTGGCCATCCAGCGCGGACCGATTGTTTACTGCCTGGAGGGCTGCGACCAGGAAGTGACAGACAGGCTGCTCGACATGCAGATTGACGCAGGCCAGCCCCTACATGCGCGGTGGCGGGATGATTTACTGGGAGGCATCATGGCGGTGGAGGCAGCCGGTTACCTGGCTGACCCGGAACTCTGGCAAGGGGTGCTGTATCAGCCGTATGGGAAAGCTCCCGGCGCTATCCGCCGGCCGGTCCGCCTGACAGCTATCCCGTACTATGCCTGGGGCAACCGTGGCATTGACAGCATGCGAGTATGGATCCCGAGAGCGTAACCACGTGCGGACAAGGACACGAGAAAGGCTGATGCATCTCATTCATCACTATCATCTACCAACAACCGCTGGCACAAACGAACGCCATCCATGGCGTTCACGATCCAATAATCAGCTCCCACGTATTGGCAAACTTGATCATTGATGGAGCCACCCCCGATAATAGTGGGAATGCTCACCAGGGTATGATCTGGATTGTGACGGAACAGGGTAATGGTATCGCGCATCGCATCATAGGAACTGGTCAACAAGCCCGAGAGCCCAACAATGTCGGGCTTGACTTTTGTAGCCTGAGTGACAAATGAGTCGGGAGGGACATCGACCCCCAGATCGTATACGGTAAAGCCGTAACAACTGAGCAACATGCCCTGGATGTTTTTGCCAATGTCGTGAATATCGCCCTGGACCGTGCCCAGCAGAATCCGGCCGGACCCGTTTCCCCGCACTTTTTCCTTAATCACTGGCTGGATCAACTCCATCACCTCGCGGAATATTTCGCCGGCCATAATCAGCCCGGAGAGGAAATACTGTCTCTGCTCATACCGCTCGCCGACCCGGCGCATCCCTTCCTGGCAATCCTCAACGATAGAAAGAGGATCGTCGCCATTGCTCAAACACTCCTGCACGAGTGCCAACACTTCCTGCTCGTTCAACTCTGCCACGTGACGAATCAAGGCAGTCTGTATCTCTCGGCGGCCGGCTACACTGTTGTCACCTGGCAGCGCCACAGATCCATCAAAACTGCTGGATTGCCTCTGATTATTCATCGCTTAGCCCCACTCTGGTGGTAAAACGCAGATAGTCACTGCGACCGATAAACCAGCCCCAACTAACCGGCTTATCATCGAAATCATAAAAAAGATGTTCCAAATAAAAAGCTGCCACGGGCGGTGGCGTCTGCAAGAGGTTCGCTTCAGCCTCATTTAACAAGCAGGCTTCGACACTCAACTCGCCTCGTTTGAGCAGTGCACTACCGGTGCCATCAAACAAACCTCGCAGAGCCGTCACCTCCATTTCGGCTTCAACAATCGGGCGCGTTGGATCATAAACGAGGTACTCGCGGTGATAGAAAGCGGGTTCACCGTCGACGGTCAAAAGGCGACGAATGTAAATAGTTTTCGTGCCAACTGTCAGGTTGAGCTTGCGCGCGGTGCGTTCATCGGCTGAGACGACGCGGACGTCGAGCAACTTGACCCTCATGGCGGGGTCGTTGAACAAGTCTTGTAGTTCTTGCAAATGAAAAGCCGCCCGACCCAGTTCCAGGGCCTTGACAAAAGTGCCGCGTCCCTGGGCCGTACTGACCACACCTTCTTCAGCCAATAAATTAATGGTCCGGCGCACCGTCATCGGGCTGACCTGGTAACTCTGGCATAGCATAGCCTCGGAGGGAAGCTGGTCACCAGGCCGAAACTTGCCAGCGGCCACCTGCCGCCGCAGAATATTGGCTAACTGGGCGTAAGCGGGTTCGTACGAATTCCGATCAATGACTTCGACAGGTAGGTCATTTTGATTAATCTTGCTTGTTTTCATCTGATGATACTCTGGTCGGTGCAGATGTAACTACTCAGGTGCCCGGCACTTTTGCGGCCTTTAAGACGTAATCTGGCGTCTGATAACGGCCCGGACGTAGCGCATTTCTGTCGATGAAGTGCCGGGCACCTTCAGGCTGAGTAGTAACGATTGAGGTGAACGACACGCCTTTTGCAGAATACGACTGGTTGGTTGAACGCTACGGGCCCTTGGCCCGCGTGGCGGAGCCAGGACGGGCAGAGCGGGCCGAGCATATGATCAAACTCACGCTCAAGAATTACACCCGCCTCGCCCTTATCGACACCGGGCACTACGAACAGGACCGTTACCGTGAGTATGCCCGCCACATGGCCAGGCAGTTTGGACTCCGCTATGAGGAGATTCCCGGTTCTACAGCCCTGGTCAAAAAAATGATCTATGGCCCTTGGGACGACGACTTTGTGATCGCCCACCCCGGTGATACCATCAGTTATGCCGATTTCAAAACAACTGCCACCACGACGTGCAAGATGTGCCAGCCCTTGAGGCCAGAGTTAAAAACCTGGCCGCGGAGGGAATCCCCAGGAAGACCCTGAACCGGGATGAGATTTGGGCCAACAAGCAACAAGTCCTGGATCGCGTTCAGCAGCGGGCCGAGGAATATAACTTTATTCTCAAGAATTGTGCCCAGGGCACAGCGCTTGCCCTGATGGAAGAATTTGGTCTGGGCAACATGGAGATCATTAAGGCCTTGACTCCATTCCCTGGCGTCGGCGGAACCGGCGAGATATGTGGGGGCATAACCGGGAGTCTGATTGCCTTTGGGCTCTATTTTGGCAGTGATGACCGGCTGGATTATGAAGCGGTGAATGAGACCATCATGACTGCCCAGAAATTCATGGCCTTTTTCGAAGGCGAAATAGGTCATATGTACTGCGCTGACATCATAGAAAGGGTGATCCTTGGACATAGAATAAATCCCGGGGAAAGTGAAGAGGCTATGATGCCCTTCGCCAGCGAGAAGGGTTTCGAGAAGTGTGGTCTGCTTCCGGGGATTGGAGTCAGGCTTGCCGCTGAGATTATTATCGAAAGGTATCTTCTCAAAAAGTAGGGGCAAACCCTTGCGGTTGCCCGCCGGGGCAGGCGCGGGACCTGCCCCTACCCCAAGATATTGAGAAGATACATCGAAAGCTTAGGAGGAAATATGGATGCAATACGGCTATTTTGATGACAATGCGAAAGAGTACGTGATCACCCGGCCCGATACCCCCCAGTCATGGAGCAATTATCTGGGTTCTACCCAGTACGGGGCCATCATCACCAACAACGCCGGGGGCTATGGTTTCTACCAATCGGGCGCGCGCGGGCGTTTCATGCGCCTGCGTTTCAACAGTGTCCCCATGGACCAGCCAGGACGCTATTTCTACCTGCGCGACCGAGAGAGCGGCGACTACTGGTCGGCCTCCT
>CAYTNQ010000153.1:0-10959 GCA_964439175.1 uncultured Anaerolineales bacterium | reverse complement strand
GGGGAGGAGCCAAGCTTCCCCCCCAGCGGGGGGGACTGAGGGGGGGAGAGGTTCGTCTGTCCCAAAAAACCTACCCACGAAAGCGGGGGGTAGGGTCCGCCCCTAAAAGCGAACGCACCCTACAAGAATCCCTTGGTGTGCGTTCGCTTGCCGGGTTCTGGGTTTTGGTAGAATTTGCTCTCTGATTATGGCTTTGCTATAATACCAGCCAAATCGTGAGATTGAAATCGTGACACGTCGCCGGCCGAGCGGGCGCGGGGGAACCTCGCCGGCAGGGTCGGCGTTTTAGTAAATAAGAATCGCCAGCAGGCCAGCAGGGAGTGTAAAAGGTGAGTAGCGTCTTGGTCCTAAATGCAACTTACGAACCGCTCAGTGTAGTATCGGTGCGGCGGGCGGTTGTATTGCTGCTCAAGGAAAAGGCCGAGATTGTGGAGGCCGCCGAGGCAGTGCTGCGCTCGGAGCGTATCTCAATACCGATGCCGTTGGTCATCCGCTTGATTTACTATGTGCGTATTCCCTATCGTGTATCGCTCCCGGTGACTCGCCGCACGGTGTTGGCCCGCGACCACTACACCTGCCAGTATTGTGGGAAGCAGCCGTTGCGCAAAGACCTGACCGTTGACCACGTCCTGCCCCGCTCGCGGGGTGGGCGCACTGTATGGGAAAACGTGGTCACTGCTTGCCAGCGCTGCAATGGGCGTAAGGGGAACCGGACGCCAGACGAAGCGAATATGAAGTTGTTATCCACGCCAGCCCGACCTCGCTACGTGGCTTTGACCATGGTCGAAAGCGCCGATGCCCAACGGGTCTGGCATAAGTACATGTTCTGAATCACGCAACAGGGGAGGATTAAATGTCAGAGGCCGCTGCTACTGCTTCGCCATCTTCCTCACCGGAATCTATGGACTTTCGGGCCGAAGTCCAGCAGCTCTTACATATCCTGGCCCACTCGCTCTATACTGAGCGCGAAATCTTCCTGCGCGAACTTATCTCCAACGCTTCTGATGCCCTTAACCGGGTCCAATTTGAAATGTTGACCAACCGGGATGTGCTTGAGCCCGAGGCTGAGTTAGCCATCCACATCGAGACCGATGAAGATGCTAAAGCCATCACTGTCTCTGATACAGGCATTGGTATGACCCGGGATGAGCTGATCGAAGATTTGGGCACCATTGCTCACTCCGGCGCGATGGCTTTTTTGCAGCAAGTCAAGGACGAAAAGCTGTCGGCAGAGGACATCATCGGCCATTTTGGCGTGGGCTTTTATTCCACGTTTACCGTCGCCGAAGAAGTAACTGTAATCTCTCGTTCCTACCGTCCCGACGCCGAGGCATGGTCTTGGACGTCGCGTGGCGCCAACACGTACACTCTGGCACCTGCCGACAAATCGAAGCGCGGCACTACTGTCAAGATCAAACTCAAGGAAGATGCCGCCGAGTTCGCCAAGACATGGCGGTTGGAGCAGATTGTCAAGAAATACTCTGATTACGTCTCCTTTCCTATCTATGTGGGCGATAAAATCGCCAATCGGCAGACCGCCCTCTGGCGGCAATCCCCGCAGGAAGTCGAGGCTGAGCAGTACTTTGAGTTTTACAAGCAGCTCACGCTCGATTTCGAGAAGCCGTTGCTTCATATCCATATAGTCGCTGACGCCCCAGTCAATTTGCGCAGCATCCTATATGTGCCAGCCAGGCGCGAGCAGGGCGTCCTACGCCTGCGTACCGATCATGGCCTCAAGCTCTACTCGCGCAAAGTGCTTATCCAGGAGTACAATAAGGATCTGTTGCCCAATCACTTCCGCTTCGTCGAAGGCGTAGTCGACTCGGAGGACCTGCCGCTGAATATCTCCCGCGAGACAGTCCAGAGCAACCCGATGATGCGCCAGATTCGGCGTGCGCTGACCAACCGGCTGGCGAAAGAGCTCAGCACGCTGGCCGAAGACCGGCCCGACGGTTACACAACATTCTGGCGTGAATTTGGGGCGTTCATCAAAGAGGGCATCGCCACCGACCCATCCAGCCACGAATCACTGCGGGAGTTGTTGCGGTTCCATTCCTCCAAAGCTGGCGCTGACGATGACCTGGTTTCGCTCAGGGAATACACCTCGCGCATGAAGGAAGACCAAAAGGCCATCTATTACCTCCTGGGGGATGACCTGAAATCGGCGATGCACAGTCCTCACCTGGACTACTTCCGGGCTAACGATATTGAAGTGCTTTATATGGTAGGCCCCATCGACAGTTTCACAGCACTGTCCCTGAAAGAGTACGATGGCAAGCCGTTACAAAACGTGGATGATGCTGGGCTGGACTTGCCGGAAGTAGGCGCGTCGACGGAAGCCGTGACCGGCGAATCGGTGCCTCAGCCCGACTTTGAGCGGTTGGTGGAGCGTTTCAAATCGACACTGGGTGACCGCATACTCGACGCATGTGAGTCGAAGAGGCTGACTGACAGTCCATGTCGCCTGGTTTCACCCGAAGGTAGTCCCGACCGTGACCTATACCTGGTACGTCGTCTTATCGAGGAGGAATTTGATCTGCCCAAGAAAATACTCGAATTAAACCGTCGCCACCCCCTTATCCAGAATCTGGCCCGCCTCTTGAACAAATCTCCTGAGGAAACACTGATCGACACAGCCATCGAGCAACTTTTCGACGATGCCTTGCTCCTGGAAGGATTGCATCCCAATCCAGCCGATATGACGCCACGCATCCAGATGTTAATGGAAGCGGCTATTGCATCGCGCGCCGAGGGCTGAGGGATGTTGGCGTTGCACAGACTGCTTTGACACCTGGGATGAACCGGGATATACTGTTGGTATCTGTCAATTCCTCAAGTGGTAGGTCTGTCCTGCCTGCACCTGCCCATCTTGGCCCATCGGGCCGGGGTACACCCAAAATTAGCTCCAGGAGGCAAAATAAGATGAATGCTACCGAAGTTTTCGCTCAGATGCCCGAGGCGTTTCGGGCCGACAAAGCCGGCGACCTGCGTGCTACATTTCAGTTTAACCTATCGGGTGAAGGGGGGGGCGATTGGGCAGTGACCATTGCCGATGGCACCTGCACCGTTGTCGAAGGTAAAACAGACAATCCCGATGTGACTGTGGGTATGCTTGCGGATGATTACGTGAAGATAACGACCGGCGAGTTGCAGCCTGTAGTCGCCTTCATGCAAGGCAGACTCAAGCTGCAAGGAGACATGAACCTGGCAATGAAGCTCCAGGACCTATTCAATCGATGATTGGCTGGTCGCCAGCGCATTGCCCCCATGGGTCTGTCAGTCGGTCAGCCTTGTACTGTTAACCGCAATAAATCAAAGAGGCTCCCTCATAAGAGGGAGCCTCTTTTACTGAGCTTTGCTCGGTGCTTGTCCAATAATAACTTCGCACTTTAATCGGCAAATCAGGCGTAACCTGATTGCAAAAGTAACAAGTTATTTCTGGACAAGTGCTCAGCGGTTGGCTTGTGCACACCGGACGCAAAGCGTGGTATGTGGCAAGATTTCCAAACGCGCTGGGTCAATCACCTGACCGCAGACTTCACAAATACCATAATGTCCCTGGTCCAACCGAGCCAGCGCAGCCTTGATCGACTTGATTTTGGCTTGCGCCGATTCACGCAAAGCCAGATTCATCTCCCATTCGTAAACAGTGGATGCACCTTGACCCAGACCGAAATCCCCTTTTTCTTCCAGCTTCTGATTGATGAGGGCCAATTCCTCCTGAGCATGGGCCAATTCTTGCTCCAACCTTGCCCGCTCTGAAATGCTATCCAGTGTAATCTCTCTATTGCCCGGTCGGTCCGTGTTCATCGCGTACCATCCTTTCTGACCGGGCCTGTGCGCCGTCCCGGTCACTGATGGCCGAACCCGGTCAGGCGACAGGCTCCTTTGCTAATGTTTCTGGTTGAGGCTCAATGGTGTCTGATGCAGTGTCAATTGATGCATCGTCTGAACCTGTCTGCTCCTCGGGGAGTGGAGTGTCATCTTCGGCGTACTCTGTCGCTCCGGTCGATTCAGGTTCAGCTTTCGAATCTGAGGTGTGATGAAACTCATCTTCTTCCACCACACTCGTTTCTGTACCCTCCGCAGGAGCCGACGTAGTATCGGTCGCTGAGGACTTCTCATCGACTACAGAGCGAGATGATGCTTGAGTGGCACGCCAGGCAACCTGTTCATCTGGAGGCACACGCTTCAAGCTCAACCCAATTCGTTGCCGTTCAGGCTCAATCTTGATAATTTCTAATAGGCACCCCTCACCGCGTTTCACCACCTCGCTGGGATGATTGATTTCTGCCTCGGAAAGTTCTGAGATGTGAATCAATCCCTCGATGCCGTCTTCCAGATGAGCAAAAGCGCCAAAATCAACGATGTTTGTGATCGTGCCCTCCACCCGCTGGCCAATAGAATATTTGGTGTCTACCAGACTCCACGGGTCGGGCTGCAACCGGCGCAGGCTGAGGCCAATTTTGCTGTTGGCACGATCCAGCTTTAAGACGTAAACATCTACTTCATCGCCAACCTGGACGACCTCACGTGGATGTTTGATGCGGTGCCAGGCAAGTTCGGAAATATGGATAAGACCGTCGGTTCCGCCCAGATCTACAAATGCGCCAAAGTTAGCCAGGCTGGTCACGACCCCGTGCACGACTTGTCCTTCTACGAGGCTGTCCATTAATTTTCGTCGTTGTTGCTCGCGCCATTCACTCTGAGCCGCTTGTTCCGACATAATCAGGCGTCTTCGCCTTCGGTCAACTTCAATAATCTGCACGACAATTTCATTTCCAACTTGCTCGGCCAAGCGAGTAATCTTCTCGCTCGGCGGCAGCCGGCGCGGGAAACCGACTACCTGTGAGGCTGGCACAAAGCCACGAATCTGGCCGAAGGGAACCACCAGGCCGCCTTTATTGTACCCGACGACTTTTCCCTCTACGATTTCCTTGCTTTCCAGGAGTTTTTCGGCTCTCTGCCAGTCTTTCTCTATCTGAGCCAGATAGAGAGAGACGATCGTGTTACCATCTCGATCTTCAGGGTTGACCACATAGACTGAAACTTTGTCGCCGACAGAAATAGCAGACCGCTCCTCGGCACTCAACCGTTCCAGGTCTTGGGGGCTGACCACTCCCTCTCGCTTGGCACCCACGTCGACGACAATCTCATTAGGTCCTACCAACACCACCTGACCAGTTCGGATTTCACCGCGCCGAGGCTGTTGATAGTTGTACTCCTCCTGAGATAGCAAATCTGCCATAGTTTCAGTGGTAGAGGCAGCTCCCGTCTCCTCTTGAGTCATATGCTCTCTCTTTTCCCTCCTCAAATGCCGATAAGAAATGGTGTAGCTGTCACGTGACATTTCCTGAACTACGGTGACATCAGCCTCTCAATGTTTCAGGCCCCTGGATGTAGCGTGTATCTTAAAGACAGGCAACTACTCAGCTATCCTTGCGAAGGTTTGGTGAGAATTTTCAGAGCGAAAGTGCCTTGGCCTACCGAAAATTGCCCTGTGAGCAAAGTTATCGCAACCTTCGCAAGGGTTATCTGGCCTGAGTAGTAACGAAGACAGTATAAAAATAGCCCGGCATTCTACCTGTTGAAATGTGCAAGCTAACTGGGCGAACACCGAGCTCGGCGAAGCGATTGAAGATATTTCGGCCAATCGCTCTAACTCGATTATGCGAATTTGGCTAGGCGATAACAGCATCCTCCAGCCCGTCTGGGCGAGACAAGGGGCTCTTGGTCGCCCTGCCGACCGACACGCTACAGGAAATGTATCACGGACTCCGAAACTCGCCTGTCCTCCCTGGCTTAGAACCATTATACACTAGCCCCATTCCCCTGTCAACAAGGTTGTCATGGGGACAGCAATTCCAAATTTGGCGACTCAGACCAACTCAACATCCCACATTAGCTAAAAGACAGGGTCAAATTAGGGAATAGTCGGCCCAATTCTGGCCAAATTCAACCATCTTCTTCCCCGAATGGTTCAAATTTGGAATTGCTGCATGGGGGGGGTATTTCAGTTTAGGGGCAGACCTAACCCCCCGGCCCCCTTCCCTGCGAGGGAAGGGGGAGAATTGCCCCCCTCCCCGGCGCCGCCTGTCCCTGCCAAGGGAGGGAAAGGGGGAGATTGCTCCCCTCCCTGCGTCGGGGAGGGGCCGGGGGAGAGGTCTACCCCCGAAGTGAGATGCACCCGTCATGTGGAGAAATTATGCAAAATCTCTTGACAAACCAGGGATTAATAGCATATACTGATATCAAATCGGGAGTAAAATGTGCAGCGCGAAAAGCATTTTCATGCTTCGCGCCGCCAGGTGGATTTTTGCCTGCTACCATCTCAAGGAGGAGAGTATACAATGGAAGCAAGAGTGTGGCACCAGCATTATGAAGAGGGCGTACCAACTAGCATTGATTATCCGCCCATCCCAGTCCACCAATTCCTAAGCGACACCGCTGCCAAGTACCCCGACAACACGGCCCTCATTTTCTTCAACAACAAGTTGACCTATCGTCAGCTCAACACATTGGTTGATAAGTTTGCAGCCGGGTTGCAACAGCTTGGATTGAAGAAGGGTGATCGGGTCGCCGTGTACATGCCGAATTGTCCACAATTCGTCATTGCCTATTATGCGATTCTGCGAGCCGGGGGCATCGTGGTTCCCAGCAACCCCCTCTATGTAGCCCGGGAGTTTGAGCATCAAGCCAACGACTCGGGCGCAAAGATAGCCATTTGCCTCAGTTTGTTGTATCCCAGGGTAAAGCATGCCAGACCCAACACTACACTGGAACACGTGATCGTCGCCAATATCAAAGAATACTTTCCGGGCCTGCTGAGAGTCCTCTTTACGCTGGCCCGGGAGAAGAAAGACGGCCACCGCGTTGATATCTCTGCAGATCCCAACACGCATTGGTTCCAGGACATCCTGAGTGGCGCACCCGACAAGCCGACGCCGGTAGACATCGTGCCCGAAGATACCGCCGTGTTGATGTACACTGGTGGCACGACCGGCGTGCCCAAGGGGGCTCAGCTCACCCAGCGCAATGTGGTCGCCAATGCCATTCAGACTGCAGATTGGATGGTAGACGGGGTCGAGGGCAAAGAGATATCACTGACCGCGCTGCCCCTCACCCACTGCTATGCGATGACAGTCTGCATGAACCAGTCGATTTGCCGCGGGTATGCGCAGATCCTTATCCCCAATCCCCGGGAATTTGACCAATTGCTGGGAGCGATTAACAAGCACAAACCGACTATGTTCCCCGGTGTGCCTTCCCTGTACGCGGCGATCAATAACCACCCGGACGTGAAGGCCGGTAAGTACGACGTGAAGTCCATCAAAGTTTGCATCAGCGGCGCGGCCGGTCTGCCGCCGGAAGTGCAAGAGGAATTCCAGCGTATCACCGGTGGCAAGTTGGTGGAGGGGTATGGTCTGAGTGAGGCCACCCCGGTGACCCACTGTAACCCCATCCGCAGCGGGGGGCGCATTGGCTACATCGGTGTGCCTTTTCCCGACACTGATTGCAAGATCGTGGACGCCGATACGGAGACAGAGACGCTGGGGCCAGGCGAACCGGGCGTGTTGTGCATCAATGGCCCACAGGTGATGAAGGGTTATTGGGGCATGCCGACCGAAACAGCTAATGTCTTGCGCCAGGACGAGTCGGGTAAAGTGTGGCTGCACACGGGCGATGTGGCTGAGATGACTGAAGACGGTTACTTCCGCATTGTGGATCGAAAGAAGGACATGATTCTGGCAGCCGGCGGAATGAACGTCTACCCGCGTGAAATTGAGGATGTGCTTTATGAACATCCTAAGGTGCTGGAGGCAGCAGCCATCGGCGTGCCGATTGGTGGGAGTGACCAACGGGCCAAAGTTTTCATCGTCCTGCGTCCAGGCGAGACTGCCACTGAAGAGGAGATTCTCGAGTTCTGTCGCGAGCGCCTGGCCAGGTTCAAGGTACCCAAGTACGTAGAGTTCCGCCAAGACCTGCCCAAGACAATGGTAGGCAAGATTTTGCGCCGCGAGCTGATGGAGGAAGAGAAGAAGCAGGTAGCGACCTAGTGCCCCTCGCCGTCTGGTAGACAACAAAAATGAGCCATCCTGCATTTATGGGATGGCTCATTTTTGTTGTAGCGCTTCTCCAGTCATTATTGTCTGCACATTTAGCGCCGGGTTAGTCCCCAAAGCAGTGCCAGTGCGGCCATGACGAACAAGCTGATGCTCAATCCACTCGGCCCCTGGCTTAAATGTAGAACCGTCCCCGAAATCAGCAGGCTGGCGAAGATCACCCCCCAGGTGAGGCGGTCCACCGACCGTTCGAGTCGATGCAGCGCCCGCGCTGTGTCAGGCGCCAGCGAGGCTTGCATCGTCAGCTCGCCGCGCTGCACCTGGGTGATGAGCCGGTCAATCCGCGTTGGCAATTGTAATGCCAGGCGCACCAGGTTTCCGATTTCGTCCAACCAGCCACGCCAGTCACGGGCTATCTCGTCGGCCGCCAGCTTCTCGGCGAAGGGGATTGTTGCCTCCCAGGGGTCAAAGTCCGGGTCGAGGCTGGTCGCTATACCTGACAGAATGCCCACAGCCCGCCCAACGAATAGCACGTCAGCCGGGAACTGAAAAGGCATCTCGTATACAATGTCACGGTACTCTCGCAAGAGAAACTCGGCTTCTTCAAAGGCAACGTCGCGAAGCTGGCCCATCTTGACGCCCCACAGACGTTGAAACATCACGTCGTGGACCTCCTCCAGCCGCTTGCGGTCAGCGCCGGGCAGAAGAACGCCGGCGTCTACATAAGCCTGTACAATGCGATGGGAATCACGCGTGCCCAGGCCGATGACGTAATCACGCAAATTGGTCCGCAGACGCTCGGGGATGACCGCCATCATGCCGAAATCTACAAAAATGAGCAAAAAGGGATGGGAAGAATCCGGGCTAGCGTCGGGGTCCTGATCCAACGGATACACAAAGAGGTTGCCAGGGTGGGGATCGGCATGGACAAAATTGGTGATGAAGATTTGTTTAAGATAGGTGTCGTAGAGGCGACCAGCTACCTGTTTTCGGCTGATGCCCGCCGCTTCGATGGCTTCGAAGTCGGTGATCTTGATGCTGGCCACATTCTCCATAGTCAGAACCCGCCGAGTGGTGTAATCCCAATAGATCTCACCGATGTAAATGCCGGAGTCGTCGGCGAAGTCAGCCGCGAACCGCTCGGCATTCTTCCCCTCGGCCACAAAATCCAACTCGTTACGGGTGGTCGTGGCGAACTCATTAAAGATGCGGTCCAGGTCAGCGCGGCGGGTGATAGGGCGATAAAACTTGAGCCACCTAATGGCCAGGTTGATAGCGGCCAGGTCGGTTTCCACCAGCATTTCGATGTGGGGCCGTTGAACTTTGGCGACGACCTCCTCGCCGCTGACCAATCTGGCTCTGTGAACCTGAGCCAATGAGGCGGCTGCTTCGGGCTCCAGGGCAAACCATTCGAAGACTTGATCTACCGAACGGCCAAATTCCTGGGCAATGACCGCCTGGATGTCGGCCAGGCTCTCGGCGGGAACCTCATCTTGTAAATCTGCCAGCTCAGCCGTGACTTCTGACGGCAGCACATCGACCCGGATGCTGAGGAACTGGCCTAATTTGATGAGAACGCCTCCCATCTGTACCGCCAGCCCACGAAAGCGTTGGGCAATACGGCGCCAACGTACCAACGACGAGCGCTGCGCCAAACCCCGCAGCCCTGGCACTTGTCTCAAAATGAGATCCCACCAGATGATGGAGATGAAAATTCTGGCAAAGAAGACCGCCACGCGCAAATAGCGCATCCGATCAAAGGGGGCCGACGTTGGGGGGTGAGACGCAACGGTCATGCTTCACCAACCGCTCCAAGTTAGGTTGCTCAAAGCTCTTGTCCAATACTAGTACCCCTTCACAGGGATTGTGATATACCGTGGCCAGGCCTATGGCGCCGAATCTGGTCTATCAAGATCACTTTGACGGGGCACCAGCTCTGCATCATCTTGCTCAGGAAATCGCCACCCCTCGCCGTTCAGCCCACTGCTGGCCCAGTCGTGTCAGGTCTTCGCCACTCAAGGTCCGTTGTGCCATCGGGAAGAGAACCTGTTCCTCTTTGGCGAAGTGATTCCGAGCTACCTGGACGGCGTTTAGCACCAAGCGCTGAGCTTCAGCCAGGTCTTGGATCTCTTGCACATGGGCCAGGATGCCTTCGATCTCGTCGTGCTCCATGCGCATCACGCTCAAGGGGCCCATCTGGGCCAGATAGGGGTCCAGCGCGGTAAAGAGCAGCTCGTCCTCCAGATGAGCATGGGTTGCCAGAGCGACGGTCAGCAGTGCGCTCAGGCTCTGAACTTGGGTCAGTGTTTCAGCCGCCGGTATCGCCTGCTCCAGGTGGTCAAACTGAGCATAAAAGGCGCCGTGCTCTCCCAGAAATGCCTCGGTGATTTTCATATTCTCCCCTCCATTGATTGGATTGCCTGCCGCAACTCATTTTCGAGACAGCCGCAATCGGATTTTACACCACCAGGGAGAAAAGGGGAAAGAATACTTATTCAGATAGCCCCTTAGCCATTCGTCGTCGCAGGCCCGCGCAGCCATGCCAGTAAGAAATCGGCCACGGCGGCTGCATCCTCCAGATCGAACTGGGGCAGGTTGCAGGCCAGGGGCTCGTCAGTCACCAGAGCCAGTAGGTCGCCTGGCTCACAGAGTAATTCGGCCTTATAGGCAGCCCGGTGTATCTCGATCTTGGGATAGTTGCCTTGCTTGAAGCCCTCGGCCAAGACCAGGTCCAGCCCACCAAAATGGCGGGCGATGATGCCATCCAGGCCGGCGGAACCATCTTCCTGGTGGAAAACAGCCACCTGTACGGAGCTGGCGCCTACCACTACATCTGCCCCCGCCTGGGCGAGACGATAGGTATCTTTGCCCGGCACATCGAAGGGTGTGGGGTGAG
>CAYTNQ010000152.1:0-10996 GCA_964439175.1 uncultured Anaerolineales bacterium | reverse complement strand
ATGGCCACCACCGAATGCCCCAACTCGTGAAGCAACACGCTCACAAAGAGCATAACGGCCGTTGCCGCGCCCACGATCCAATACTCAGACACAGGCCAGTTATTGAATTCGGCCGGGTAGTAGCCAATGGCCAGCGTCCAGGTAAGGAGTATGAAGATCAAGAACCAGGAATAGTCCAGCCCGATGGGGATACCCAGAATGTGTCCCAATGATATTGCTTTTCGATCCATCATAGTATTTCCTCCACATAACATCCGGACATGGGATCTCCGGGGAGATAAAGTGATATGTTGTCTTGACAACCAAAATTTTTCCCAGCGAGTAACTACTCAGGCCAGACAACCCTTGCGAAGGTTTGGTGAGAGTTTTCAGAGCGAAAATTCCTTGGCCTACCGGAAACTGCCCTGTTAGCCAGGTTATTCACAACCTTCGCAAGAGTACTGAGCAGTTACCCCGTCGGGAAGATACACCCAGGTGCATTGGGCATACTTGTGACATGTGACGCACGCCAACGTCACGTCTAGCATACCACAGACAGGAACTAATTGACCTTAAGGGAGACTAGAGACAACCTTAAGATTACCTTAATAATAGACTGCCTGGTGTTCATCACGTGGCGTCGAGTTCTTGTAAGGTGCGCAGATAGCTGATAACGTCCCCTCTGCTCAGCACGCCCACAATTTGGCCATCCTTTGCCACAGGGAGTTGATTGACCCCATCCCGCCCCAGTTCATCCAAAGCGGACCACAGTTCTGTATCAGGCTGGACCTGCTTCACCTGGCTTACACGTGTCATGGCCTGAGCGGCCGTAGTCCTGGACCAGTCGGCCTGAGGTACGTCCTTGAGCTGGGACAAGGCCAGAAAGCCGACAACCTCATCACCCTGCTCGATCGCGAAACTGAGCCCCCCGCTGTCGAGAATGTGATCGTTCACCAATTGTTGCAGGGTGACGTCGGCCGGAATGACGGTATAGCTGCGGCTCATTGCTTGTGACACACTTTGGCCGACTAACAGGCCCTGAAGTCCATGCCGCAGGGCATCCCCCATCGCAGCGCTCTCCACGAAGAAACCGAGGAAGACGATCCACAGGCCATAAACAATGTTGCCGGCAAACAGTTGCCACATACCAAAAATGATGAAAACGAAGGCGATGAATTGGGCTTCAAAGCCAACGATGAGCGTGGCTTTCCTCAAGCTATGCGTCCTTCCCCAAAAAATGGCTTGAAGGACACGGCCACCGTCTAGTGGGAAGCCTGGGATCAAGTTGAGGAGGGCTAATGCGCCATTAATGATTGTCAGAAGCTTGATCAGGGCCAACAACGGGGCAATGCCCGTGAGGGCCAACTGCAACAGGCCGAAGAGCGCAGCCAAAGTGAGACTGACAGCAGGGCCGGCGGTGGCGGTCCAGAATTCAGCGGCGGCACTGGTGGGTTGAGTGCCAAATCGGGCGGCACCGCCGAAGACGAAGAGCGTTATGCCACGCACCGGGATCTTGTAGCGCAGGGCCATTACTGAGTGCCCCAACTCGTGCAGCAACACACTCACAAAGAGCATCACGGCTGTTACTGCGCTCACGATCCAATACAGGGCTGTAGGCCAACCCTTGAATTCGGCAGGATAATAGCCGACTGCCAGGGTCCAGGTAAGCAGCACAAAGATCAGAAACCAGGAATAATCCAGGCTGATGGGAATGCTTAAAATGCGCCCTAACGGGATCGTATGTCGCTTCAAGTCTTGTTTCCTCGGTCTATCAAGTGGCGAAAACTGACCATCTTTACCTGGTCCGCTATGTCCGCCCGGTCGAGGCACGCTGCGGTTGCTCGACTGTCCTCAGTCGTGGCCTTCTCTGCGCCAATACGGTCGCTGCCAGCAGCACCAACACGATCCAGACCAAGTCTGCCAGAAGAAGATGCAGGAGTTGCATCCAGACGGGAGCCAGCAGGGCCACGTTGGTAATCCCGGCTAACCACTGGGCGACGATCAGCCCCGTGAGGGCTGTAGCCAGAAACCGCCTGGTTTCCGGGTCGGAACTGGAGGGGTTCAAAAAGTGCGCGACAACGATGACGTAAATCCCCACCGACACAGCAATCAACGGGTGAAAGACGCGCAAGCGGATCAGAAATTGGGCGGTTGGAGAAAAGTCTTGCCGCAGCCCTTGCGCCAGTGAACTGGAGGGAAACAGCGTATCTCCCAGGGCGGTCACCGCTCCGCTGATTCCCAGGATCAGGATTCCCAGGAGGGCCAATCCCAACAACCATGCTGATATTCCCTGGCCTCGCAGCCGCACAGACCGGCCGCCTGAGGCCCAGAGGGCAGTCAGTGTCAGCGAGGCCAGCAGCAAGAAGGTGTTTGCCAGGTGCACGGCTACGGAGAGAGCACGCATCATCGAGGCATTATTGGCCACCAGTTGGAACAAGACCAGTCCGGCCCCAACCAGGGCCTCGGTGACCGTAAAGAGCGCAGCCAACCCTGCCCCCAGCCGCACGGGATGACCCTTGGAATAAGCGCGGAAAGCCCAGATCACCAGCCCGGCCACCAGCAACAGCGTAAGCCCACTGCTCACCCGGTGGCTGAACTCGATCAGCGTTTCCACCCGAGGAGAACGGGGAATAACCTGGCCACCGCATAGAGGCCAATGGCTTCCACAACCTGCCCCGGACCCGGTGGCACGCACGTAAGCTCCCCAGAGGACCACTCCGACATTGTAGGCCAGCACGGCCCAGGCATATTTCGCAAATGTGTTTAGTTTCATAGTCAAGTCACTCGATGATCTTGAATATCCCTCCATCGCTCCGGCCGAAGACGTCCGGGAAGTACATCTCCTCAGCGTGGGTAGGGATGACACGGTACTCGCCGGGAAGGTAGGCACGGATGGAGTAAGTGTACTCGTAAGTGCCCTTCGGCAGGTAGGTGGCAAACAAGACGGCCTTTTCATCCCGCAGTTCGCTGTGGGAAAAGTACCACCAGCCGTAGCCGCCGCTCCACGGATTACGGACGTCGGTGCGGGTCAACTTGGGCGCCTGACCGACCACACTGGTGGTGGCCAGGCTGGTGTCGATGCCCTCCGTGCCAGCCGGGAATGGATCCTCGACGACCACGTAATGCAGGTCGTTGGGCGCAATGAGTGTCAGCTTGACCTGGATGACGTCGTCAACCTTGGCCGAGGAGATCGGTTTGCCCTCCTGGTCGCTCTGCAGGTAATACTGGCGGGAGACGATGATGCCCCGGTCCAACGCTTTGACCTCTTGCACCATGGGGTAGGTGGTCAAGTAGGCGTCGTAGTAGAGGCGACCACTGCTGGCGGCGCCAGCGCTGATGGGGCCCCGCTCAATCACCAGCCGGTTGATGGCATCAGCCAACAAATCTTTCACCGCTACCTGCAGCATAGTGGTTTCGTCGATATTTTGGGCATCGACCTTGCCCTGGCCCAATTCCTTGCCGTTAAGATAGACCTGCCAGGCATAGTTACCTTTCAACTCGCCGGTAGTTACCATCCAATCCGTCAGGCCGATGATGGCCCAGGCGTTTTCCTGGGTGGTTGCCCAGTGACCGCCATTTTGGCGGACGCTCATCAACCAGCGCACCGCGTTGGGGAGCAGCGGGTTGTCAGGCTGGATGCGAGAGAGCGCGGCAATGACGATGGCCGTGCTGCGGGTGTCGGTGTTCATTGCGAAGTAATCCACCTGGGCCTCTTCCCAATGCGCGCCGGTTGCGTCGACAACGGCTGCATTGGTGATGTCGTCCAACAGGGTTTGAATCTGCTTAGCCTCCTTATCCATCACGTACATGGCCAGCGCCAGATAGGCCTGGCCAAAGCTGTCCAACTGCTGCCGCTTGTCAAACAGGGTAACATTGCGGCCCATATCGCCCGAGCCAGCTTCGGCCAACACATAGAGAGTGAAAGCCTGCTGATTGGCTTTCTGAGAGTTGGTGACATCCTTGGGGACAAGCAGCCTGCCCTCCAGGTAATGCACCGCGTTGTCGATCACCGTCTGATCCACGCTAAAGCCAGCCTGCTGCGCCTCCACCAGGCCCAACAGCACATAAGCGGTCAGGCTGGGATCGCTGTCGTCCGCGATCCACCAGCCCCAACCGCCGTCCACATGTTGCTGGCTGTAGAGGCGTTGCAGCTCCACGCTGACCAGCCCCGGCAATTTCTCTGCCAGTGCCGGATTGTTCAGCTTGAGCTGCTGGTAGGCGCGATAGGTAACCACGTTGGGCAAGAAGCGGCTGACGGTTTGCTCGATACATTCGTAGGGGAAATCCTCCAGGTATTTCAGTCCATTTCGCATGCCGGCGGCCAGGCTGGGATCGATATCGACGGTCAGGTTGCCCTGGGTTAGATCGATGTGGCCCGGCAGAACGATGCCCTCGGTACGGGTGCCGTCTTCAGCCAACTCCCCAGCCGTCGCCACCGTCTCAGGCGTGCTAAAACGATAGACGGGCAGGTTAAGTGCTACGGCGTCCCCTAACTGCGGCGAGTGTCCAATAGATTTGGCGCCCATCGTGAGTTGGGCCGTTATGACGTCGCCGACCGTCACATCGTATTCCACCTCGGTCCGCTGGCCGGCTTTGACCGTCAGGGTGGCGGCATCCAAAGGTTTGATCGTCAGGCCCTGGGCCTCAAAGCGAGTCTCAACCTCCAGCGAGTCCTGGGTATTGTTCTGGACGATCATGCCCAGGCGAGCTTCATCGCCAACCACAAAGAAGCGAGGAACCACAGGCCGCACCAGCAGGGGCTTGGTGCTGACAATATCCACCCGGCTTTCGCCCACCAGAGTATTAGCTCCGGTAACACCCTCAGCGATGAGAGTCCAGGTAGTCAGGTTGTCGGGTAATACGGTTTTGACGCTAGCCTCACCCTGGGCGTTTGTCACCAGATCGGGAACCCACAAGGCAGTATCTTTGAAGTTGCGCCGGATCTCGCCAAAGCCCTGGCCCAGAGCGCCACCGCCGCCGCCTTTAGTCCCGGGAGTTACGGCCAGGTTGACGCGATCGATGGCCAGGGTCAGTCCACTGGCTGTGCTCACGCCCAGGCCTCGGCTGTGCCAGAAGGCATTCTCGAGCTGTCCCGGCGGCTCCGGAGCCAGCGACAAGACCGCTTTATCGATCAGTGCCAGCGACAATTCCGCCTTAACCGGCTGACCTTGAGCGTCGGTCGCGCGGACCTGGAACTCGGCCGTATCGCCCGGCTGGTAGGTTTGACCAGGGGGTTTATTGGGCGTCAGGCTGATGCGCAACAGTTTGTCGCTGACGTTGACCGCCAGGTTGGCGTAACCCAATTTGAAACTGGGTATCCCTCCCTCAGCCCCCCCTTGCAAGACCACCACCGACACGTACATATTGGGGATCATTTCTTCGGTGATGGGAATCTTAAGTTGGGCGCTATTGGTTTTGAACTCGGTCACATAATGGTCGTAAATGCCGCCCCGCTCCAGCGTGACCAGGGCCTGAACGGTGCCACTGTAGGGGTGCGGGACCAGAATGGTGGCAGTATCGCCGACGTTGTATTCGCGTTGGTCGGCCACTAACTGGATGCGATCGTTGTTTTCACGCTGCCAGTTGACGTATTGCTGGCTACTCACCCACATAAAGGTGGAGGAGTGGACCGCGTTGCCGTGACGGTCGGTGGCGGTAGCCACAACTTTGAAGACTCCCCCGATCTTCGGGGTAAAGGGAGCTACCGCTTTCCCATCCTGGCCGCTGGTGACCGTGGTGGTGAAGACGGGAATGTTCTGTGCGATGTTATCCCAGTAAAAGGAGCCATCTGGATATTGCTTCCTGACGCTGTACCATTTGTGCTCGTTGAAGACGAGTTGGACTTCTTGGTTGGCCACCGGCTGGCTGTCCCAGTCGACCACGAGGACGTCGGTCCGGGTTTCTTGATCTACCTGCCCCACATATTGCTCCGGGTGCAGGCCCACGTAAAAGAGCCCCTTGTTAACGATCGCCTCGGCCTGATTGGCCACTTGCTGATTGTTGATGTCGGTCACCGTCACGTCAAAGGTGAACTTCTGGCTGGCTGTTTTGTCGGCAATATCGGCGGTGATTTCAAAGGTGAAACGGCCATCTTTGTCGGTGACACCATCGCCCTCGGCAATTGTCTCGCCAAAGCCGCTGACGTAGGTAGGCGCGTTGATCTGGCTGTAGTCATACTCGGTGAAGTCGTAAAAGCCCAGGCCCTGGTAATTGAAGGTGTAATCTTCGGAGAGGAGAGTCCAGTGCACCTTCGCATCAGAAACAGGGCCGCCGAAGAAGAACTGGGCATTGGTCGTGACCTGGATCGTGTCGCCCTGCACATATTGAGGCTTGTCGGTCGTGGTCTCTACCTGAAATTCGGGCGCGCGATAGGCCTCCACCAGAAAGTTGCCGTAGAAATAATTGTCGGCTTCGTAAACGGCTTGAAGCGAATAGGGGCCCAGGGCCGCACTTTCACTCAGATCAACTGAGCCGTTGAGGCTGCCCATCTCGTCCAGCGACAATTTCTCGCTAAAAATCTCTTTGCCCTGGCTATCGCTTACGGTAACCGTCACCGGCTGCGTCACAGGCGGCAAACTGTATATGGCGTCGTGGTCGGTGCGGATGATACCTTTGAAATAGACAGTCTGGCCGGGGCGGTAAATTCCGCGGTCGGTGTAGAAATAGCCGGTGTAGGGTTGTTGGTAATCTTCAACAGTGACGTTGCTGAATTGATAACGATCAATGCCATCCGTCCAGTTGCTGACGGCGACCGCAAAGTTGTCGTCCGGCTGGTCGGGATTTCCGGCAAAGGCCAAACGTGACTCGTAAGCATTGGGGCGCCGCGCATAGCTCACCAGAGCCATGCCTTCGCCGTCCGTCCTGGCCTGGCCTAACGGCTCCGGCTGGTTCTTATCATTGGTGGCAATGAACGTAACCGGCACCGCTGGCACGGGTTGGCCACTACGCAAGTCGGTCAGCCAGGCCAGGGCATCAGTCATAGATGTCTTGAAGGTGATGTTATTCTTGCTGACCACCAGCATCTGGCGTTGGGGGACGAGCTTATAATTGGCTTGCCTGGCCTGCGGGTAGACGGCGTCGGCCGAGGTAGAGACTTCCAGGTAGTATAGGCCGGCGGGCAAAGTGTTACCCAGGCCGCTTTCCCGAGCCACATCCACGCGGTAAAGGGCGTTGTCGTTTAGTTCCGGCGTGGTATTTAACTTCCAGGCGTTGAGGAGGTTATCCGATTGAGGCTGGTATTTATCCCAGACGTCATACCAATTAGTTCCATTGAGGCTGATGAAGTCATCCTTCGGCAAACGATAAAGTTTAAAATCTACCTGGCTCACGTTGCGCACCGTTACGTAGGCCACGGTCTCGGTGTAAGCGTTGTAGGTGGCGATACGACCAGGGCTGTGCAGGTAAACCAGGGGAGCTTGCGCGCCTGTTGTCCAGGTAATGATTTGGGGAGCGCCCAGTTTTTGACCGTAGCGCCCTTCAATATCTGCGCCCAGGGTGACTTTGTATTGGCTGTTGGCTTTTGAAGGGAAGTTGAGATCCAACTGGGTGTCACTATTGGACCAATACGTATAAACCTGGGTGACAGATACAACCGGGGTAATAACCAGATTTTTGCCAATGACCACGCTCTTCGGGTTCATAGGTGCGTCGAAAGTGATTTGCAGGCCCTGTCCGGGAGCCACTCCTTCCTCCCCGTCTGATGGATTGGTCTTAGTGATCTTCGGGTAGGGGGTGACGGTGAAGGTAGCGGTGAAAACCTTTTGAGTCGCGGCCTGGTCAATTTTCCCCTGGGTGCCTTTGGGCAATTCGATGCGGTAAGCAGTGTCAAAGTCCAGGGTCTTAGCCGGCGTAAAAGCAACCGTTTCCACCCCCACTTTGGCCGGACCAGCACCCTGCTGGTTGCTTTTGCCGTAGAACCCCTGGGGGGGTTCGCCACGGGCCGGCAGGGTCAGGCCGCCTTCTATCCAGGCAAACTGGCCCAGGACAGCCCTGTCGGTTTTCTCGTTAAGCAGGCTGAAATTCTCTTCAACGCTTTTGCGGTTCATGTGCTGGTTGAAAGTCAGGCTGATCACCGGCGTGGGACTGACGAAAATGTCCCCATTGGCCGGGATACTGCCCACGACCGCCGGGACTACGGTGGTAAAGGTCCATACGAAGTCCTCTTCCAGCACGGAATTGTCTACGGCGGTCAGGCCCTTCATGATCCGGGCTGTATATTGGGTAGCCGGCAGAAAACCATTGCCGTCTGGGGTGAACTGGTAAATGGACGTGTTCAACCATTGGCCCTTGCCGGTTACCGGCGGTACAAAGGTGAGCGGGTCAGGCAAGCTGGTGGCGCCCTCAACGGCGTTGAGAGGCACCACCGGCCGGTTAAAGAGCACGGTCACAATCGCATTGGTCGCAACTTCGGTGGTAGCGTCGGCAGGCTGCACATTGGTGACCTCCAGAAAGCCGACGGTGCTGAAGCGCAGGTCAAAGGGGCGCTGAAGCATCAGCCCGGCCTGGCTTTTGGCTGACGTGGCTATCTGGACTGTATAGCTCTGGCCGCGCTCAAAGCCACCTTTTGGGGTGAATTGCAGCGTTTGGCCGTCGACCCACTTGAAGGTGCCGCCGGCTTCGGCCTCGGGCTCGATGCTAAAAGCCTGTTCCACGCTGGCACGATCCATGGGCTCGTCAAAGGTGATTTCGATAGGGGTGTCAAGAGGTTGTTCCTGGCCGGGTTCGGGCGTGGTGCGCAGCACGATCGGCGCAACAGGCACCAACGTGGCCGTCGGCCCCGGCGTGCCAGCCGTGACAGTGCCGTTCTGCTGGGCGGCTGTCTGACCGGGTGCAGGTAACGTGGCGGTGCCAGAAGTGCAACCGGTGATGGTCAGGATGATAGGAAACAGAGTTCTGATGACCAAGCGTAGTTTTTGCATGGATCGCCTTCCTTATCGCCACATTGGCAGATCTGGTAATTGGATAAGGTTAGATCGACCATATGATACTTATCTTCCGGTACAGGTGCAACCCCACAGGGGGCTTCGCTCCGCACTTGGCAAGTGCGTGGCGCCTGTAGGCCGAGTATTCACGTTGCTGCTTTATTGGCCTGCAAGGGTCTCGTTTGCTTTCTGCGCCGCCCCCTGCAATGCGGCCTCAGGCGTCTGTTTGCCGTCTGCTACCGCCGTCATGGCATCCTGGATGAAGGTACGAATCGGCGTCCAGGCGGCAATCGCAGGCTCGGTGCGACCGTACTGCACCCAACCCAGCGCCTCCCCATAAAGAGGGGCCGTTTTGATATAGTCCGCCAGGACCTCTTGGGTTGACTGGCGCGCCGGGAAGTATGCGGTGGCTTTGATCCACTCGGAATCCGGGCCTGTGCCCATCATCCATTTCAGAAAAATGAAGGCAGCCCGCTCCTTCTCCGGGGTCGTCTTGAAGATCGTCACGCTGGGGCCGTAGAGATCGACCACGGGATTGGAAGTCGTGTGGGGGGAGGGCGCGATGACCCAGTTGGTCACCTTACCCGCCTGTTGGATTGCCTGGGTATAGTACGGCAGTCCGACGGTGGAGCCAAAGGTGAAGGCGATCTTGCCAAGGGCGAAGTCGGTTTGATCCTGAAACGCTTTGCCAATGATGATCGCATAGTTCTTGGTGAACAGGTCGTTGATGAGGTTGAGCGAGTCCAGGCCTGCCTGCGAATCAAACGCAACAGTTTTGCCATCCGGGCTGAGCAAATCGCCGCCGCGGCTCCACACCCAGTTCGAAAAGGTAGACGCGTCGGGGGTCATTTCATAACAATAGACATCCGGCGGTTTACTTACGGCGGCACAGATCTTCATGAAGTCGTCCCAGTTTTGGGGCGGCTTGTCGAAGCCGGCGGCCTTCAGCATATCCACGTTGTAATACATCACCTCCATGCTGCGCATGAAGGCAATGCTGTACACCTTGTTGCTAAAATTGGGATAGTGGTCGATGAAGGTAGGGTAAATATCTTTCAGGTCCGCTGCTGTGAAGCCGATCTGAGGATCCTTCATCAGGTCGTCCAGCGGGATGACCGCGTCTGATTTGATGTAATTCGCGACATCATCTTGATACGCAATGGCCAGATCAGGCGGATTACCCGCGGCGATGGCAGCCGTGATTTTCTTGTACAAGTCACTGTAATTGCCCTGATACGTCGCTGTCACTTTGATGTCGGGATGCGACGCGTTGAATTGGTCAACCAGCCCATTCAACGCGGCCTGTTGGGTCTGGCTTTGCCCATGCCAGAATTGCAGTTCGACCACTTTCCCGGAGGGAGCCGCCGTCGCTTGGGGCACCTCCGTCGCTGGTGGGGCAGCGGCGGAAGGTGCTGAGAATGTCGCTGCCGGGGTCGATGGCGGCGTCGCCGGAGGCGCGCATGCGGCAAAGGGGATGGCAAACACCAGTATAAGTATAAACACCAAGTACTTTTTCATGAGGTTAACCTCCTCGGTTCAAAGTTTTTTGTGAATAGGAACTTCCTATCCACGGATACCGACTGTCGCGATACCTTCAATAAACCAACGCTGCAAGACCAAATAAAGCAGAATGACGGGAACCACACTAATGGTGACCGCCGCCAGTAATAATTGCACTTGCGTACCCGCATTGGTGATGAAAGCTGCTATCCCGACTTGAATCGGGCGCATTTCGGGGCTGTTCGTCACCAGGAGCGGCCACATCAACGCATTCCAACTCCCCAAGAAAGTGAATAAAGCACTGGTGATGAGTGCCGGGCGCGAAAGCGGCAGCACGATGGATAACAAAAATCGCAAATTGCTGGCGCCATCAATCACGGCTGCATCGTACAGGTCCTGCGGAATCGATCTAAAAAACTGTCGCAGCAGAAAGACGCTGAATGCGCTGCCCGTCCAGGGGATGATCAGCGCCTGGTAGCGGTCAATCCAGCCAAGATCGCTAACCACAATGAAATTAGGCACCAGCGTCACTTCGAAAGGGACCATCATGGTGGCAAGCAAAATGATAAAGAGCACGTTGCGCCCGGGAAACTCCA
>CAYTNQ010000151.1:0-11080 GCA_964439175.1 uncultured Anaerolineales bacterium | reverse complement strand
CTTACACCAGTGAAAGCACTCCGCCGTGCGCGTCATATTTGACCGACATTCCCAACGAGACGTTGGCCGAGGCGGATTACTGCGCCAATGTAGATCACTGCCAGTGGATGCGCGACAACGATCCCTGGTTTTGCGGCGGCCACTACTCGTGGGAAGTCGTTTTTCAACGGACGTATTAGACATAAGGTTATGATCCAGTTACCCCTGTAGGACCTGCCTCACTGTCCAGGCCAGTTTCTCAAGGTTCAGTGGTTTTTGCAGCCATTCCATAACACCTTGGGAGAGCAGACCTTTTGCCTCAATTTCCAGGGGATAGCCGGTCATCGCTACCACTTTGATGGCCGGATCCCTCTCCTGCAAGGTTCGAGATAAGGCCACCCCACCCATCTCGGGCATGGTCACGTCGGTCAGCACCAGGGCGATTTCGCCTCGATAGTCGTCATACACCTCCAGCGCATGACGCCCGTTGCCAGCCGTCAGTATTTGGTAACCCAAATGCTCCAACATCGCTTTAATTACATTCAGTGTGGCTGAATCGTCCTCAACCAGCAAAATGAGCTCACCGTATCCGTGGGGCAGAGCCCCTTCCTCAATTGGTTGATGGGGTCTCTTCCCAGACGGAGACGAGACGGGCAGGTAGAGAGTAAAGGTCGTCCCCTGCCCTGGCCGGCTTTCCACGTCAATGTCGCCCCCGTGCTGTTTGACGATGCCATACACCTGCGCCAGGCCTAACCCGGTGCCTTTACCCACCTCTTTGGTAGTGAAGAAGGGCTCAAAGATGTGGAGCAGGGCTTCGGGCGGGATGCCGACGCCGGTGTCCGAAACCACGATGACAATCCAATCTCCTGGCGGCAGGTCAAGGCCGGGCAGCCGCTCACCCGGCATGAGTGTAAGCCGGGACAGCCGAATTTGCAGCACCCCGCCCGCCGACATGGCGTCTCGGGCGTTGACCGCCAGGTTGGTCAGCATCTGCTGGATTTGGGCCGGATTGGCCTCGACCCGATACGCTTCATGCTCCCCTTCAACGTCCAGAACAATGCGAATATCCTCCGGGATGGTGCGCTCCAGCAGTTCAATGGTCTCCTCGACCAGGGACACGAGCTCTAACGATCCCTTTTCGGCGACGGACTGGCGGCTGAAGTCCAAGACCTGGCGGATGAGGTGGGCCGCTTGTCCTCCCTGCTCGATAATGCGTTCCAAATCCCGGTCGAGCGACTCGGCGGAACCAGGTTGGTAACGCGCCAACTCGGCAAAGCCGATAATGCCGGTCAAGATATTGTTAAAGTCGTGAGCGATGCCAGCGGCCAGTTGACCCACAGCAGCCAGCCGATCCTGCCGCTGGCTACGCTGCTGAATCTCCCGCTCCCGGGTCACATCCCGAATAACCAGCACCCAGCCTGAGGCCTCGGGTCCTGTTTCCAGGGGCCGGGCGTCCACTTCGAACAACCGGTGCGGTGGCCCGGCCACCTCCAGCTCGTACCATAATCCGCCTGGCGGGGACTGCAGCAATTCCGCCGCCGGGCGTCCGCCCAGGTGAGTGAGGACGTCCCCCACCTCAACCCCGCCCAGAAGGGCCAGATACTCTTGGGCGATTGGATTGGCCAGGGCGATGCGCCGCCCATCGTCCAGTAGCAGCACCCCGTTGGGCATGGTGTCCACGATGTGCTGGACCTGCCGGGCCTGTTCCTGGGCCTGCTGGAGCAGGCTGCGGGTTTCGGCGAACAGACGGGCGTTCTCAATAGCAATGGCAGCCTGAGCCGCCAGGGCTTCCAGAAAGTCCAGCCACTCTGAGGTAGGGTCAAGAGGGGTGCGATGGAAGATCTCCAGCACACCCTCTACCCGTCCCTTGGTGATAAAGGGCACAGCGTGGTAAGAGACAAATCCCTCGTCCACCCGCAGGTCGAGGCCCTTCAAGTCGTCCACTGTGGCCAAGTTGGGGATGTTGATGACGCCACCTTCCAGGGCAGCACGCCCGGCGTAACTCACCCCGAGTTGCATGGGTATGCGCGCGGCGGTGCCTGTGCGGAAGCCACGTCCGGCAGCGTGTTCAAGGGTCTGAGTCTCCGGATTAAGCAGCAACACATCGGCGGCGTCCGCACCTAGCTGGCTGATGACCTGATCCAGGAAGACATTGAGGGTAATATCCAGATCAGTGCTAGCCGTAATCGCTACGTCAATGTTGCGCAGGGCAGCCAGACGCTGCACATAGCGCTGGGTCTCCTCGTACAGGGTGGCGCGGTAAATGGCACTGGCCGTAATGTCGGCCACAGCCTTGAGCAGACGTACTTCTTCCCCGGTCAGCGTTGTTTTCCGGCTCACCCACAGCGCGCCGATGGTTTGTTCCTGGGCGATAAGCGGAACACAGGCCACGGCATGGGCCTCGCCAAACAGGCCTGCCTGGTGAAAGCGTGGATCGCTCTGCGGATCATCCGTTACATAGGGTTGGCCGGTCGCGATCACGTGTCCAATCACTCCCTCGCTCGGCAGCAGGTCCAGGTCGCTGGGTTTAACTGCCCCACTGCGTGCCAGTTCGACCACAGGCTTTCCGCTGGCCGTATCGTGCATAGTCAGCGCCGCACCGTCTGCTTTCAGCAAGTCGATGAGCTGGCCCAGGATCACCGGCTGCATCTCCGCGCGCGTGGTGGCCGTGCGTAGAGCGAAGGCGACAGTAGCGATGACTTCTTGTTCGTGCTCGCGCTGCTTACGCTCGGTGATGTCGCGAACGACGACCTGTGCCGCTGGCCTCTCCTGATGAAGGAAGAGCTTGCCCACCACCTCGACGGTGATCACAGTCCCATCCAGCCGGATGACTTTTAGTTCGAGGGGTGGGAGGCTTGCATTGCCAGCCAGCAATTGTTGAATACGCTCCCGGGCAAGTTCCCAGTCGTCCGGGTGCACAAAATCAAGGATCGGCTGGCCGATGAGGGCTTCTGGAGTGGCCACCCCCAGCAACCTCGCGCCAGCGCTGTTGACGAAGATAAGCTTGTCCTGGCTGAGGACAGCAATGCCGTCAGGGGATAATTCGACCAGGCGACGGTAGCGCTGCTCACTCTCGCGCAGCGCTGCTTCTGCCCGCCGCTTCTCGTCGTGGGCCTGCTTCTGCTCCAGAGCCCGCCGCACCGCCGGTCCCAGTCGGGCCAGCCGGTCTTTCAGCAGGTAGTCGGCCACCCCCTGTTTCATACAGGCCACCGCCACTTCCTCACTGATAGAGCCGGTGACGACGATGAAGGGAACATCCAATCCGCGCGCCTGCAAAAGATGCAGCGCTCGCATGGCATCAAATTGAGGTAGAGTATAGTCCGCCAGGATGACCTCAAGCGCCGGATCGAGGCAGGCCAGGAAGTCCGGCTCAGTCTCCACCTGCTGCCAGTCAGGGCTAAAGCCGGCCCGGCGCAATTCGTGCAGCATCAGCTCGACGTCGGCCGACCGATCCTCCAGAATCAGAACGTGAAGGGGGGTGCTCATGATTTCTCACCTCTCCCTGGTTCGTAAGGCGTGATACGTGAATTCACGTATCACGTTCTGCGTTTCACGTTACAGCATCGGCGGCTGGTTGAGCAGCAACCAATACAGCCCCAACTGCCGCACGGCGTCGGTGAATTGCTCGAAATCGACCGGCTTGACGATGTAACTATTGACGCCTAACGTGTAACTCTCCACGATGTCGCGTTCCTCCCGTGATGAGGTCAGGACCACCACCGGGAGCGACCGGGTGCGCGGGTCGGCCTTGATCTGCCTCAGGACTTCCAACCCGTCCACTTTGGGCAATTTCAGGTCGAGCAGGATCACCTTGGGGCCATCATTGAGACTTCGCCCCACATAAGCGCCAGTGCCAAAGATAAACTCCAGCGCCTCGGCGCCGTCGCGGACTACGCGGACGCGGTTAGCCAGGTTGTGTTTCTTAAAGGCGTGCAGCGTCAACTCAACATCGTTAGGATTGTCTTCGACCAGCAGGACTTCTACTGGCCCAGCGTTCGTTTCCGTGTGCATCGTCCCTCCTTGTCAGTGACCACTGATCACTGCTCACTGATTACTGACTACTGACTACTGGAAGGGTAAAGTAGAAAGTCGCTCCTTTGTCCACCTCCGCCTCGGCCCACACCCGCCCACCGTGGCGGTGGGTAATACGCTGCACCGTGGCCAGGCCCACGCCGGTGCCTTCGTACTCTTCGGCCCGGTGCAGCCGTTGGAACACGCCAAAGAGTTTGTGGGCATACTGCATCTCAAAGCCCACGCCGTTATCTTTGACGAAATAGACAAGCTCTCCGTCGTCCTCCCGGCCGCCAACTTCGATCACAGCCACTTCCCGCCGGCGGGTGTACTTGAGGGCATTGGCCAGCAGGTTGAGCCAGACCTGTCTGAGCAGCGCCGGGTCGGCCTCGCAGAAGGGCAAGTCGCCGATGGTGATCTCTACCTGCCGTCCCACCCGTTCGGCCTGCAACTCCTCCAGGGCCTGGCGCACCAACTCGGCCGGGCCAACGATCTGTTTCTGCACCGGCTGGCGGCTCAGGCGCGAGAAGGTGAGCAAGTCATCAATCAGGTCGCCCATTTGTCGGGTGTTGTCGCGCACCAGGCCCAGGTAACGTTGAGGTTCGGGGGCCAGTTGGGGGGCGTAATCCTCGATCAGGATGCGGGAGAAGCCGTCAATCGCACGCAGCGGCGCACGCAGGTCGTGGGAGACAGAGTAGGAAAAGGCTTCCAGTTCTTTGTTGGCCGCTTTGAGTTGGGCAGCGTAGTTTCGCAGAGCCTCTTCCGCCCGCACCCGCTCGGTGATGTCCTGGACGTTGGCGACGCGATAGAGCGCAGTGCCATCTTTATCCCTCACAGCCGTCACGTCCACCAGGACGGGGAAGATCGTTCCGTCCTTCCGAATGTGTTTGGATTCAAAGGTGTAGTGGCCTCTCTCGTGCGCCAGGCGGATCTGATCGGGCAACTCCGCGCGGGCCTCGGGGGCGAAGACATCCAGGATGGACCGACCGGTCAGTTCCTCCACGGTATAGCCATGCATCTTTGCGAAGGCCGGATTCATCGTCTCCAGAGTTTCGCCGTCGGTATTGCCGACGACCACGCCCCACTCCGCATGCTCGAAGATGTGCGACCATTTACGTAACCGCTCGATCAAGGAGCGCTGTTCGGCGAGCAAGGCCGCGTAGTCGAGGGTGATGGCGCTCTGTTCGGTGAAGAGGGTGAGCAGAGCGAGATCATCCGTGGCAAAGAGCGGTGCGTGTGGAAGGAACACAAGCAGCAAGCCCCAGGCGCGTTCGGTCGTCGTGATCGGAACGGCGAATAGCGCCCCCGCGCCGATGGCCGCCGCCAGGCGCGCGCTGTCTGTGCCCATTTCAGTTGGTGTGCGTGCAACGGTCGGCTCGCGCTGGCTCCAGGCACGCTTCATCGCCCCATCGTCGGCCGCGAGGGAGCCGGACAGCAGCGAGGACGACCCCTCAGGCGATTGGAGCACCAACCGCTTTTCGGCATCGTTCCATAGGGCAACGGTGGCGGCAAGCCCCCCGACCGTTCGCATCGCTCTCAGGCAGAGGTGCTTGAGTGTCTCCGTCGCGCGCTCGGTCGCCGGATGCCCGGCCGTTTCGTGCAGGAAACAATGCAATTCGGACAACTGCCAGGCCCGACGCAGCCAGGACGGTGGGGAAAAGCCCAAATAATAACTCACCGCCGCCAGCAGGCCGAGCAGCCGCGAGAAGAGGGTGGTGATGCCCGTCCCCAGCGGCAGGACGGCGTTGATGCCGGCGAGGAAGATGATCGCGGCCAGCAGACCTGAACCGGCGGCTGCCAGCAGCAGCCGCCAATGCGTCACGCCGCTCGTAGCCAACGCGCCCCGGACGAAGGCGAGGGCCGCGTAGCCTTCAGCATACACAAAGTAGGCAACGATCAGCAGCGTCAGCGGCATAGGCGGGGGTATCGAGAGGGTGCTTATCATCGCCCAGGACACGAGCATGCCGCCGAAGGCACTCCATCGAATGGCCCGGCGGACGGGACGGAAGTGCTGAACCAGGCGGAGCAAGAGATAAGGCTGGGCAAGCAGCATCAGGGCGCTGATCAGACTCACCCATCGCGCCTGCGTGTCCGTCATCCTCGCCGCCCAGCCGATCAGGATGATGGCGACCAGCGCGCCGAACATCAAGGCTATGTCCAGCCGTGTGCGGTCGCGATGGCGTAGGAAGTCAATCATCGTCAGGCCGGCGATCAGGAGGAAGGAAACCTCTGTGAGTAATCTCAGGAAATCCCCCACGCTATTGGCCACTTAGTAGACCTATAATTCTCTGAGTTAGATCCATTTTGTCACTTTTTGGCTCCTACAAAAAGTCGAGCATTTAAGTCATTCGTAGGCTCGACTATCTATCTCGAGTTGAGACAAAGTGCGAAATACTCGCGGAAGCCGAGAGAAATCCAGTTGCGGGCAGTGAGCACGTGCCCGGTCAGGTAGAATCGTAGAATCTTTGGAATGCTCTTTGTCACACCGAGGGAGTTTTCTTTTGACAACAGGATACCACAATTTCACGCCAGAAGCAATAGGAAGCTGGTAGGAGGGTGCGTTCGGATTTGGGGGCGAATTGCGCTGTAGAGGCCGGAGTCGAGGCTTTAGCCGGTCATTTTCGCGTCAAACCAAGCCCACCGGCTAAAGCCTCGACTCCGTTGCCCCCAAATCCGAACGCACCCCTGGTAGGATGAAGTTCAGCCCCCAGGACCCAAATACCCTACTTTTCGCCGACAGCGTGTCGGAGGAGCTTATGATCACCCTGCGCAACCATCGCCTTGTGGACCGTCAGGGCCATCCACTGGGCGACCTTCCCATGAGGCCTCAGGCACTTCTGGAGAGTCTCACTCGACATAGTTCTTCATTTGCCCGCTGTGTACATCCAATGCGACGCTGACGCGAGTGACCATCCCGGCTGTTATGTGCAGGCTGTTGTTCGCGGCTGTTCCTGGCGTCGAGGCGGTAAAGGTATATTCCCCAGGCGCGAGATCGAGCGTCAGGCTACCGCCATTCCCCGGCACGGAGTACGCCTGGTTGTTGATCGTGAACGTCAGCGTCTCCCCAATATAGTTCACGATCAGTAAGTTCCCCTGGCCTGCCGGGCTGGACACTGGCGGAGTAACCGGCGTCGGTGATGCTTCCGCTAAGGGAGCGGTTGGCCCCTCAGTAGAGGGTGTGCCAGTGAGGGGAACCGGAGACACGAACATCTTCAAGGGGACGGGAGTCGGGGCAAGTTTGCCCACGTCGTAATCAGGCTTGGGTGGAATCTCGCGGGTGAAGCTCAAGCCTGTGTACACGCCGGCCGTCACCCGGGCGCTGCCGTTCAAGCTCGAACGACTGGTGCTGGCTGTATAAGTAACTTCGCCCGGCGGCAAATTGATCTGGAGTCGGCTATCGGCCGGTACAGTGTACTGTACGTCATGGATGTTTACTATCAGATCTTCCCCAATGTAGTTGACAAAGACCAATGCCCCCTGGCCGGCAGGCAGTGGTTGCAGGGGCGCAGGCTGAGGTATGGCTGTAGGGGCTGGCGGCGTCAGGCTGGCCTCAAAGAAAACCAGCATATCTCGCGGCTCTTGCAGGACCACACCCGTTGGAGAAATGACCGCCCCGGTCTGCTCAAGGCGCGCACCCAGTATTTGTGTCTGCCCAGCCGTCAGGTCCACTTCACCGTTGCTGCCATCGGCACCCGGAACCTGACCGCTATAGGTGTGCCGCCCGGGCGCCAGCGCCAGTGTCAACTGCCCGCCACCCGGCACCGTACCTGTGCCAGGCACGGTATAGACCGTCCCATCCAGAGTAAAGGTCATGTCCGCGCCCACATAGTTAATGAGGATCAGCTTCGCCTCACTACCTTGAGCGCTGGCGGCTGTCACGCTGACCAGGCACAGCACCAACACGATATACAAAGCCCAGACCAACAGTTTAGGTTTCATAGCCTTCCCTCATTCCATGAAGATAAAAATTGGGCCTGGCCCATGCCACGCCCTTGCAAGAAGACATTTAATTAGACCACGAGACTTGTTCGTCAATCCAACCCCGCTGGCCGTAGGGCTCGACCGCCTTGGGTGTGAAGATCCCTCCATCGAAGGGGAACAGCAAATGCCGCTCACTCCCATCGGACCGGATGATCCAGACGCCCCAGTTTCCACCAGCATCGGAGAGAAACGCAATCCATCCGCCGTCGGGGGACCAGGACGGGAGACCCTCGATACCAGAATCGCTGGTCAATTGCCGCAGGCCGCTGCCATCCGTGTTGACTACGTATAGATCCCAACTGCCACCCTTCGGGCTCTGGTACACAATCTGATCCGAAGTCGGAGACCAGTCGGGATGGGCTGCCTGCGCATCCTGGACTACTGGTCCGATCATATTGCTGCCCACTTCCCACGAATTGACGGGGGCCGCATAGGCCAACCAAAGACCGCAGCGATTGCCGGTGAGGTCACAGCCGCGGTAGACGAAGCGCTGGCCATCCGGTCCCCAGGAAGGCTGCTGTCCCGCGATGCGTAGATCGCGCTCATTAGAGCCGTTGGCATTGATGAGCAAGATGCGGGTGATCCCATCGCCGTTACGTCCACTGTCGAACAGAATCTGTTGGCCGTCGGGGGACCAGTTGGGATGTGAGTCTTCCCAGAAACCGCCCGTGCCCCGGAACTCCGTCCCATCCAGGGTGGTGTTGGCCAGATAGCGTGCCTTTACGGCGGGTGCGCAGTGCAGATAAGGGCTGGCCTCACTGGGGGGCTCGCCCCAACCCCGAAAGGCCAGGCGGTCCCCGCTGGGTGAGAGGGCCGGCTCGCTGACGTTGTTCAGCGAGAAGATGCGCCGGGTGGCCTGACATGCCTCAGGGCTGGTCAGGCAGTCAGGTACGTCAATGATGTCGATCTCGTAGGTGCAACGCACGGGGCTATTGTTCCAAAAGCTGAAGGCAATGTGTCCATTGGGGCCGCTTGTCGCTGGCGATGGCTTCCTGGCCGCCGCGCTGGTCGAAGGGGGAATCTCCGCCCCTGGTATCCACAATTTCGAGCCTGGCGAGATGAGATTGGGGTCATCGATCAAAGCGAAGCTAGGGTCTTCGGCGCGTTTGGCAAGCGTCGCCTCGACAATTTCACCAAAGCGATGCCCATCCCCCAAATACTTCTCGGCCAGTTTCCACAGAGTATCGTCAGCCATAACAACATAGACTTGTCCCTGCTCTTCACCTTCTTGAGTCAATGTGGTTGGGAAGGGGATGAGGGCCGCCTGGGACGAGATCGGTGAGGCAGGGTCCACTCGAGCTCCTTGTTGAGAATCTACGACCGAATTCTGGAAGCGTACCAGGTCAGATGTACGCCCACTATTGGCCGTTTCAGCCTCGGCCGTATGTCCTCCGCCGGGCATCTCGGCCAGCGACGTATCCAGTGGAGACGCTGCGGTCACAGGAGAGCGGGTTGGCGACACTTCGGGGATGGGAACCGGGGATGATTGAAGCCAACCTCGGAGTGTGAACCCCAGGCCGGCTATCAGCAAAACTAATATTGCCAACTCAGCCGCCCGACTCACCAGATCCGGTAGACGCACCAGCCGATGACCCATCCTATGAATCCATCCCCCCCGCCGGTCACGCCCCTCAATAGCTTGGTAGAACTCCTCACGTAACCGTCCATCAGGCCGGGGATCGTCCAGCCTGGCCAGGTCCCCATCCATGGTTCGATAGGCCGCCAGCCGGGCAGCACAGGTCGCACACTCCTGGATGTGCTGGTCAACCTCGTATTGCTCCGTCTGGCTTAGATCGTGGTAAACAGCCAACAATTGGGCAACCTGTGTATGGTTTTCCTTCATGTTGCTTTTCCTCCCTCATACACCTGTCGGAACATCTCACGTGCCCTGTAGAGTCGAATCTTGACGGCCCCCTGACTGATGTCCAGCGCCTCAGCCACTTCGCGAACACTGAATCCGTAGTGACTATGAAGAAGCAGGGGTGCCCGGTAGTGGGGCGGCAATTCAGCCAGAGCTCGTTCCACAGCGACGCGTCGATCAACCTGTTCGGCCGGATCCGGTGCAGCCAGGTGCAGGGCATCGGTGTTGCGCCAGGGCAGCCAGGCGAAGCGACGCCGGCGCTTCAGGGCATTAAAGGCAACGTTGGTAGCAATGCGATACACCCAGGCACGACGGTTCTTGACCTGAGGAAGTCGGTGGCGGGCACGGAAGAGCCGGAGAAAGGTCTCCTGCGTCAAATCGTGTGCCCACTCCGAGTCTCCTACCAGACGGTACTGGTAAGCAAACACCACTCGCTGGTACTGTTCGAACAGATCAGCCACCAGAATCGTCGGGTCAGGTTGGATCTCGGCGCCGACTATGGACTTTCCACGATGGCCGCTCACTTTGCGAAGAGTCGTCACCGTTATCTCCTGAATAGGTCAGGGGTCCCCACTTGACAGGCATTGCACGCCAAAGTTACCTTGCTTACAGAGTATGACAGTTAGGAGGCAGGTTTGGTTACACTGCCCCGCCACTATCCCCCCTGGCTGTGCTGTAAGGCCGGGAGAGGTCAGGGAAGAGACAATCGAGGCAGGGGAACCAGTCTGAGGGAGGACTATAAGGTGTCTGTGAAAAGTAATCCGCCCAGGCCGATGATTAGGCCCAGGTGCAGAAGCAAATCATCTATAGCCAGGAAGGACAAACCTGGCACGATGTGCCCCAAGAGACTCAAAATGATCAATGTCAATCCTACAATGACCGGCACGCCTTTGATTTGAGCCAGGGTTTCGGTGATTTGTTGCATTTGCTTGCACTCCTGTCTATAAATCAGCAAATCGGCAAATCGGCAGATCGGCAGATCAGCGAATCAGCAGATCAGCAAATCTGCAAATCGGCAAACCTGCATGCCAGTGAATTTATGATTTGCTATTTGCCGATTTGCTGGTCTGCTGATTCGCTGATCTGCTGATTCGCTGATTCGACGGCATAAGGCCGGAGCGCCGCTGCCAGCCGGGCAGGGACTCGTCCCTCGATCAAGGTTCCCTCCAGACCGTGCTCCTCCAATTCTACATTGCCTTGCTGGTGCAGCAAAGCTACCAACTCCCCCTGCTGATACGGCACCCGGAC
>CAYTNQ010000150.1:0-11187 GCA_964439175.1 uncultured Anaerolineales bacterium | reverse complement strand
CCACCCGACCCTGGCCGAAGCGTTGAACAACCTGTTCATGACGATGGAGAGCTAGAGCTATCAAGACGTAAGAAATTTGGCCTTTCACTGATAGTATACCAGCATAATCATCCCTATCTCTAGAGTGCCGTTCGAGCGTTCTCTAATGGAGAAAGAGTTTGTATTGTGCTACACTTCATACGACACCCCCGCTTCAGTCGTTGACTTCCCCTGCATTCAGCGGTACAATGAGTCCCTGTCATCTATCCTCAACGCAAGAAACACACCCGCACCACGTTTACGGGCGAGTTGAGAGGAGAGCCTCTATGCCTGACGAGACGAAAACGCTGCAGGACGATACCCGGCTACCAAGCCTGGTGCTCATAGACGGCCACGCCCTAGCCTACCGCGCCTATTTTGCCCTGGCCAACACCGGCTTGCAGACGCGCAGTGGCGAGCCGACGCACGCCGTTTACGGTTTTGCGTTGATGCTGCTGGCCGTGTGGGAAGAACACAAGCCAGACTACCTGGCCGTCGCCTTCGACCTGGGCGACACCTTCCGCCATAAACAGTACGCCGAGTACAAGGCCACCCGCGAGAAGATGCCCGACGACTTGAGCCAGCAGATCAACCGTATCGAGCAAATGGTGCACGCTTTTAACATCCCCGTCTTCACCGCCCAGAACTTCGAGGCCGATGACGTGCTGGGCACCCTGGCGCGCCAGGCCAGCGAGCAGAACGTGGAGACCATCATTGTCACCGGCGACCGGGATGCCTTTCAATTGGTTGGCCCCAAAGTCAAGGTGCTGGTTTCGGGCCGTAGTTTCTCCGACCGGGAGCTATACGACGAAGACCGCGTCGAAGACCGCTATGAACTGCCGCCGGCCAAACTCGTCGATCTGAAGGGGCTGGCGGGTGACACCAGCGACAACATCCCCGGCGTCAAAGGCATCGGCGAAAAGGGAGGGGTCAAGCTCCTGCACCAGTACGGTTCTCTGGAAGGCATTTACGAGCACCTGGACCAACTGCCCAAAGGCCAGCGAGCTAAGCTGGATGCCGCCCGCGATACCGCCTTCCTCTCGCGCGCCCTGGGCCGCATCGTGACCGACGTACCCGGCGTGAAACTCGACCTGGACGCCTGTCGCACCCGGGACTTCAACCGGAACGAAGTCTTGCACCTCTTCCAGGAGCTGGAATTCCGCAGCCTGTACAATCGTATCCCCACGGGGGATCGTATCCCCGGTGGGGAAAGCCAACCACCACCGGCGTCGGCCGCCACTACTGCCGGCGGCGTGCAGCTCTCTATGTTTTCCCAAGAGGAACTTCCCGAGGAGGCAGGCGCCCCGGCTGAAGCAGCGGCACCGTCCGCTCCTATCCCTACGTCCGGCGCCGATTACCACATCGTGGCCACGTATGATGCGCTGGCTGATTTGGTCGAGCGACTCAAAGGGGCCGATCGCTTCACCTTCGACGTGGAGACGACCAGCACTGACGCGGTCACCGCCGACCTGGTGGGCATCGCCCTCACCGACGCGCCCGGACGAGGCTATTACGTGCCAATCTCCCATCCCCAATCTCTCATCTCCCATCTCCCATCTCTAATCTCAACGCTCCACCCCCTATTCGAAGATGGGACGCTGCAAAAGATCGCTCACAACGCCAAATACGACATCACCGTGCTGGCCCAGCACGGTCTGGAGACGCGCGGGCCCTTCTTCGACACCATGATCGCCTCCTGGCTCATCAACCCCTTGGGCAGCCACGGATTGAAGAACCTGGCCTGGACCCGGCTGGGCATAGAAATGACCGAGATCACCGAACTGATTGGCAGCGGCAAGAAGCAGATCACCATGGCCCAGGTACCGGTTGAAAAGGTCGCCCCGTACGCCTGTGCCGATGTGGACATGACGCTCCGCCTGGTAGATGAATTGACGCAGGAGCTGAAAGAGCGCGGGCTGTGGTCCCTTTTCACCGACGTGGAGATGCCCCTGGTGCCGGTGCTGATCGATATGGAGCGGACCGGCATCCGGCTCGACGTGGCGGTGCTGCACGAGATGTCGGACCAGTTGGAGCAGCGCCTGCGTGAGATCGAACGCGAGATCCAAGACCTGGTGGGCTACAACTTCAACATTAACTCCACCCAGCAACTCTCCGACGCCCTCTTCATCAAACTGGCCTTACCCACCGATGGCCTGAAGAAGACCAAGAGTGGCTACTACTCTACCGCCGCTGGCGTGCTGGAAGGGCTGCGCGGCCAGCATCCGGTCATTGACCTGATCCTGGAACAGCGCCAGTTGACCAAGCTCAAGAGCACCTACGTGGATGCCTTGCCCCAGTTGGTTAACCCAGACACCGGCCGGATACATACTTCGTTTAACCAGACCGGCGCTGTCACCGGGCGTATTTCCAGCAGCAATCCCAATCTGCAAAACATCCCCATTCGCACCGAGTTGGGGCGCGAGGTGCGCCGCGCCTTTGTGGCCGAGGCGGGCTGGAAGCTGGTCGCCGCCGACTACTCCCAGGTCGAATTGCGGGTCATGGCCCACATCGCCCAGGACCCGGGCCTGTTGGCCGCCTTTGAACGCGGCGAAGACATCCACGCCGCCACCGCCGCCACGGTGTTGGGCGTCCCCCTGACCGAGGTCACCAAAGACCAGAGGCGGATCGCCAAGAGCGTCAATTTTGGCTTGAGCTATGGCCAGTCGGCCTTTGGCCTGGCTCAGCAGACGGGGATGAGCCGCGAAGAAGCAACCCAGTTCATCAAGACTTACTTTGAGAAATACCCGGGCGTGCGCGAGTACATCGACAGGACCAAACGCCAGGCAGCTAAGCAGGGCTACGTCGAGACCTTGCTCGGCCGGCGGCGCTACTTCCCTAACCTGGCCAAAATGCGCGGCCCGGAGCGAGGCCGTGCCGAACGCGAGGCGATTAATATGCCCATCCAGGGCACCGCCGCCGACATTATCAAAATCGCCATGATCCGCCTGCACCAGGCCTTACGCGAACGCCGGCTGCACTCCCGCATGCTGCTGCAGGTCCACGATGAGCTGGTGCTGGAAGCGCCTGACGACGAAGTGGACCTGGTCATCCCCCTGGTGCGAGAGGTGATGGGTGGCGCCTATGAGTTGGCCGCGCCCCTCAAGGTAGACGTGGAAGTGGGGCAAAACTGGCTGGAGATGCACCCGAAATGATCGCATGCTAGGTAGCAAATTTGGGCGTTGGGCAACGGGCGGAGGGGTGCTGCTCCTGCTGCTGGTGGCCCTGGCAGTGAGCCTGCTGCTGGCGCGGGGACGGCGAGACGACGGGACGCTGGACCGGGTGCAGACCACGGGGGAGTTGCGCGTGGGTCTCGACGCCAGCTTCCCCCCCTTTGAATCGCTGGACGCGGCAGGGAACGTGGTCGGCTTTGACGCCGACCTGGCCCGCGCCCTCGCCACCAGGTTGGATGCCGAGCCGGTTTTCGTCAACATCGGCTTCGACGGGCTATACGACGCCTTGCTGGCCAACCGCGTGGACGTTGTCATCTCCGGGCTGCCCTATGACCCGCGCCGGACCCAGGACGTGATTTACTCCCAACCCTACTTCAACGCCGGCCAGGTGCTCGTCCTGCCTGCCGGCGACAGCACAAGCGCCGAAAGTAGCCCCGGCGCCTCGCTGCCAAAGCTGCTGGCCGGGCGGACTGTCGCCGTGGAGTGGGGAAGCCAGGCCGACATGGAGGCGCGCCGCCTCAAGCAAACTATCGCCGACCTGGAAACCCTCCCCCAGCCGACAGCTCAAGAAGCCCTGGACGCGCTGGTCACCGGTAACGCCGACGCTGCCATCGCCGACGCCGTGTCGGTTTACCAGTTCATGAGTGCCAATGGAGGCCAGGTGCGCCTCGTCGAGGCGCTGACCGACGAGCCTTACGTCATCGCTACCCGCATCAAGTCGCGCCGGCTGGCGCAAGCTGTCGACGATGCGCTGACCGGGCTGCGCGAGTCGGGCACGCTGGACGCGCTCCTGGCTAGTTGGTTTTGATTGCCATATGGGAAGTAGCAACGCTTACAAACTATGTCAGAAATATATTGACTCATCCACTCTCATCATTTATACTGATAGTATCATCACCCCCTAAGCAGCAACGTGCGAACATGAAATAGCCAGTTCACGAATGGAGGCGGTAATATGATCTCACAGCGCCGGTAGAGATTCCGGTCTCTGACTGTTCATTGATGCTGTTTTTTGCGCGGAGAGCCTACCGCTCGGTGGGGACTCCAGGGAGGGCTACACTTATGCGTCGCTTCCGTGTCATTGCTTATCTTTTACTTTGTTTTAGCCTTTTTACCAGCGCACCGGCTTTTTCAACCTCTCCCGACCTCACTTCCCCAACAGTTGACTCTCTTCCTGTCCAAACCACTACAACCTCTTCTTTCACCAGCATTGGCGCTGCCGGCTACAACGACTCAACCCATGAACTCATTATCGTCGGCCAATCCGACGGCTCTTGGTCCGGCGTAGGTAGGACCTACCTCCACGAGAATCTGCTTCTCACCCTGCGCGCCGCTTATGATAATCCTGTTGAGTGGCCCGGCGTCACCATTGAATTTGAGCCACAGCCGTTGCCAGGTCATCTGCCTGTTTACTATTTCGGCCAGACAGAGGACACTCACCATGGTCAGGTCACATTTGAAGCTGACCGACTCCTCAAATCCTACGGCCTGGGCAAAGATAACGTAACGGGCCAAGAGATGACCTCCAGTGCACCCTGCTACATGTCGGTCTTGGACAAGCTGGTTGAGTTACAGCAGCAAAATTACCAGTCCGGCTCGGTTGCCCCCCAACGCTTCTTCTTCGAGCCTGATATGATTCTGGAGGTCACTCCTGACGGCAGCGGCGTTATCATTGCCCAGAGCAAGATGGTGCTGAAATGGGCTTACATCCCCCCTGACACGCCCAATCGCACCCAAAATGCTACCGACGCCGCCAATTACTTTGTGAATTGCTTTAACAGCAACTACGACACCTTCGCCGCCGAGCAGGCCGCTCAAGGGAATACCGCTCTTTACGAACTACGTGTGCTGGGTGAGGTTGCAGCGCTGGCTAAATGGATTCAGGATAGAGACCTTGACAGCCTAGATGGAAAGTTAGACGGTGTTCACTACCCCTGGCTGAGCGCTTACGCGAATGTCGCTGTAGTGCCTACGACGACCATCACCGCCACGCCGGCCATCACAGTGAGCAAAACCTTTACCATCGGCCCATCTATCATCACTCAAAGTCTTTACGGCGGCGTAGATATGGGGCCGTCCAACACCTACCAGACCAATCCTAATGCTGACCAGCCTGCCGCCCAGGCTCTGGCTGCCCGACCTCCATCGGCTACCGAGTGGTCGTTAATCTGCCCCCTCGGCATCCTCACCACCGACGACATCTTCCCGCTTGACCTTACATGTGGCGCACACGCCCACTTGATGTCCAAGGAGGTCATTCGGGATAATACCCTTAGCGAGAACCCACCTGGCCAATGGCAGGAGAACAGCCCTTCTGAGATTGTGACCGGCGGACAGGCAATTCTGGGTGGCTATAACAATGCTGTTGAGAAATTGAAGCAGCAAAACGTCCTGCCATCCGCTTCCACTTCTGAGGAACTGATGGCTGCTTCTGCTAACTCCCTCATTGTGCTCACTTTTGACTGGGCCGTAGGTCCGGTTGATCCTAACCCCGCCTCTGTGGACTTTCTCTACGTCCACCTGCGGCGTGCCGACGGAACCCTCATTACCACCGTCCACACAATCTCCAACCAATCCACACCCGTAGGCACCTGGCAGACCGCCAGCTTTGACGTTTCGACCATATTACAGCCTTATCTCGGCCAGTCTGTGGAACTCAGTTTTGAGTCTCAAACCAACAGTGGTGGAATCACCACTTTCTACCTGGACAATATCTTCCTGGACACTAACCTCCAACCCAAGGCAGCTCCCCAATTGGATCAGGCGGTATACCTGCCGCTTGTGCTGAGAAATGCCGGCGCCGGTACAATGACTACTTCCACTCAACTGCGCCAACAACGTCCTACCCAGCACTTATCAGTGCCATCACGACTCCCCTTACTCCAACAAACTGAACCGGGCAGCGTGTTCCGTTACCATTTGGAGGAGTAATGAGTAAAACCTTATCCGAGCTTTTGGATCAAGGCAATGCTGCCCTGGCAAGTGGTGATACCGAGCACGCCGCATCCCTTTTTGAGGAAGCTCTGGCCACTTTTCAGGGCAGCGACCAGCGCCGGGGCGCTATTTTTCAGCAGTTGGGTGGAGCTTACGCTGCCCACAACCGGTGGGCCGAAGCAGCCACGCACTACGAAGAAGCGGCTACTATTGCCCATAACCTGGGGCCGGGATTCGCCACACACGAATTGCGAGCCTTACATCAAACCAGCCAGGCATATCAGGCTCTGGCCTTGGAAACCCCCGTTGGGCCTGCCAAAAAGGAAGCCTACCAAAAGTCTCAGACCGCCGCTCAGAGGATGCTGGATCTGGCCCGTCGTGAGAGAAACGGCCTGGCGGAGTGCATGGCTTGGGCCAGTCTGGGGAACACCCAACGTGGCCTGGGGGACTATAAGGCTGCGGCGGAATCTATTAGTTACGCTTTTGCTATCGCTTATGAAGCTGGGGATGCAGTAGCCGCCGCCGACTACTTGGCCGAGTTGGGCTATACGCAACTACTGGCCGGCCACGCCGACGACGCAGGGTGGCACTACGAACATGGCCTGATCCTGCTGGAGACTCCCGACGCACATCCCTCTTTGGCAGCGCGCCTCCGCGATGGCTTAGCCGAAGCTTATCTGGCTCAGAATCAAGCCGCCGCTGCATGTTCCCACGCCAAACAGGCCGTGGACCTCGCCCAACAGGCGCAAGATCCATACCTGGAAGCGCGCCACCGCAGCACTTTAGGCCGCGTGCTTACCCGCCTGGGAGACTACAAGGCGGCCGCCAGGCAGCACCAGGCGGCCATCGAACTGTTCCAGAAAATCAAAGACAGTCGCGCCTGCCTGGATTTGGCTGGTGAACTTGGGAATCTGGCTACCCTTTACCGTTTGCAAGGACGCTATCAACCTGCCCTGGAAACTTTGGAACAAGCTATTGCCATTGCTCATCAGGCTGGAGACCAACTGGCAGAGGGCAAGTGGCAAGACACGCTGGGCTCTGTATACGAGGAATTGGGCGACCTGGATGCGGCCGAAAGTTGCCATCGCCAGGCATTGCAGATATTTGAGGAACTCGGCAACAATGGCGAGGCCGCTATCGTGCACAATAACCTGGGTAATACTCTCTACCGACGGGGATTGCTTATGATAGATGACGAACTCGCTAAGAACGCTTTTGAGACCGCCACCGAGCACTTTCGTCGGGCTTGCGATGGCGCACAACGCGCCGGTGATAATGTTATGGCCGCCAATGCCACCGGCAACTCAGGCATCGTCTACCTTCGTACCGGGCTTCCGGAGCAGGCGGTGAAGGCATTTGAAAAAGCTCGTGATACCCTTCAAGCGGCCGGGCGTGATATGGAAGCAGGCCATCAACTTGAAAATTTGGGCCTGGCCTATGCTGAATACCTGGGTGACGCTGAAGAAGCACTAGACTGCTATAATAACGCCATCCAGGTCGCCCGCGACCACGGCGATACGGACGGTCTGCGTATCGCTCTCACCCGGCTGGGTGACCTCCACCGAAAGCAGCGCCAAGACTATCTGGCAGCTCAGCGAGCTTATGAAGAAGCAGTGGGGTTATTGAATTCAGGTCGAGCGACTCTCTCCCTCTCATCTCACCGTGCCGGTCTCCTGGCCCGCAGCCTGGCTGCCTATGAGGGTCTAATCCGACTTCACTGGCAAGCTGGCGCATTTGAAACTGCTTTCGATTGGGCCGAGCGAGCCAGGGCACGCGTGTTCCTGGAACAGGTTGGACTCTTCGCCCCACTCCCGGACAGAGGACTCCCCAAAAGTTTGCTGGACAAGGAGCGCCACATGATCCGCGAGGCCAGGGCGCTCGAACAGCAGGTCATGCTAGCCCAGGATCCGATAGACCGAGCCAAACTAGCTAGACAGCGCCGAGAAATCCAGGATACTCTGAATAGCTTATGGGACGAAATGCTTGATTCACCCAACGGTGGTGAGCGCTACGTTGCCCTACGGCGCGGTATGCCGACCACAGCAAAATCGTTGCAAGGATGGCTGGACAATCGCCCTAATGACACGGCTCTGGTGGCTTACTACAGCCTGCCTGAGGCCATTTACGCCTGGATCTTCCGCTCCGGTCGATCGGTACAGGTGGCGAATATTCCACTCAGCCAGACTGCTCTGGAGTACTACATACGCCTTTTTAATCGGGAAGTCTCGCGCTTTCGGCGCTACGGCTTGGAGTCTTGGACTTGGGAAGAAAAGCTGGTTCCCCTGGTCACGCCTCTTCACCCGCATTTGAAAGACGTTCATACCCTCTACCTCGTTCCCCACGGGCGGCTGCACGATCTGGCGTTCCATGGGTTGCCTGTCGGAAGAGAGCCCTTAGGGGAAGCATTTGCGGTAGCCTACGCTCCCAGTGCCGGCGTTCTGCTGCGCCACGCCCCAATGGCACCAACCTCTCTCCCCAGCCCAACACGGGCTACAGTTCTCGGCTTCACACCTCACGGACACGAAGAGAGTACATTCGCTGCAGCAACCACCCAGGCTGCCGCTATCTTCAGTACACAACCTTACGTTGGTCTGGCAGCCAGTGTCGCACGATTCAAGCGCGAAGCCCCAGAGGCTGACCTGATCTACATTCTGTGCCATGGTGAATTTAACACTCAGAATCCGTTGGACTCTTGCCTGTATCTGGCCGACGGTTCCCTCACTGCCCGTGACATCCTGAGCATAGATTTGCCAGGCACCTTAGTGATACTGACTGCGTGCCAGGGGGGGACAAGTTGGGTCAATCCAGGCGATGAGTTAACCGGGTTAAGCCACGCTTTTTTGATTGCTGGCGCGTCGGCCGTGCTGGCTGCGCGTTGGCCGGTGCAGACTTCATCTGCCATCGAGTTGGTAAGACAATTCTACACTCATTGGCACAGGGAAAGGACTTCGTCTGCTAGTGCTTTGCAGCAGGCTATACGTAGTATCCGTCATCATAAGCGAGTCGAGGATAACCCGCCTTATGCCCATCCCTTCTTCTGGGCACCTTTCACCCTTATAGGAATTGCAGACTGATAAGTCATCTTGTCGGTGAGGAGAAAACCTATGCACGTCCTGTCTGTACCCCCAGAATTAGAGCCGGGCACAACGTTGCACCAGGAAGATCTGGAACTCGCCCCGGAAGCCGATGTCGGCGACGTGCTCGGTCCGGGTGATCGGCCAGTTGTACCGCCATCGAGTGCTCAAGGATTGATGATTTCTATTGGCCGCCCTGAGTGGTGGTCCCTGGCTGAACTCTATCGGATGAGAGGCAAAAATTTGCCAGCAGAGATAGCATTGCAAGCCAACCAATCAGACTTCTGTCTGGTGCGCCTGGCCTGCTCCTTCCAACCCCACCCCGACATCAGCGTGGAATGGGCCCAGTTCACGGCCTATCTGCATGGTCCCAACGACGAGATAGGTCCCATTGCCTTTGATATCCATCCTAAGGAAATCTTTGACAAGAGTCAGAGAAATGTGAGGGTGGCCATTACCCCAAGCTTGAAATTTAGCCAACTCAAAGCGGATCTGGGTAACGCCGAGGTGGGCCTTCAATATGATCGGCTGCAGCCGGTTATCATCGGCGCAGGAGTGCAGCAAGCCAATCCAAGCTGGACCTTTGAGCGGTCCGGTCATCGGCAGGTGATCGGCAGCAGATTCATGCACATGATCGTCAAGCACTCACGGGATATGGGAGGCGTACGCGTCTCTTTCGAAATCATCGCCGAAATCTCAAAACCGGGGCAATTTCTTTGGCCTGTAAGAACTCGGGAGCGAGACAAAGCACGTCGTACGACAGAAATATGCAGAACATAACGTTCGGATCACGACTGGCCAAAAGCTGTCAGCAGCGCAGGCGTGATATCGGCTAGGCTGTGTAATTGAGAGGCAAGTTCCCCATGACTGGCGCCGACCACTAGGGTCAGCGCCGGGTTGTATGTATGTTTGGGAGTGCGCCAGTCCTCAAAGTTGCCGTGGTCGCTGATGACCATCAGCAACGAGCGGCTCAGGTCCAACGCGTCGAGGGTGCCACCGATGAATTGGTCCAGCATATTCAGGACGTGCAGGGAGAGGTCTCGGTCTTGGCGGTGTCCGGCCACGTCGGTGTACCAGAACTCGAAGTAGGTAAGGGCATGGTCATCGGCCAGTCTGGCCAGTTGCGCCCCCGCCTCGCCTGCCGACAGCTCCGGCATGTCGTATCCCCAATTGCGCCAGTACTCGTTGGTCAGCAGCGTCGAGATGGCCCGGCCGGCTTTCAGATCGACCGGGCCGCGCAGCTTGAGCCCGGCCAACAGCGCCGCCCGCGTGTTGGCGCTCAGGCGTTCCGTGCCCCGCCCCAGCCGGTCCAGAAAACGGTCAGGGTAGGCATTGGCAAAAGCGACCGGTTTACCGGCCGTCAGCAGTTGCCGGAAGAGGCTGCCGTTACCTAACAGATCGCGCAGGGGTTGGTTCGGATAGGGCCCGTAGTGCCGTCCCAGCAGCGCCGGTGCGTTGACGCCGGTAAGGATGGTCGTCTGCCCGGTGCCGCTTTGGGGCAGGCCGGGTATGCCCAGTTGCGCGTCCAGGGGCAGCAGGGTAGCGTGGCGGGTACTCAAGCCGCCATTGGCACGCACCGGCCGCCGCCCGCCCAGCAGACTCCGTAAAGTCGGGAGAGCGGCTTGCATAAAGGGGTTGATCTCGGGATCGTCGTCACCCAGCCCAACCCCATCCAGAAAAAGAACCAATAGACGCTCAATCATTACCCATTGCAACCAAAGAAAGGGAATGCCCTATACGGTCTCAAACTGGAGCACACGCAGTTTCTCCAAATCTACACGTTTGCTCAGTGCCAAAATCTCAATTCCCACGACCTGGCCTTCTTGATTAAAGTCCAGTATTACCCCCGGCTGAACTTCTTCTGACTCTACAATAGCTGCCTCATCCAGTCGAAAGTACAGGGCATCATTTTCTTTATCTATTTTCAGTCTCATTCTTTCCTCCTCAAACGCCGGTCGAAGAATATCGTCACAATTCGATTTGGCTCGACG
>CAYTNQ010000149.1:0-11251 GCA_964439175.1 uncultured Anaerolineales bacterium | reverse complement strand
TCACGGCGCTCTACGAACCCTTTGGCCTGGCACCGCTGGAGGCCATGAGCTGTGGTCTGCCGGCGGTCGTCACGAAAAATGGCGGTCCATCTGAAAGTCTGCGAGAAGGTAGTCAGGAATTTGGCGTGCTGGTCGATCCTGCTGACCCTGACGATATCGCCCGAGGTCTGCTGCGAGTGCTAGGATGCAAAGGGTCCTGGGAGCACTTTCATGAGGCTGGGATGCAACGCGTACTCTCACGCTATACCTGGGAACGCACCGCCGAAGGCTATTTGGGTCTAATTGAGGACATACTTGAGGGACCAGCGCACGCTGGCGAACTTGCCATTCCCGAGTATTTTACCGATCCCAAACCAAATACCGATATTCCGCTATCCGAGTTGGCGACACTCTACTTCTCAAAAATGGGGTAGGCTGAGTAATTACAAAATGGGAGCCAATATTCGTGAAAGTCCCTAAAGGTGATCTGGACCTTCTCGCCATTGGCGAGACAGTAGTTGATTTTATCTCTGTGGAGGAGACGGACTGGCTGCTAAATGCGTACACGTTCCGCAAGTATCTGGGCGGCTCGGCCGCCAACATAGCTGTGTACGTGGCCAAGCTGGGGGGTAAGTCCGCCGTCGTTTCCAAAACAGGCATCGGAGCCATGGGCCAGTTTCTGAAGGGAGAGTTGGGGCGAGCTGGCGTGATGACCGATTATATAATCATGGACCATCGCGTTCATACCAGCATCATTTTCGTCTCACATACTAAGCACACGCCGGATTTCGAAGCCTTCCGAGACGGTGACTACCGACTGGAGCCCCGAGAGGTGGAGGAAGCTGCTGTCCAACGCGCCCGGGTGATCCATGCCTCCATCTATCCGCTTTCTCGCGAGCCGGGCCGTTCGGCAGTGGAGAAGGCCTTTCAACTCGCGCAGCAACATGACAAAATCATCTCGCTAGACCCCAATTACAGTCCTCAAGTCTGGCCAGACTCTCGAGAGGCGATGGATGTTTTGCGCCGGATGCTGGGCTACGCGACCATCACCAAGCCGTCGCTGGATGATGCCACGCGCATCTTTGGGCGCGACAAGACGCCGGAGGAATACATTGAATTGTTCCATGATATGGGGCCGAAGGTTGTCGTGCTCACGATGGGGGCGAAGGGTGTACTTCTCTCCGAGGAAGGAAGTATTACACACATTCCGGCCCGGCCTATCGAAGTCGTCGATGCCACTGCCGCCGGCGATTCCTTCTGGGCCGGTTTCCTGGTCGCCTTGCTCGATGGCAATTCCCTGAGACGCTGTGCGCTATTTGCACGGGAGATTGTGGAACGCAAGCTGGCCACGGTGGGGCCGTTGCCGGATAATATCGACCGGCAATCAGTGTATGCCAGGGTTGATGCACTGCCAAACGAAGAAGCGGCATAAACGAAGCCATCGGCGCTCCCTCGACCTGTCGTCTTTTTCTGTATAAACCAGGTTTCCCTGACCCGGCCAGCCCGCCCCGGCTTCGTACCCCGTTTGGAACCTCTCGTCCCGCCTACGCGGGGCTTCGTCCCGCCTACGCGGGGGGGGACGGGCTAAACCTACTGTACTTCATTCACGCCTTGCATTTCACGCTTAATATTTCGGGTGTTTCCCCGCGTTGCCTGCCAGGCCAGCCAAATACGCTGCAGCGCGGTGAAGCTGGTCAATATTGCCAGAATCCAGAGGGCGATAGTCAGTTGGTTCAAGAGTAACCCGGCGATCAAAACCACGATGCGCTCAAAGCGGGTCAACACTCCGCCTTTGATGGAGACGCCGATACCCTCGGCCCGCGCTCGTGTGTAACTGACCATCAACGAACCGACAATGGCTATGTAAGTGAGAATCACCCCGGTGTTGGCGCCTTTTTCTTGGAAGTGAATCAACACGCCCAGAAAAAGCACGGCCTCAGAGAAACGGTCCGTAGTCGAGTCTAAGAAGGCGCCAAAGGGAGTGGTCCGCTGGAGCTGGCGGGCCATACTGCCATCAATGGCGTCGAAGAAGGCGGCTACAATCAACAGTATCCCGGCCAGTTGCAGATAGCCCCCTGCCAGCAAAGAAGCGACCACAGCCGTCAACAAGAAGCCGATGAAGGTGACAGCGTTGGGCGATATACCGGTCTGACCGGTGATCCGAGCGATAGGATCTACAATGACACGACCCCAACGTCGCATTAAGTTGGTTAGCATTGGTTACTCCACTTTTCCTCAAAGGGGAGCACTTTCCCGGTATGGCGGTACCCTCGTGGGTACTATCTGCCTGTTCCATACCGTACCGGTTCCCCGTTTCCATTCCAACACGTCGTAGAAATAATCCAGCACCTGGCTGGCGACCTGATCCCAGGTATAGCGAGAGGCCGTAGCCTGCCCGTGCTGGCCCATTGCCTGGCGCAGGTCGGGGCGCTGGAGCAGATAAATAAGGGCGTCAGCCAGGGCCGTGGTGTCCCTGGGTGGCACCAGTAGCCCCTCGACTCGGTGATTGACCACAGCCCGATAACCGTCGATGTCGGAAGCGACAATGGGCGTCCCGGCTGCCATCGCCTCGAGCAGAACCATCCCAAAGCTTTCAAAGCCGGTAGAAGGGGCGCAAAAGACATGACTGCTTCGATAGTAACGTGCCAGCTCATCGTCGGGCACGTAACCGATGAAGTGAACGTCGCCCAGGCGCAGCCGGCACAATTCCTGTTCGAAAGGGGCTCGGTCTGCGGCTGTATAGGGGCCGACCACCAGTAGCCGCGCCTGGGGAAGAGTCATCTTCACTCGAGCGTAGGCCTGCAGCAAGTAACGAAACCCTTTACGCGGGTCCAGCCGCCCCACGAACAAGATGTTGAGACCGTCTGGGAATTGGGGAATGGGGGACAGGGCGGGATTCCCAAAGAGCGCCACGTCGACGCCGTTGGGGATGACTTGATACGTCCCTGGGAAATAGGCGCTCATATAGTCGCGCGCCGCTGGCGAGACGGCGATCCGTCCGTCCAGGCGGTTTACCACTCGGCCAAAGATTGGTCGCCCGTAACTGTAGGGAAAAGAGGGTGACTCGCGGTAAGCGTGAAAGGTGCCGACCAGGGCTGTCTGCGGCGCTAATTTGCGTGTTTGTCGCAGTACTACCCACGGAAGCGTTGGCGTTGTCGGTTCGTGCAGGTGTACTACGTCGAAGGTTTCCCGGCGCAGGAGCGCACGCACCCGGCAGGCAAGTCGAGGCGAAAGGCTGACCCGCGCCACCGACCCGCTATAGGGCACCGGCACCATAAAACTGGAGATGCGAATCACGGCCGGTGGCATCTCCCCCACATCTTGTGAAGAGGCGGCGATGATGTGTACCTGGTGCGATTGCCGTCGGAAGCATTCGGCCAGATTGGTAATGTGCTTGGTCACCCCCCCTGGATAGGGAAAGTCGTAGGGTGACACCAGGGCAATTCTCATACCAGTCCTCAATTTGCCCGGACTCTGCCAACCGTTATGGGGTTGCCGGGTTGTCCCAGATGGGTACGGTCACTGCCCACTGCTCGGGATGGGCACTGATAGCCTCCTCGAGGCCCTTGACGACGTAGGCCATACCAGCCGCCAGACGTTCTTCTTCTGAGCCCTCTTCTGGAATACGAAAGTGAGGCCAAAAACGTGCTTCGTAAGCGTCTTGGCCCAGGCGACGGCTGAAGCCGAGAATGAGAGGCGCGCCGGTGCGCATCGCCAGACGTACGTGGCCATCGGGCAAACGGGCCGGCGCACCAAAGAACTCCACGACCATACCCCCGTCCGTGACGTTCCGGTCCCCAGCGATGCCGGCCACGCCCCCCTTACGCAAAGTGCGGAAAAGTTCCAGCATAGGCCCATCCACCGGGATGAGCTTCAGCCCCTTGCTCATGCGCAGTGCTGTCAGATAGTCGTACAGTTCTGGAGGCTCTACCCGTTCGGCTGGAATGGTGATAGCCAGGCCGCGCATCAGCATGGCATACAGCACGATTTCGATGTTGCCAAAATGGGCTGAGGTCATCACCACGCCCTTCTTCAGGCTCAAAGCCCTTTCAACGTTTTCCCAGCCCTCGATGCGTACCATCGCTGCCACCTGCGGGGTACTCAGGCTGGGCAACCGAAACAAGTCGTAATAATTATAGGCCACGTAGTCAAAGGTGGCTCTGGTCAGCCGATTGGTTTGAGTCCAGGGCGCGTCGGGCCCTAGCACGTGACGCATATTGTCACGTACATTGGCTCGCGCGCTAGCATTAAAGCGGTGGACGAGTCCCCCGATTAAAGAAAAGAGAGGATAGCCAACAGCCGGCGGAAATCGCGGTACCAGGGCGCCCGCCAGGCGATAGAGATCAAGGATGAGTTTTGACTGGTCGAACCTGGCCATGCCCGCCTGCCTGGGGCCATGCTTCAGATGGGAGTGTCTCTTCTTACCGATAAGGGCTGGTACCTTTGGGTAGTTTATCCGAAAAGTAGGCGAGTGTCAAATGATTTCTTTCTGGTTAGTTACCCACAAGTAACTCCTTCTCTGGGAAATTGGTTTGCTCCTGCCCTAAACATTCATCACGCTTGACATCGTACTCGCGCCGGGCTAAAATGCCCCGCAGATTATGGGAGTACGTCCTATGTTTGAGAAGTAGGGGCGAGGCCACCTCGTCCCTACTTCTCCCAAGATTTGGATGCACTCAATGGTGACTATGTTCTTCGGAAGACGCGATCCCATTTACACGGCTCGATTGACCACAGATGACGACGCTGAGGCGGTGCAGCGTCTAATAGCTCACGCGTGGCATGTTTACCTGCGTATCCCTCCAGAAGAAGTGCTGCTTCACCTTCGGTCTGATCCAGGTTGGGTGGCAGAGAGTGGAGATGGCGTCGATGGTTTTATGCTCGCCGAAATCCAGCCCTTTCTTATTGCCCTCATCACCGCGGCCGCCGTCAGCGATAGCTGGCGAGTCCCCCCTTATCTGGACACCTTCCTGCCCCCCGTAGAGGAAACGCTACGACCCAGAGGGGTGACTGCCTTGGTTCAGATTGGATATGCACCGTGGTTGACAGAGGTTCTCCGCGAACGTGGTTTTGCCAGTCGTGATTGGGTAGTGACTTACGAGTGGCATTATCAACCAGTGGCCGTTCGTGGCAATTTATCGGTCTCTGTCCGCTCGGCTCACTTACGTGATCTGCCTGCCCTTTTGTCGCTGGATAAAAGTATCTTTGGTCCTATCTGGCACAAACCGGCTAGAAGCTTTCAAGAAGCGCTGGCGCGGGCTTTTCTGTTCACCGTTGCCGAGAAAGACGACCAGATCGTTGGCTATCAATGGTGCGACAAGCATAAGAGGCATGGGCACATCACCCGGCTCGGCGTTCAGCCCGGTTGGGAGGGCAAAGGGGTAGGTACTCGCCTGTTGACCGAGGCTCTGGCAGCGTTGGTCAGCGCAGGTGTTACCTGGGTCACTCTCAACACCCAGGAAAGTAACCTGCGCTCACGGATGCTCTACGAGCACCACGGCTTCCGACCCACCGATGATCGGGTGGCCGTACTTTGGAGGGACCTGTGAGCGTTAAGACGATCTATTCAGGCCCCAATCGGCCGGAACGTGAAGATGATGTAGAATCCCATCACCCACAAGATAAAGGCGATCGTCGCCGAAATGGTCTTAAAGGCGACTCGCCAGCCCGCCCGCTTGATGTAATCATCAATAACGTAGCGCGAACCGTTGAAGCCATGGGCCATAGCAAAGATCAGCAAAAACAAGTCGTACAATCTCCAGAAAACTCCTAGCGGACCGGTCCAGCGCCCCACGATCACATTGAAGTCAATGTGATCCACACCGATCGCCACGTGCATATACAGGAGGTGGAAGACTGCCACCCCTAACAACACAACCCCTGACACGCGCATAAAAAACCAGGCGTAGAACTCAAAGGCACTGCCGGGTGGTCGTCCCTCCTGGCGACGCCCGTAGTGATAGTTGGTAGTAGTCATCTCTCTCCTCCTCAACGAAATATAGGTGACAGGGTGATTATTGCCGCCGGAATGAATACAGCCGCCACAATCACGGATTCGGTCCAGACCATCGCCCGCTCATAATGTCCCATACCTGGCCAGAAATCGACTATAATGATGCGCAGGCCATTAACCGCGTGAAATAACACGCCGAAGATCAAAAAGACTTCCAGCACGCGAAAAGGCGGCGCCCTATAGATGAAAAGTACCGAGTTGAACACATCGGCGCCTAAAGAGAGAAGGAATATATCGGTAACGTGGAGTAATAAAAAGAGCATAATTCCTATCCCACCTACACGGTGCAGCAGCCAGGACCATTGCCCTTCACGTCCCCGGTATCTCAGCATACTGGTAAGGTTGTAAAGCCCAGAAACCATTTCTTTTGCCTCCTTTTTCTGCTGAATACCTGTCTGAACCAGAGAGCAGGCGATCACCGACGTTCTGCGACCGAATCACCATAGCGCGACGCAGGTCTGTGGGCAACAGCCTCCAGGTCGGGTTCTCAGGCAGGCACGAATTATAGAAAGCCGATCAAAAGGTACAGTAGAGTAATGCGGATGATTATAGTTAAAATTGTCAGAAAGATCAAGAGCAGTTAGAGAAACCTATGACGTAACTACTCAGGTACCCTTGCGAAGGTTGCGAATCACCTGGCTAACAGGGCAGTTTTCGGTAGGCCAGGGCATTTTCGCTCTGAAAACTCTCACCAAACCTTCGCAAGGGTTATCTGGCCTGAGTAGTACCCTATGACAAGATTAGGTTTTGGTTGAGCTTTGTGAAGTAGCCCTATGCGTATCTTCTCAAAAAGTAGGGGCAAACCCTTGCGGTTGCCCGCCGGGGCAGGCGCGGGACCTGCCCCTACCCCAAGATATTGAGAAGATACCCTTGTGCGTTGGTGCGACCAAATCGAGTGCCGGCCAACGCCGCTTGCCCCGCCTTGACCAGCCACGCACTGCCCTTGTCAACCTCTTGGCCTTCCTGGTCGATGTAATGGGGATAGATAAAGAACTTGCAACAAGTGGCCTGCCATGTCTCTTTGTATTGCACCCAGAATTCACCGCGATACGTGAGGGGATGCAAGTCTTCAACGCCGTGGTCGGCGTTGCGGGGTACGGAGCCGTAACACCAGCCAAATTTCCATCTCTCGTCCGGCAGTTTTCCCCGGTGATACGTGGACCAGGTTTCGGCTTCCCCGGTCAACTTCCACCAGGCTTGGCCATCTTCCTCGACCAATGCCCTTTCGAACTCACTTGTGGGCCGCACCCGCCGTCCATCGTCAAATGCCAGTCGGATACCGGCGTTCTCGAAGACCAGCCGTTGATCGGCCTCCAGCGCATGCAGCGCATCTTGTACACTGACGCTGCCGTCGGGCTCGAAACCAAAACGTTGCCGGTGCTCGTTGTCAAAGACCACATACGCCCCATACCAGCATTGGTAGCTGGGGCTGTGCGGGTTTTGAAAATCGGAAAAGCGCCGGTCGAGGTTAAAGCCGCCGAAGCGCGAGAAAGCGATTGCTTCGACTGGATGGCCCACGATGCCCGGTAGCGTCTTGCTCATAAAGCCAGTCAGCGTGACACGCAGCCAGCCAGGTATGCCCGGCCCCAGATCGACCCCAATGCCGTGTGACTTGGCGGGGTTATCCAGCGAGCCAGCCAGCAGTCGCACCACCAGGCTCTTGAGACGAGCCTGAAACAGGTAAACCCTGACGAACCCAAGCTGAAAACCAAGGGCAAAGCCGAACGGCCAGCGCGGAATATTGTCACTCTTTGCCATAGTTGCCTCCATATATGTGACTGGGTGAATGGGGATCACGCAAATTCTACCCCATACTGCCAACCCACACAAGTGCCCACATCAACAAATGGGTTGTCGAGAGAAAGGGAAAGTGATATACTTGATATGAATTATTTGGTTCAGTCGCGTTATCACGCAGCCGCCGGCCGCGGTCGAGTAATTTTCATGGACAACTTGGCGTCGGTGGATTGCATAGATTGTGAGGAGAAATCAATGTCTGAGATTTTGATTAACAAGCTGAGGGCTGCAAACTTCATAGAGTTGATCGGCAACACGCCGGTGGTCGAGATCCGCCATATGAGTCCCAACCCCAAAGTGCGCATCTTGGCCAAGCTGGAAGGCTTCAATCCTGGTGGTTCGGTGAAGGATCGCATCTGCAAGTCCATGATCGAGGCTGCCGAGCGCGACGGGCTCTTGGGTCCCGGCACCGACAAAATCCTTCTGGAGCCGACCAGCGGCAACACTGGAATTGGCCTGGCTATGATCGCCGCCGAGAGGGGCTACGAGTTCATTGCTGTGATCCCGGAAAGCGCCAGCATTGAGCGGCGCAAGATGATGGCCGCCTTTGGGGCCAAGTTCATCCTCACCGATGGCGTGAAGGGAACCAACTGGGCAATTGAAGTCGCCCACCGCCTGCTGCGAGAAAACGATCGCTACTTCATGCCCGACCAGTTCAACAATCCGGCCAACCCCCAGGTTCACTACGAGACGACTGGCCCGGAGATACTGCGCGATGTGCCGGAGATTACCCACTTCGTAGCTGGCATGGGCACCGGCGGCACCCTCATGGGCGTACACCGGTACATGCGGGAGCACAAGCCTGACGTAGCCATTATTGGCCTGGAACCGGCCGCTGGGAGTAAAATCCAGGGACTGCGCAACATGGCGGCCTACGTGCCCAGCATTTACCACGAGGAACTGCTGGCTGACAAGCTTATGCTCGACGACGAAAATGCCTTCCGTGTGGGGCGTGAGTTGGCCCGGGTAGAGGGACTTTTTGTAGGCATCTCATCGGGCGCGGCCATGTGGGGCGCGATGCAGATTGCCAGCCGTATCAAAGAGGGGACCATCGTGGTCATCTTCCCCGATGGCGGTGAGAAGTATATGACTACTCCTCTCTTCGATCTGCCTATCGGCTCAATGCTGGACGAAATCCTGTAGTTATGTAGGCTCATGTCTGGAGCTAGTGCAAAGTGACCGGCACTTATTGGAGGGTAGAGTGCCAGTCACTTGTGCTGAACATGGGCCAATTATATAATGGGGCTATGACTGATCTGAAAACAGAGGAATTTGATTACTCTCTACCTCCCGACTTGATCGCTCAAACGCCGATTGAGCCGCGCGACGCATCGCGGTTGATGGTGCTCGACCGGGCGAGTGGAGAGATCACCCACCAGCGATTCCGTGACCTGCTCGACTATTTGCACCCAGGTGACATTCTCGTTGCCAACGACAGCCGAGTCATCCCCGCTCGCTTGTTTGCGCGGAAGGCGACCGGGGGCCGGGTGGAGATCTTACTGCTCAGGCAGTTGGGAGCACGCCGCTGGGAGGTATTGGTCGGCGGCAAGCGCGTGCGGGCGGGCAGTGAGTTGCACATTGAGAAATCGGGGGTCCAGATAACCGCGCGGGTACTGGAGGAGCTGGGCGAAGCCCGGCGTATCGTGGAATTTGACCAGCCCATCACGCCGTTGCTCGGAAAATTGGGGGAGATACCTCTCCCGCCCTACATCCACGAACCTCTGGCCGATCCAGAACGCTACCAGACGGTCTTTGGCCGGGTAGAGGGCTCGGCGGCGGCTTCTACCGCCGGGCTGCACTTTACCCCGGAGATGCTGCTTGCCTTGCGCGAGCGGGGGGTGATTTTGACCTTCGTCACCTTGCACATCGGGCTCGATACTTTCAAGCCGGTGACGGCCGAGCACATTGCCAATCACGCCATCCACTCTGAATGGGCCAGCCTGTCACCGGAAGTCGCCCGGCAGATTAACCAGGCTAAGCTGGAAGGTGGTCGCCTGGTTGCCGTCGGTACCACCGCTGTCCGCACTCTGGAGACGGCTGCGCTGCGCAGTGCAGGCTTGACTGGCTCGTTGCGCCAGGCCAGCCAGCTCCAGGTGGACCTCTGCCCCTGGCGCCCAGTCGCTGCCTTCGAGGGTCCTACCGATCTGTTTATCTACCCCGGCTTTCGTTTCCGCGCTGTAGACGTTTTGTTGACCAATTTTCACCTACCCAAATCGAGCCTGTTGATGTTGGTCAGCGCCTTCGCCGGTCGGGACCTGATCCGCCACGCTTACCAAATCGCCATTGCCGAACGGTATCGCTTCTTCTCCTTTGGGGATGCAATGTTGATCCTCTGAGAGGGCATCTGAAAAGTCGTGGGGCAGGCTTTCCAGCCTGCCTGAACAGAGCCAGTGTGGGAGAGGCTTTCCAGCCTGCCTGAACGGCTTACTCTGAGGATCCGCTGCTAACGTTGTGACAGGAGACGCTATGCCGCCTGGGCATTCGCTTCGCTCAGAGCCATTTCCAACGGATCGCCGTAGCGCACCAGATAGGTCGGAATTTGGCTGGCAACCAGATCGGTGAGGACGCGCTGGGTGCCGCGTTCGTAGTGGCCTGCAGACGCTTCCTGGAGGAAGCTGGATGGGTCAATGAGCACAGCGATGGGCCGTACACCCCGGGTGCGGAGACGGCGCATCTCCACCACCCAATCGGAGTCGATAGAAGCGGTGACGACGATGGCAGTCGTATCGCGGGTGAAATGGACGCTCTCGGCGGCCAATACCTGCGACAGGGGGATGTTTCCTTCGGCGTGGGCGACGGCCAACATTTCCAGCAGCCGTGCCACTTGGCGCTCACCTCGGTCGGTTTGGGCGAATTCCCGCTGGGCCTTCCAGGGATAAGTGACCAGCCCCACCGATCGGCCGCGATCCAGAAAATGCTTGGCCAGTGAGGCGGTGACGGCGATGGCATATTCCTCAGTGCTGGGGTCAAGTTCAATGTGGCTTGAGTCGTCTCGCAGCACGCGTAGTAGCGGCGGAAGGCTCAAGTCTGGCATCGGTTCCCAGACTCTACCAGCTTGGACCCGCTTCTCCAGATCGAGGAAGAGCCAGATGTCAGCCATTGGGTCCAATTCGAATTCTTTGACGATCAGCCGGCCTGTGCGGGCGGTGGAAGGCCAGTGGATGCGATTGAAGCTGTCGCCAGGCACGTAGTCACGCACACTTGCCACGTTGGTGGTTACGTAATGCGTACGACGTCTCAGTGCGTCGCCACCAGAGATCTCGCCAATAGGGGGCGAGAAGCGAGGCAGATCAAAAGTGGAGGGATAGACCACAAGGTGATTCGTCAGGTTGATATCGCGTTTCAAGAGGAAGAGGCCAAAGGGATCACCGGAATAAAGAGTGACTGGACCTAACATAAAACGTCCACGCCGGTAGCAGGTGGTTTTGACTGCCCAACTCCGTTGGTGATGCGCGGGCAACG
>CAYTNQ010000148.1:0-11401 GCA_964439175.1 uncultured Anaerolineales bacterium | reverse complement strand
AGGGTGACGCCTCGGACCTCTCTCCTACCCCCTGCACCCCCTTCCCCTCTCCGACTCGGAGAGGGGAAGGGGGCCGGGGGGATGGGGTGAGGTCCCCTTTACACGCTTAAGTTAGCGCATATGGGGGCTGGGGGAGGGGTCCGCCCCTAAAAGCGAACGCACCCGTTGCGTGCGGGCCCATCCTGTCATTCCGAGCGCTAGCGAGGAATCCCCATAACCCGCAATTGAACCAAGGGTTGGCTGGCTATGCCAGCATCCCTCAGCGCGCTCTAAACATCCCAACCCTCACTCGAATCCTGCCACCTGGGATTCAGCGACTTAATCAAGGCAAGCTTCTTACTCCTTCGCCACCCCTTGATCTGCTTTTCCCTGGCAATAGCGGCCTGAACATCGCCCGTCTCTTCAACATACACCAGACGCGTGACGTTATACTTCTTCGTGAAGCCCTCAATCAGTTTGTGTTTGTGTTCGTACACCCAGCGCTTTAAGTTATTGGTCGTGCCGGTGTAGAGGGTTCCTGTGGGGCTGGCCATAATGTACACATAATACTGTTTCATTGTGACTCCAGAGGGATTCCGCGCTGCGCTCGGAGTGACATGGCTCGCCCTTATGCATAGGGATTCCGCGCTGCCCTCGGAATGACACGGCAGGCCCGCGCTGACCGGATGGGGCAGGTCTTGGTTAAGCCTGGGGTTATAGGGATTCCGCGCTGCCCTCGGAATGACACGGCAGGCCCGCGCTGTCCGGGGGGGCAGGTCTTGGTTAAGCCTGGGGTTATAGGGATTCCGCGCTGCGCTCGGAATGACATGCGAGACTGCTGGGGGTTGCATAGGTCAGATATGACGGAGCTCTTGCGAATAATCAGAGAGACTCTTTTGTGCCAGGTCCAGCAGATAGGCCAGGTCGGCGGCGCGGTAACAGACTTGCGTCACCAGATCTTCAATCGCCTCCTCGTCCGACAGTCCTTTCTCGACGGCATCCTGAATCGAGTAGCGAACGCCGCGCCGGAAGGACTCGGCGGGCGTGGGGGCGTCAATGATGTCTTTAGCTCGCTGATAGGCGCGACGCCAATCCTCGACAGTTTCTGCCTTGACTTCAAGGGCCTGGGCCAGACGCGCGTCATCCCAACCCCCTTGCTCGGCTCGCTGCAGGGTATCCACGTCGTCCGGCATTAATTTCTCGAAGCGAATGTTGCCAATGCCGAGGTGGTTAGCGTAATTGGCGTAGCTGTAGCCAAAAGTCTCGGCGGCCAAAAGTTGTTTTCGGTTCATGGGTATCTCTCTCCTTTCCGTTCCTGGCGGCTGATAGCCGTTTTGACTTTCAAAGGAAGGCCTGAGAATAAATCCTCAGGCTGAGCGTTGAAGCACGCTGAAGCGCGCTCATTTACCAGCTTGCTTTAGCATGCTTCGGCTTTTAGCGGGTGGATTTATTCACCCGCATTCACCCGCCTTCTTCGCCAAGGGACCATTGTCTTCAGCATCAACCCGCTCGAGAGCCTCGACGGTTGTTCCTTGCCCGTGATGCTCCTTTTGCCTGCGGACGTAGCTGATTGCCCTGTCGAGCCCAGCCGGTCCCACGGAAATGATACCATAGCCCCGTTGCCAGCCAAAATTGCCGCGCGTATCAGGCATATGATTGAGGTGAAAAGCGCTGGCGCCCTTGAGTTGACCCGCAAAGTCGGAGATGCTGAGCCTGGGCGGAATGGAGACAATCATGTGAAGGTGATCGTCCACGCCGTTAATCGCGTGGACGATGGCGCCAAGCGCGCTGGCCTTACCAACAAGATGGCCGTGCAATTCCGCTTCAATGTCGGTCGTGATAAGGGGCATACGCTCTTTGGTAGCCCAGACGAGGTGATAGTAAAGGCGCCAGAAGGGCATGATGTACCTCCGGAAGATTGGGCATGAGGACAGATCCTCAGGGTGAGATAGGTTATAGAGAGAAGTTAGCCGACCTGTCGCCTCGAGCTAAAGCACAAGGCTAAAAGCTCAAGTGCGCTAATGAAGGTTAAGAATTTATTTGGAGTATAAAGCCGGGTCTTAGCGCCTGGTCGCCTCGAGCTAAAGCACAAGGCTAAAAGCTCAAGTGCGCTAAAGCGCCCTATTTTACTTAGCTTTGCATAGGCTCAGCCTGCTTCAGCTGGCTTTAACTCTCAGCCTGAGGATTTATTCTCAGGCGATTGCTTGGTTATTTTCTTAATCTTCATAAGCACAAGGCTAAAAGCTCAAGTGCGCTAAAGCGCCCTATTTGGCTCAGGTTTGCCTAGATTTAGCCTGCTTTAGCTGGCTTTAACTCTCAGCCTGAGGATTTATTCTCAGGCGATTGCTGAGGTTGTAATCTCAGGCGAATGCTCTGACCCCCTCCAATTTCACCACCCGCGACCCGCCGGAGGCGGGATTCAGGGGGTTGCTTTTGCAAAGTGCAGTGTTCGTGCAAGATGCGTGACCAACCGCATGGGCCAGAAACCAGCCCTCAGAAACCAGAAAGCAGCAAGCAGAAGTCAACTGCTTAGACAGGGGCAACCAACACTCGAAACCCGATATCAGTGGTGAAGTGGCCGGGATGACTGAGGTTGCGGTAGGAGACGCGCGCGTTCCTACGAAGGCTGTACCACGAGCCGCCACGCAGCGCAATGGTATCGCCTCCTGGCTTATACGGGTTGGCCATCCATTCCCAGACGTTGCCGCTGCCGTCCCATACTCCGGCGTGACTGCGCCCTTGAGGAAATGTAGTCACCGCTGTGGTGCTGGCTTCTTGCTGCTCATTGGATTTAAACCACTCCATCCAATCGTCAAGGTCGCTCAAATCACGCCCCGCCCAGGCGTCGGCGCAGTTGAGGTATGTAGAGTTGAATGCTTCCCCCCAGGGGTATTCCCCTCGACCTCCCATCGCCTCCTCCCACTCGGCCTCGGCCGGCAAGCGCACCCCGAGATGCCCAGGGTCCAGGTTCGCAGTCACGAGTTGGCCGGTGTGCGACACTCGTAACTGCTCTGTGAGCCAGGCACAGTAGGCCAGCGCCTCAAACCAGGATACCCCAACTACCGGTTGCAGCGGGCTATTCCAACGGCGGTCCTCCCACCAGAAGGGCCGGTTCCGTCTCTCCGGCGGGCGCTGTTTCAACCGATCTTGCAACGCAGCCGGTGCTTTGCTGTCGTAGCGGCCGGTGCACCAGGCCCAACCCTCTTCGGTCCACCAGCGCGGCTCATCATAGCCGTCGGCTGCCACGAAGCGGGCGTATTGCAGGTTGGTCACCGGATACTTGCCCACCCATGCCTCCCCCACCCGGCAAAAGGCGTCCAGGCCGCTGGGGGGTGAGGCCGGGTCGTCCGGGGCCAACAGTAAGTCCCCCGTTTCCGGCTCCGGGCGCCAGTTTAGGCGGCCCAGCAACACCCCGGCGTCGCGCCGCTCGCGGATGTGGCAGGCGGGGCCTTGCATGGTGTCCACCAGGGCAGCGGTGACGCGCGCGGCTGCGCCCCGGCCTACACCGACCTCACCCACGTCCAACAATGCCTCCCCCGCCAGCACTACGTTAGCACCCAGGGGAGCCTCTTCCACCTGGCTTTTCAGCAGGGCCAGCAATAACTTGCCGGCGGCAGCCGGTCGTTGCTGCACGATGCCGATGGCGCCCACGGCCAGCAACAGGGTCTCACGCCAGGCGGGGTCGGCCAGGTGATGCTTTATCAACGCCGTTGCCTGCTCGAGACTCTCGTCGGCCAACTGAGCCACGCCCTTGGCGGCCAGCATCTCTTCCAACGTTAGATGCAGGAAGCCGTACTGCCGTTCGCCCCGCTCAACCAACAGATTGGAGTAGCGATGTACCCCTTCCAGGAACTCGCGCCCGCGCGCCCGGGCCTCGCCCCGGGACAGATTCCACTCCTGCTGGTAATAATCCGTCAGCCAGTTTTCCAATTGGGGGCGGGCCACCAGGCCGGCGGTGGGATTGGTCTCGCGCAGCCACATGGCCAGCGGAGCCAGCACCTGCACCGTCTCCAGGTAGTCCAGGGGGGAGCCGGCCGGGCGCTGGTCCAGCGAACGCGCCAGGTTCCAGCTCTCGATGAGGGCTTCCAGGTAGAGTTCGTATAGCCTGACCCGCTGTTCCGGCAAAGCCACGCCGGTGCGTTTGATGAGAGCCAGAATGGTCAGCAAGAGGGGATTGGCGGCCAGCCGCTCCAGGCTGGGGCGGGTGAAGATGGCCTCCAGCAGCTCGCGTCCTTCGCGCCCGGCCGACTCACGGGCGACGGGGGTATCACCGCCGTGCACACCGAGCTCAAAGGCCAGCGTCCACTGTTCCACAAAGCGTTCGATGTCGGCCCGATCGAAGTCGGTCAGGGTGTAAATCCGCCACTGACGGCCGCTGAGAGGCGCTTCGTCGTAGCCCACGATCCGGCTGGTGGCCACCACCCGGTTGCCGGGAATGGCTTCATCGGTCTCAGCGGGATCTGGCACAAATTCCGCCACGAAGTCCTGCACCAACCGCACCAGGAAGGTGCGCCCGGTCTGCACTTCGTCCAGCCCATCCAGCAGGATCACCGCCTGCCGGTCGCGCAGCGCCGCCTCAAACAGCTCTCCCACGCGAGCCAGTTTCTTCTGGCGCGAGGCGTAGTATTCGCCCAGGAAGTCGCACAGGTTGGCCTCCCCTTTCCCCAGCAGGCGGCGAGCGTAGGCGTTGAGGGGCAGCAAGATGGGCAGCGGGCCGTCGGGCTGTTCTGCCAGGGCCAGGGCGATGATCTTGAGCAGCGTGCTCTTGCCGGCCCCTGGGTCGCCCAACACCACCACCGCCGGCTCGGTCTGCAGGGCGACCTCCACCGGAAGCGGCGCGGCACTACGACCGGCCGGCGGCACCCCGGCTATGGCTTCGGCGGGTAGATCCTCTTCGCGCCAGAGCCGGCCGGCAATCCGCGCCCAACTTTCGCCCGCGTCGGGGCGCTGCGGGCGAGCTTTCAAGGGCACGTACACCGCTGCCAGGGGGATGGACGGCGCCACCCGCTGCACCTGCATAATGCCCTTGATGTCCAGGTGCTGGTAGCTATCGCGCAGATAGGCCAGGTAATCCGCCCGCAGGACTTCCAGGTCAGGTGGAGGGGTGAAGGGGAGCTGGAAGATAAGGGTGAAGTTTTGCTAGATGCCGGTGATGATGTCGCGGGCCTGGATGTCTCCGGTAGCGGATACGTCGCCACGGGTAGGACTGTTGGACATGATCTCCTCCTGGGTAGGATGCTGCCCCGGCCTGAGCGTCGAGCCCCTCGACCGCGCTCAGGACCTATCCTTCGGCTGCGCTCAGGACCTACTACAAAGGCCGGGGCGGTTTTATATATGGCCGGGCGGCTGGCAGGGCCGCACGCGGCCGGGACCGGACCGCGCTGTCTTTCGTTTACGTCCGGCCGGGCGCCGTAACGCCACAGCTTTGCCGACGGGTTGAAAGTCTGGGGCAACCAACACTCGAAACCCGATATTATTGTTGAAGTTGTCGGGATGATTGTTGTTGCGGTAGGAGACGCGCGCGTTCCTTTGATTGTTGTTCCACGAGCCGCCACGCAGCGCCTCCGGTCCGGCCCCATTCGATACCCCCATATCATCTGGCCGATTTTTGCCAGGCACCCAGCAGGCGCCCGATCTCGGCCACCATCTGTCCCGCGTGGCGCTGTTGGCCCAGGCTGATATAGCCCAGGTCGTAGCTGAGCCGCAGATAGAAACGCAGTTTGTCCAGTTCCACGTCGGCAGCGCGCAGCGCCCCGCCGGTGTCCGGCAGGCGCACCGCCTCGATCAACCGCTCCTGCAAACTCAATGCTGCCTGTTGCATGGCCGTCGCCAAGACAAACCGCTGGTGGCGCGGAAACTTCACCGTGAGCGGGATGAGCCATTTCACCAGGTCGTAGGTACGGACGAAGATAGGCGATTGGTTCAATTCGGCCTCCTGGGAATGAGTTGTTCGCTGACCAGCGCCCGGCGCAGGCCATAGGTGTCGCCGTGAGCGGCGTGGGCCAGCCAGCCGCGCACCGAGGCTTCCACGTCAGCGTAATCCAGCTCGCCATCGGCCAGTTGTTGCAGTTGGCGGCGGAACCTGCGAGCGAAGGCTACCCCGTTGCGGCGCTTGAGCAAGCGGTGGCTGGGATAGGTGACGAATCCCAAAAAGGGGATGCCATTGGTTACCGGGTAGACGGTGCTCGACCGGTCGTGCAGGGTCACTCGCAGGCGAGGCAGGAAGTCAACGATAGCCCGCTTCCAGGCCCACAACTGGCGCTTGCTGTCGCTGAACAGCAGGGAATCGTCAACATACCGCAGGTAAGCCGGGCATTTCAGTTCTCGCTTCACGAACTGGTCCAGTTCGTTCAGGTAGCAGTTGGCCCAAAATTGTGAAGTCAGGTTTCCGATGGGCAAACCTCGGGAGCGGGTGGCCGCCAGCAGGTCATCGCCGGGAAAATAGACGACGTCGTATTCGTCGCGCAGAACGTCGGCGCCGCTGTCGAGAATCAGCTTGATCAGCCAGCGAGCGCGTTCGTCGGCGATGGGGCGAAAGAGGATACCACGCAAAATGGTGTGATCCACCGCCGGGAAAAACTGCACGATGTCGCACTGCAACACGTAGCGATAGCGGCGGGCAAAGCCCTGGCAGCGGTCCAGCGCGGCGTGCGTACCTTTCCCTACTCGACAGGCGTAGCTGTCGGAGATGAAGCGGGCTTCGAAGATGGGCTCGATCTGGCGCACCAGGGCGTGGTGTACCACCCGGTCGCGGAAGGGGGCGGCGCTGATGCGCCGGGTTTTGGGATAAGTGATGCGAAAGTGCCGGTAGGGGCCGGGCTGATAGTGCCCCTGGCGCAGCTCCTCTTCTAGTTGGAGCAGGTTGTCGGTCAGCGCGTATTCAAAGGCCGCCACTTCGGGCGACTTACGCTTGCCGCGCGCCGCATTGCGCCAGGCGAAGTACAGATTGTCGTAGGCACAGATGCGGGGAAAGAGGTTTTTGTACGTTTTCACGCTATCCTCTATTTTCACCACCCGCGACCCGCCGGAGGCGGGATTCAGGGGGGCGCTTTTGCCAAGTAGAGCATTTGTGCAATATGCGTGGCTAACTGCATGGGCCAGAAGCCAATAGCCAGAAACCAGAAAGCAGCAAACAGAAATCAACTGCTTAAGACAGGGGCAACCAACACTCGAAACCCGATATCAGTGTCGAAGTTGTCGGGATGATTGTAGTAGCGGTAGGAGACGCGCGCGTACCTTCGATCGAAGTACCACGAGCCGCCACGCAGCACTCTGAAGCCCGGCGTTTCCGGCGCTTCTCGTCCCCCTGCTTCGAATTGCGGACGAGCGTCGCTAAAGGGATATGGGAAGCCAGGCCTGTTCCAATCGAAGCTTCCCCACGATGATAGCGTCCACTCCCAAACGTTGCCGGTCATATCCAGCGCCCCGCAGACCGAGGCTCCGGCCGGGAAGGCTCCCACCGCCGAAGGACGGCCAACTTTCTCTGCCACATTGGCCTTCTCCTCGTCCCATTCGTCGCCCCAGGCGTAGACTCGCTTGCGCCGGGCGACCGGGTCCCAGCCAGCTGCCTTCTCCCACTCGGCTTCGGTTGGCAAGCGCACCATCAGAGTTCCGGGTTCTCCCCAAAGGGGATCTATAGGCGAGTTGTGAGTTACGAGTTTCGCATCACGCCAGACCCGGAACTCTGAACTCTGAACTCGTAACTGATCCGTAAGCCAGGCGCAGTAGGCTATGGCTTCGTGCCAGGTGACACCTACCACCGGCTGGTTGGGTTGACTGAGGCGCTCGTCGTGCCAGAAAAAGGGTTCGTGGCGGCGGTCACGAGGCCGTTGGGCCAGCCAATCAGCGTAGCGTTTGCGCAAGTCTTCGTCGGGGACCTGCGACAGGTCTGGGTTGGCACCATCCCGCCAGGCCCAGCCGACTTTGGTCCACCATTGGGGGTCATCATAGCCGCCTGCGTTTATGAAAAGGGCGAATTGGGCGTTGGTGATGGGATGGCGGGCGATGTAGAAAGTGGGCAGGGCCAGCTCGTGCTGGGGGCGTTCGTCGTCCCAGGCTTCCTCGTCGGCGTTGGCCCCTAGCAAGAAGCGACCACTGGGCACTTCGCACCAGGTGATGTCGGGCAGGCTCCTCTCCCCGGCCCCCTGGCCGTCAGGCCGGATCACCCCCACCCCGGGGCGCGGGTCGCCCAGGTAGACCAGGGCACGGCCAGCCCCGGCCCGCAGCGGGGGAGTCGCACCGCGCAACTCCGGATCGGTCAACAGGTCGGCCAGGCGACGGGCCAGGGAGTCCCGGGTCGCCTCGGCGCCACCCCACTCCAAAAAGGCAGTGGCGGCCAGTTCGGCGGCAGCCATGGCCAGGGGTGTGTGAAGGGGATGGGGATCATCCAGGTGTGCCAGGCAATGCGCCAGGTCTGTAGCCGTGTCAGGGGCGGTCACGTTCAAATAGCCTACGGTCAGCAGAACCGGCTCGCGCCACCAGGCATCGGCGGCACGGCCCTCGTCTTCGATGAATTGGGTGATGCGCGTCACGTCCCGCTCTACTTCGGCCAGGTAGCGGGCAGTCAGGAATTCCTGGAAGCTGAGGTGAGTGAAGCGGTAGCGGCCGGCCTGTTCGTCCAGCAGGCCCCCGCGCTGGCGACTGACGGCGATGAAGTCGGCCACCAACTCCTCGGCGACCTCGGGCGGTCTGCGGCGGCGTTCGGTGAGATAAGTGCACAGCCAATCGGCCATTTCTCGCTCGCCGATCTCTCGCCCGGCTTCCTGCCCCCGGCTGTGCATCTGAAAGGCCAGGACTTGGAACATATCGCGCCGGGCCCGCTCATCACCCCCCAGTCGGGCCAGGCGTTGAGCCACCCTCTCGTCAGGATTGTGGGCAGAGGTTAGCAGAGTGTCCACCACTTCTATATACAGTTCAGCTCGCTGCTCGGGCAGGCGGCGCCGGTTGAAGTGGACGATGAGCAACATGCGCACCATGAGCGGCGTGGTCACCAGCCGGGTTTCCTCGCCACCTCCCATGCGGGCGGCCCGCTCTGCCTCCAGCCTCTCCACGCTGGTGACGAGGTCGATGGCGCGCCGTTCCCGCTCGTCTTTCTCCGCCTGGGCCGGGTAGATGGCATAGTAGGCGCGTTGGATCAGGCCGGCCACCTGTTCGCGGGCCAGGGGCAGGACACGTACCACCCGGAAGTCGCCTCCCAGCACCGCCTTTCCCTGGTAGGCCCGGGTACGGCTGCTGACCACGAAGTGGGCGTGCTCCCGCCCGTAGGTCAAGTCGCACACCGCCTGGGAGACCAACGCCCGTTCCTCCTCGCTGGGCACCTCGTCCAGCCCGTCCAGCAGCAGGATGACGTGCCGACCTCGGTTTAGCAGGGTGGCAAAGAAGTCGTCGGGCAGGTTCAGCCCGGCCTGACGCTCGATCAGGTTATGGTTGATGAAGGTAGCCAGTTGTCGCTGGCGGGGGTTGGGATGATCGGCGAAGCGGCGGCGATGGTCGGCGTAGAGGCTGAGGGGGACGTAGACCGGCAGGGGCAGTTCACCGCTCAAACCCAGGCGGTCGGCGGCCAGCCGCGTCTGACCGGTCCGTAGCGCCTCGGCCAGGGTCCAGGCGATGTGGTAGAGGACAGTGGTCTTGCCGCAGCCCGGCGCGCCGATGAGAGTCAGGTGGCTCCCCTGGGCCAGCAACTCGCGCATAGTGATGCGCCTAGCCTGGTCTGTTTCACTCAATCCCTCGCCCAGACCGCGCTTCAGCCCCTCACGGGCTTCAGGCAGGGCCTCGGCCGCCAGGGGGACATACATTTCGTCCAGCGACAATTCGATGCCTCCTGGGAGGTCCTTACGCTTGATGATGCCGCGCAGCGTCACCTTGCCGGTGTCGGCGCGCAGCCAGTCCAGATAGCGCGCCAGGGCTGCCCGGTAGTCTTCCTCACCCCACGCCCCACCGCCTGCGCGATAGATGTGGACGATGTGGTTGAGCTGCACGCCGGTGACAATGTCCCTTTTGGCGTGGATGTCGCCCTGAGCTCTGACATCCCCGCTTCCCGCTCGAGGACTAACCCCTCCCACGGCACGGCGGATGGCCTTTACATCATCCACCAGTGTGCGCAGGCTAGCTGTGGCGTCTCGGAGCTGGGCCACTTGGACGGTGTCGGCCAACTCCGGCTCCAGTTCGACGGCTTGCAGGAAGGCCTCGACGAAAGCCGCCAGCCGGGCCGGGAAATCAAAGGGGGGCAGGTCTTCAGCATAGTAACCGGCGTCCTCGAAGGCTTCAATCAATATCTCCTGGTCTGGCTCGCGGCCCCGGACCAGCTTGGCCAGTTCGGCCTGGACGGCTGGCTGGTTAAAGAAGTCTTTCAGAATAGGGAGATAAGCCTCGCGGGCTGGATCGTCCTCCGGCAGCAGGGCAGCCGATCCGGCCTGGTAGCAGCGGACCAGCGCCCGCTCGCGGGGTGTGCCCTGGATGGCCTCGCGCAGACGGCGACCCAGCGCGTCCAGCACACGCAGGGTCAGTTCGGCAGCCAGGCCGGCCATGTACTCGTTGCTAAACCCGGATAGGTCAGGCATAGGCATTTCTCCTGTATCGTAGGGACGAGGCGACACCTTGCCCCTATTAGAACAACTTTTGAGCCAACTGGAAGAGCACCACCGCCGTGGGGATGGCTTTGAGGATGAGTGGCCCGGCCTTGTCGGCCGCCTCGATCGCCTTGCCGGCGTCGGTGATAAACTCCAGCGTGTCGCGCAGCCGGTTCACAACCAATTTGCGCAGTGGCTCCTTCTTTTGGGCCTCGGCGATGGCGTCGTCCAGCGAGCTGGCCGCAGCTTCTGCATCGGCGCCTGCTTCCGGCTGCTTTTGCAGCTCTGCCAGCACATCCCGCAGCGCTTTTAACTCAGCGACGAAGCTCTCGCGGTCGGGGGCCTGCGCGTTCAAATAGCGGAAGCCGGTGACGATGTCTTCACTAACTTCCACCCCCTGGGCGCCGCTGACGCCCCCGGTGTGAAGGCGGTCCATCACTTCCAGGGCGGCCTTGAGCACCGCGTCGCTGGCGGCTCCTTCGATTTCGAGGCCGGTGATGATACGGCGCGCGGTGACTTTGCCTGACCTGGAGGTCACGCTGCCGGTTCGGGGTTTGTCAGTCATGGCACGCTCCTCTCATTGATTTACCTCTTCAAATTCGTCTTGACCAGTTTATCACAGAATGCAGGTAGACTCAATACTCTATAAAGATAAACGCAGCCTGGCGCATTTTTTGCCCATGGGGCCGCGAAGTCATAGAATCATGGGGTTGTTTTTCGGTATCTTCTCAATAATTTGCGGTAGGGGCAGGTCTTCCCCGGAGGGGACCTAGGGGCAATACTTTTCAAATAACCCAACACCAGGCGCGTAGCGGCAACCCTTCCCCAGAGGGGACCTCCTATGTGGCCGCTTT
>CAYTNQ010000147.1:0-11407 GCA_964439175.1 uncultured Anaerolineales bacterium | reverse complement strand
GCCAGCTAAGCCCCGCATCCTCGCTCTTGTAGACGCCGCTGCCCGCGTCAAAGCTGCCCGTGCCCGCGTAAAGTACCTGGGGATGGGTGGGGTCCGCCACCAGCGCATTGATCTGGCGCGGCAGGTCGGTAATCCGCTGCCAGCTCCGGACCGGCGCGGCCGGCGCGGCCGGCGCACTAACGGCCGGCGCGATCGTTGCCGTCGGCGTGGGCGGTGACGGGGTAAAGACCGCCGTTGGCAGTGGCGTATTGGTCGGCGGCACGGGCGTGGCGGTGGGAGGCTGCGTCGCGGGTGTGGGTGAGGCAATTGGCGCTTTGCCAACTTCCGCTGGCCCTTTCCACTCGGCACTCCACGTTTCGACCCCCTTACCCTCCGCAGGAAGAAACTGGGTGTTTCCACAGACGAGAATTTTGAAGGTGCCTGTTAAGGCAGTTGCGCTGTCGAACTTTCCATTGATGTGGACTGCTTCGACCATCGGGCCTTCGTCGGTCATAACCGGTGTCGGCCAAAGATTTTCCGCCTTCAGGCCAGCCCTATCCGCCCCTGGCCAGTAGTTGTCTTCCTTGATCAAGGAGACATATACGAAAGTACCATCAGCCTCGACGGGGACCTCCTCTACCTCAATGGCGCATCTTCCGGTACCCACTGTGGCCGCCATCTTAAAGTTACGAATGTCGCCACTGGTCGTAAGGTCGAATGAAACGGATGGAGAACCTTCCCAATGGCCAGCTTTGGCTATTGGCCCAGTCAGCGACTGGCTTGCGGCCATCGTGGACAGCGTTTCAGACGGTACCTGGGAGACTTTTGTCGCCGAGACCACGTTCTTCAGCCCGACCCGATACACCTTGCCATTGGCGTCCGAGAAATAAAGGTTGCTATCAGACACAGCCAGACTCGTGATATTCTTCTGAAGATCGTCCTCTGCGAGCGACAGTCTTTGCGGATTACTTCCTGGATGGACCTGGTAAATGCCACATTCCTCTTCCCCAAACTTGCCGAAGGCAAATAACGGCCCATCCTTACCCATAGCAATGTGAGAGAAGACTGCATTTGATCCACGGGCTACTTCTTCCTGGCCCGGCGTCAGTTGCTCAATCCCTGCCTGATCAGAGAGGCCGATCCAAAAGTGCTTCGTCGGGCCGCACATGCTATAATTCTTCGACGCTGGCTTAAAGCGACCCGCCTGGCCCCAAATGGCTGCGTAAAGGTCTCCCGCTCCCGACACCGCCAGCGAAAGGGGAATCCCTCCCGCGTACAAGCTCTCTAGTTGACCATCCTGCCCCAACATAGATATATGACCGCTGAGATCATCAGCCCCGCCCAGGTAGGTGGTGGGTTGAAAGTTGAGGGAGATGTTGCCCTCACTCGTCCAGAATCCCAGGTACAGTGTCCCCGCAGAGTCCGATGCTAAGGAGGTTAAACTCTCCTTCAGTTGCGTCAAGGTCGTTTCATTTCCTTCTTGGTCAATTCTGATAAGGGTATCCTTCTTGTCAACGCAATCGTTAGCGACCACATCTCCATTCGGAAGAACAGCCAGGTTTCGCTCGCTAAAACCACAGCGTTCCAGGCCAGTATACAATTGGGTGGATGCTCCATTTGGGGCAATTTTCAGCAAATTGCCTTCAACCGTTATAGCATACACGTTTTCTTCTGTGTCAGCAGCCAGCGCGATAACAGCTTCCGGTGCCGTGAAAATCACCTCGGCCGTTGGAAGACGGGACGTCGAAGTCCCGAGGACCGGGTTAAGGTTACAGGCGAGCACAGCTATTCCCAGGACGGAAACGGCCAAGATCAGAACCTGACGGGGGGAAAATATCGTTGTTTTCATCTGGCTACTCCTTTGATTCAACGCAGGAAACGGACGTGGCTTTGGAATGCCGGAAAGAGTTCGGCCTTCGCTGGATGCTGGCCCCCTGTAATAGGCAAGTAAAAGCTGACCGTACCCTGTCCATAGGCCTCTGCAAACCCGTTGCTCCATCCCCCGCCAATGATAGCGCCGCTTTCATCATAAGCGATGGCCGCCAGGGTGATGTTTGCAGCTTCTCCCCATGAATTCTTGACCAGCCCGGTGACTTGAGGGAAATTCCCTTGAGGAACCCACTTGACTTGCTCTACTGTAAACGGATTTTTGGTTAACTCGGACACGATCGCTTCTTCTTGGTGGAGTTGAATCTCTACTCTTGCAACCTCTATCTCTTCCGGTGCCAGCAGCGTACGTACGACGCCGAGCCGTTCCTTTGGAAAGACGACAGGGATATCACAGTCGCTGGTTCCCAGGACGGATCCACTCGCATCGTAAGCCGCCGCCAGGCAGCCGGTGTTCAAGCAGGTCAACGTCTGGCTGGAGTTCTCGACGACAAAAGCGACCACCACCTTACCCGTATTGCTATCTCGGAGGAAGCCTGAGGTGACCACGCTAAGGGGTTCCTCTTGTGGAGAGGCCTCTTTGAGCTGGGAGTACTCGTGAAACCTGGCGTAGAGTTCAACGCTGGTTGGCTCTCCCGTCGTCTCTACATCCACGCTCGCCGGGGCACGCCCATTCGCAGGCACAGAATCCAGTTGAGCCTCGCCACCGCCGACAATGGCGCCCTTCTCATCGTAAGCGATGGCCGTCAGCCATATCGTTTCGACATCGTTGTCCAACGCACTCTTAACAATCCCGGTGACCTTAGATTGAACCGGGTCGTGGCTGAAGGTGACCTGTTCGGTGCTAAAGGGACCGCCCGCCAACTCCGATGCCTTGCCTGTCCCCGGGCTGATCTGAATGTCCACTTTGTCCGCCTGAGCTTCTGTGAGCAGGGGCATGAACCCAGCCACGCCCAGCCGCTGGCCAGGGAAAACGACAGGTAAGACATGCGAATAAGTTCCCAGGACCGTCCCGGCTGCATCGTAGGCCATGACCTGATAGATGTTGCCTTCGAAGGCGAGCGAAGGATTGGGGTTCTCGAAAACGAAAGCGAAGAAGAGCGTGGAATATTCCTGCCTGAACCAGGAACCTATCAGTTGAAATGCTTCGAATTCCACAGTGGTTGCCACCTTTGCCAGCGCCGAGAGGTCGGGGAGTGAGGGGTAGACATCGATTCGGACCGGTTCTTCCCTGGTCTCTAGGCGGATGGTGGCTGCCGCCTCTCCCTGGGCTGGGACAAAGTCGATACGGCCCACGCCACTGCTCATATAGGCACCGCTCACATCATAGGCAAGTGCCACGACCTGTGCATTTTGTATGGGGCTGTTCAGCGAGTTCTCGATCACCACGCTGACACTGGAGTCGTACGTGCCGGGGAAGAACTCGCTCTGGCCCACCGTGAGCGGATTCTTCTTCTCCGCGGCTACGGGCTGGCCCGGCTCGATCTCAACTTCCAGTTTTGCGACTTGCGCCTCCGCTGGCACGACCATACTCCCGACACCCGCCACAGCCAGCCGCTGGCCAGGTAGGACGAGATCGATGGTGCGGCTCGCCCTACCCACCTGGGTGCCCGCCTCGTCGTAGGCAAAAACCTGATACCGGCTGTTGGTCACGGCCAGGTCTGGGTTGGGGTTTTCCACCATGAAGGCATAGGACAGCCCATCGGGACGGGTTCGGGCAAACCAGTGCTCGATGACCATCAGAGGTTGCGTTTCTAGGGGCGGGGTTGCCGCCGAGGTTGGCGAGAGGGGCATGGCGGTGGGCGGAGCTTGAGTCGGAATGGCTGTATTGGCAGGCGACGCAGCCGGGGATGCGGTCTCACCGGCGAAGACTGCCGTCGCCGGGGATGCCGGCGCAGGCTTCCGGGTAGGTTCTGTCGCCGGCGTCTCGTGCACGATTGGACTACAGGCGAATAGAGCCATCACCAGAACGGAAACAATGACCAGGCGTAGAATCTGACGATGGATTATTGGGTTCATTGAAAGTCCCCTCTTGTGCTTTTCTGAACTTGCTGATGATGTTGTAGCATACATTCGAAGGCATTGCTTGACGCGGACGGGTCAACTTATCAACAGCCGTCAACAAATATGGTACAATCGTAGTAACTTTTGCGGTTAGTGGTTCACCGTATATCCATAGCGTTAGAGACGGTTGCGTAGAGATCAACTTTTTCCGGTACCCCTACCATGTCTATAGAAACTTCCACTTCGACCTGTCCATTAGCAGGCACCAAGCTCACTACTCCGGTTCCGCTGCCGACGATCGTGCCGCTTTTGTCGTAAGCAATAGCGGTTACTATCACGCCCTGTATATCGTTTTCCCACGAGCTTTTGATGATCCCTGCAACCTTGGGGAAATTCGGGTCGGGGAGGAACGTGGCCTGCTCTGCCGAAAGCGGATTGGTCCTCAACTCAAAAGCCTTCATTCCCGATAGGGCCGCCATTTCCAACAGTGCGCCTTGATCTTCTGACTGGGTTTGTACCTCTACTCTGGCTACGTTTGCTCTTTGGCCTTCCGGCAGCTTCAGGGAGCCTGCCACACCAAGCCGTTCGCCAGGGTAGACGATGCTAATCAGGTTAGATACAGTCTCCAATACCTTTCCGGTTTCATCGTAAGCGATAAAATTATATGTTACGTACCCGGCTGGAGTTTGGTTAGGGTTCCTGATTACAAATGCGAAGTTTCCGTACGTGAGCCGCGCATCCTGAATAACTCCGGCCACCTCTATTTCTAGTGGCATCGCCTGCGCCGGAGCTGCTTCTAACAGAGAATGTTCATAGAACACAGGATAGAGCTCGATTTTCGCTGGCTTTGCCGTCGTGGCCACATAGATATCTACGGCAACCTGTCCATTAGCGGGTATAAAAACCCCAAACGTGAATCCGCCGCCAATGATTGTACCGCTTTCATCATAGAGGATGGCCACCACGTGTGCATTTTCAACATCCTGCCCCAATGAGCTTTTGACTATCCCTGTGACCTCAGGCGCAAGCTGGTGAGGAACATAATTGGCTTGCTCGGTTATAAATGGACTCCCTGATAACTCAAATGATTTAATTTCCCCTGAGCCGATCTGAACATCTAACTTGGCGACATCGGTATTGTCAGGCACGGTCATATTTTCTGCTACGCCAAGCCGTGCGCCAGGAAAGACGATCCCGATTTTACCAGAGACCTTGTTCAAAACCGTTCCGGCTTCGTCGTAAGCCGTAACTTGGTATGGCGCATTTTCAACGGCAAGCTCCTCGTCAGGATTCGCGACGACTAGAGCAAAGGTCACGATGCTCCTGTTTGAGTTGGAATGGGCAAAGCCTTGGGCAATTAAATTAAGCGCCTGCGATGTGGTAGGCGGGGTTGCAGTCGGCGCTGGCACGGTAGCTGTGGCGGCAGGAGGGGCCTGAGTTGGCATAACCACAACAGTAGGCGCTAAGGCCACCAGCCTGGTCCCATCCGGCCGCCAGGCGGGATCCTCCTCCCAGGTTCCTTTCTCCGTCAGGCGACGCAAGTTGCTCCCATCCGCGTGCATCACGTAGATGTCATTATCGCCGCCGCGATCTGACATGAACGCAATCTGGGTGCCGTCGGGCGACCAGGTGGGACTGTCATCGGCAGCGCTGTCATCCGTCAGGCGGCGAATGTCTCCTCTATCCACTTCGATCATGTAAATGTCGTCATTGCCGCCTTGATCAGACGTGAAGGCAATCCGGCTCCCATCTGGCGACCAGGCGAGTCGCTTCTCCCAGGTGTCGTTGTTTGTCAACTGACGGACGTTTCCTCCATCCGCATCCATCACACAGATCTCGTAGTTGCCACCACCTCGGTCTGATACAAAGGCGATTCGACTGCCGTCGGGCGACCAGGCTGGATAGCCATTCCAGCAGCTCTCATAGGTCAGGCGGCGAACGTCGCCCCCTTCTGCTCCCATAACATAGATGTTATAGCAGCCGCCGTCTCGATTCGACTCAAAGGCAATCCGGCCTCCGTCCGGTGACCATGCGGGAGACGTATTGCGGTAGTTTTCGTGCGTCAGGCGGCGCACGTTGCTACCATCCGCCCCCATCACGTAGATTTCATAGCTGCTGTCCACGTCACCACCTGAGACAAAGGCAATCTGGCTGCCGTCTGGCGACCAGGCAAGGTCTCCGCCTCCGGGGCTGTCGTTGCCCGTCAGGCGGCGGGCGTTGCTCCCATCCACTTCCATCAGGTAAATGTCGCCAGCGTAGATAAACGCGATCTGGTTGCCCCCCTCGCCAGAAGGAGTGAACGCCGGCTCAATAGAAGCCATTGTGGAAGAGGGTACCGGTTGAGACTCTTGCCCTGGCGTCTTACGCGCAATCGGGCTACAGGAAATCGAAGTCACTGCCAGCGCTAAAGCGGCCAAGATTAGAACCTGACGGGGGAAAAACATGGTTGTTTTCATCAGTATACTCAGTACAAGTACTGCTCAACCCTCGAGGCACAGGAGGGACAGAATACCCAGTCTGTAGTGTCCGCCATAGCTCTTTGCACCCAGGAAGCCTCCGCCTGCGCCTGAGACATCCCAAACGCTGCACCAAGCTCAAACGCAGTGGCGGGTGGGCGTAACCCAGCCCGAACAGCGGTCTTTATTTGCGACGCCGAGTAGCGCTTTGCGCCAGACCCTACTGGTGTGCTGCAGAGATCACAGATAGCCATCGTGTACACCTCTTTCTGATTGATTTTATTTGTGCTTCTCTGAACGTGCTGATGATATGGTAGCACATATTCGAAGGCATTGCTTGACATGGACAGGTTAGCTTGTCAACAATCTTCAACAAACGTGGTACAATTCTGTTGAAAAGCCCATCCGGCCCTTGAAGTGTTCCAGAATCATGCTATCATGGGGTTAGTCCCGCCGACGAACAGGAGGCAGACATGTCGCCGATTTACAAAGAGGCCAGTTTTCCCCCCGATTACCGGGAAGCGGAAGTCCGGCAGATTATGGACGCTGTTTGCAAACTGCGCAGCATCGCCATCACCGGATTGGCCGGTATGGGCAAGTCGAACGTTGTGCGCTTCATCGTTTCCCACCCGGAAGTTCGCCCACGCTATCTTAAGCAGAAGGCAAACGATTACGCCTTCGTTCACGTGGACTGCGCCGGCCTGGCCAATTACGAAGAAGCCGAGATTCTGAGCGAAGTCGTGACGGGGCTACACCGGGAGGGTATCTCAGCAAGGACTGTTTCCCTTGTCCAACTTTCAGGGGACGCCCGTCATACTCTGAAAGAGCAAATCCTCAGCCTCGAACCCAACCTAAACCTGGTCCTGGTGCTGGACTATTTCGACGAAGCCGCCGCAAGGCTGAACAAAGCCTTTTTCAATTACCTGTTTCACCTCAGAAACGCCCGGCCCAAGGGCAATCTCTCCTTTATCTTTGTCACCCGCAGACCCATGGGACATCTCCACGAACTGCACGAATTGCTGGATGATGGCTGTGCCATTGGGCCCCTCAGCATTAAAGACGCCCTGGACTCGATCCAGCGCGACGAGGCGAGATTGGGCATCACCTTTGATGCGGCCCAGCGAGAGGCACTAATCGCGTGCACTGGCGGACATCCCGGTTTTCTGAAAAATGCCTGTGAGTTGCTAGGGAGTGGGGAGGTTGATACCACTCTGCCAGGAGAAGATATCGCCCGGCAATTGCTCCGATCAGAGAAGATCACCAATCTGTGCCAGGAACTCTGGAATGACCTGATGCCGGAAGAGCAAGAACTGCTGCTCCGCGCCGCCCGAGGCATTCCTTCGCCCCAATTGGTGGACAGCGCCTGTGTGGCATACCTGGAACAGAATGGGGTACTGGTCAGGGAGAAAAGGGACCACGGCGACCTGGAAGTGAGCATCTTTTGCCCGCTGTTCGAAGCCTTTGTACATGGGGTTAAGGCTGCTGTCTCCGGTGCGATTCGTATCACGGCCATGTTCCCCAATCAGGTACGCATAGAGACGCCAACAAGAGAGGAATCGATAACGCTGCCGCCCAAGCTGTTTGCTTTGCTGTTGTCCCTCACCGAGGCGCCGGGGCAAGTACTTCCCGCCGAGCAGATCATCTCTCGTGTCTACGGGGATGAAGCACTTGGCGTCACGGATGCAGCCTTATCTCAACTGGTCAAACGGCTAAGAGGGATACTGGATGCTCCCGTGCAGCGGATGACAAACAACCCCTCGTACACCTGCGTAGAAACCATCCGAGGCGTAGGTTACAGATTTAATCCGGGAGACTAACTCAAGTCTCCCAACCTTTTAAAGTTGGCTGCACAGCATCCCGGCCGAGATGAACGCATAGCGTTTCTGCTGCCGCTCGCATGCTTCATTCACAAACTGATCCGGATGATAATACACTATGGGCAAGGTTGCGTTGAGCAGGCTCAAGTAGTAGGGACGCAAGTCATCCGCGTTGGTCAAGTACGCAGTTGCCTGGTGACGAATCTCCCTGATAACTTGCCACGCCCTCCGGAATCGCTCGTCTATCAAAGCATCAAGGAGCGGGGCGGCCACCGGCAAGTCGTAGAGTGCCAGCCCGCAGCTCATTAACTCTCTTTCGAACACTACCGCCAGCCGTAAATCGTCTTCGCCTTGCAGTCTGGTCAGGATGAACTTGACCTCGGCTTCAAGTCGGCAAAAATCGCGTAGCGTGTGCCCTCGATCGGGGTCGATTGGTGCGCCGTCACGGATCGCTTCGCGGGTGCGATCCGCCGACAACCCGTTGCCGGTGTGAGAAAAGTCTATGAACCAGAGATGCTTCTGGCTGTCCCTTCCAATTTCAACCAATATATTCCGTGCGTGGAGATCGCCGTGGACTACAGTCCGGGGCGTAGGGACGCCCAGGTTTCTGTCCGGCCACATTCGGAGAAATGCCACGGGATCATGCCAGGGGATGTCCACGTCGGGACAAAAGCTGGGCTTTAATTTGGGCCGTAACCGCCCTTCTACGGCCGCGAAGTTGATGCGACAGGGATCACCTTCGTCGATGATTTCTTCCACGCGCCCGATAATGAGTTCTTTTTTCTTGTTCAACAGGTTATATTCGTGGTAGAGGTTCGAACGGTCTATCCGCCCGTTCTTATACCACGCCCGGCCCAACTGTGAAAAGATCTCCCCGACCAGCTCCGATACCTCAACGGCCGCATAACCCTGGTAGAATTGATAAAAGCTCTGTATTTCGTCGTCGGGGTCCAGGCCCACAAACTCATAAGCAATCCCGGCAACGCTACCCCACTCGGCATGCCTGAAGAACCTGGCCGCATGACTCAGATGCCCGAGCACGTAGTTGTGGAACTTGTCGTACTCATCAACCATCTCGCGTCTGTCACCTAACTTAACGACAAAAGTCCGGGGTAGAGAGTCATCGCTCTGCTGCCGCTGGAGCTCGGCTAATACTGTCGTACTGCCTCCGTATCCACCTGGCAAAGGTTTCACATGAACATATTTGATATCGGGAGGACGTCGGAACAGGCTCTGAATAGTCGTCACAAATTCAGCCTTGTCGAGGTATTTATGTCCATAGATCACAGGGATATCTTCATCGAGAGGTTCCTTTCTCAGGTCAACCAATTCCTGGTTAACCTTTCGGAACCGGCGCCAAAGGTAGAGCACAATACCAGCCAGGGTCAGAATCATCCCACTCAAGCCAAAGACGAACCAGGAAGCAAAAGGGACGTAGAGGAAGTTGTACTCAGAGGAATAGATCAAGGCCAGGCCCACAGAGGTGACAATTGCAATGACAGAGACAACCAGCAAAAGCCAGAGGACGACTTCGCTGCCTGTAACGGTTCTCTTCATACCACAGTTGCCTTTCTCTGGCGGGAGCTAAAAAGAAGGCTTCGGTTGTCCGGTCAGAGTTAAAAGCACCTATCTGGCCAGCCCAAGTATAGCATAATCTCACGCCCAAGACAACGAGTAAGGGGAGGTTGGGTCTGTCCCCAAAAAGAGGAACGAGTCTATCATATCACAGGTCATCGCATCAGCCCCACCTACAGCGGTGCAAAGATCATGTGGGTGCGTGATCACGAGCCCGATGTGTTCGCTCAAGCACACAAGTTCCTACACGTCAAGGATTACGTCGCCCACCGCATGACGGGCGCGTTCGTCACCGACCGCTCGGATGCCAGCGGCATGAGCCTGTACAATCTGGAGGGCGGCGCGTGGTCCGAGGAGATTCTGGACGCCATTGACCTTGACCCTCGTTTGTTGCCCGAGGTTCATAATTCGACGGATGTGATTGGTGAGATTACGCCTGAAGCAGCGGCCGCGCTTGCTTGATGAGGCCACTTCCCTCGGCGCGGCGGTGGCTGGTGGTGTGGGGATAGGATTATTTCGCGATTTCTCGGTGGTCAACCACTTGATCGAGATCGTGGACCGCCACACGCCGGATCTGCAGGCCCAGGCCGAGTACGAGCGCCTTTATCCGGTCTTCCTGGACGCCTACGACGTGTTAGTGCCTGTCTTTGACGTGCTACACGACCTGGGCTCGAGCCATTTATAGAGTCTGACCCAGGTGCTTTTGAGGTAGCCATGCCGCCAGACATGTACGGTTGTAGTACTAGGAGCAATACCGTTCAAATAAGCCCTCTTGTAGGGGTAGGGCTTGCCCCTACCCTAGGTCAGGCAACCGCACCGATAGGTCCCCTCTGGGGAAGGGTTGCCGCTACACGCCTGGTATTGGGTCATTTGAGCCAATCGGTATTGGTACTAGTACATCGCGGCGTAAATGGACCTATAGTTCGTAGTAACGACTTTAGTCGTTTTTGGCTGGTAAAGCGACTGAAGTCGCTACTACAAACTGTTGGCTTACTTCGGCCCGGCTGTACTAGGAGGATAAACGATCCCCCATAATTTCATCGCCAGGTACACACGCCGGCGAGATGAGTAGTTACGTCAGCTTTCGCCTTCCGGCTCCACGTGGACAAGTACCCGGCTGATACCTGGTATCCTGGTCTGAATCCGCTTTTCTACCTCGTCGGCCAGGCGATGAGCTTGTGTGACAGACAGGTCGGGATCGGCCAGGCAGTGAAAGGCTACATCGTAGCCATCGGGGCCGGACCGGATGTGGAGTCGGTCGTAACCCTGCAGGCCGGGGACTTCTTTCGCTATAGCCGCAATCTGCGCGCGTAGGGCCTCTTCCTCGTTTGAGGCCATAGCTGCGACGGGAGCCACCGGCGCTGCAAGCGGCTCGATGTGGCTGTGGATGTCCCGAACCTGGGGCAATTCGTCTCGTACCGCCAACTCCAAATGGCTAACCCGATCATGGGCCTGGCCCAGAGTTAGCTCTGCTGGCACCTCCACGTGGAGATCCACAAAGTAGCGGCCGCGCACTTCGTGGGCGTGAACATCGTGGGTGCGCAGGCCCAGCCGGGCGGCGATAGTGCTCACCGTCTGGGACAGGCTCTCCTCAGAGCGGCGCACCGGGTCCACGTGGACGACGACGTCCCCTTTGCGCACGAGGGTGCTGACGCGCTCGTCCACTGCCGTGGCGATTTGATGGGCTTC
>CAYTNQ010000146.1:0-11424 GCA_964439175.1 uncultured Anaerolineales bacterium | reverse complement strand
CTCTCCTCTTGAACAGATTGATCAGCAAATGCCCAATGTGGGCTCCAAGTTGCTCCGATCGATCCTCTCACCCCCTTTCTCCAAGCTCATGTCTTCAGCAAGCCCAGATTTCCCAGCCCGAGGCTTGCTGAAACGAGGTTTGTTGAAGCGAGGCTTGTGAAACTCCAGCGCAGCGGTACACAACACGAGCCTACACGTTATGCAGGGTCGAGCGCTCCTCTGGAACTGCGCCTGCGGAAAGCTCATGAACCGCTTCCTTCTGCGCTGCCTCCCGTCGCGGAACCGCTTCAGGTGCCCTGCCTGCACTTGGGCCGCAGGCACGGGTGGTCGGGGCTCGGCGTTCTCTCACCCAGTCGGCGAACTGCCAAGCGCCGCGCACCAGGCCACCCGGCGCGACCAGGACTACGACGACGTAGATGGCTCCCAGAATCATCAGCCAGCGGTCGGTGAACAAACTGACCTGGTGCCGGACAAAGGTGATGATAGCCGACCCGATGATGGGACCGGCAAAAGTCCCCGGCCCGCCCAGGATCACCATCAGCAGCTCCTCGGCTGAGCGGGAAAAGTCGACGGCAGCAGGGCTCACAAAGTTGTTATAGTATACATAGAGGACGCCGGCCACGCCGGAGAAAAATCCGGCCAGTACGAAGGCCAGGAACTTGTGTAAGGGCACGTTGTAGCCGAGCGCTTGCATGCGCCGCTCACCCTCGCGGATGCCCTGCAGAGTGAGCCCAAATGGTGAGTTCACCACGCGGTACATCACCAGGGTGATGAGCACCACGACTGCCAATACAACGTAGTAGTAGACCGAGAACTGGCCGATGAAGTCCGGCCGGTGAATACCGCGCAGGCCGTTCTCGGCCCCGGTCACAGCCGCCCAGCGGTAGGCCAGGCCCCACACGATCATACCCTCTGCCAGTGTGATCATCAGGAAGTAGAGTCCGGTGGTGCGGATGGCGATGGCGCCAAAAATCACGCTGATGAGCGTCGCGCCCAAGAGTCCGGCCGGCAGCGTAAGGTACCACTGTGTGACATCCGCTTTCACTACCATGTAGCCCACGACATAGGCCGCCGTGCCGAAGATACCCGCCTGCCCGAACGGCGCCAACCCAGTGTAGCCCACGAGGATGTTGATGGCCATGGCCAGCACACCCCAGATGAGGATCTCTGTCACCACGCGCAGGTAGAAGGGGCCCAGGATATGCGGGGCGATGAGCAGAAAGGCCATCAAGACAGCTCCGGTTCCGATCTTTATCCAGCGCATGTCGACTATTCCTTTCGTCCGAACAGGCCCCAGGGGCGCAAGGCCAGCATCAGCACCATCGGCCCGAACTGCGTAAAGTAGGCAAAGTCCGGGACTAACGCCTTACCAAAGGCATCCACCAGGCCCACCAACAGGCTGCCGACCACGGCTCCCTCCAGGCTGCCCATGCCACCGATGATGACGACCACCAGGCCAAACAGGAGGATCTCCCGGTCGGCCCCGCGGTAGAGACTCAGAAAATTGCCTCCGATGGCCCCGGCCAACCCGGCCAACGCAGCGCCCAGGAGGAAGACAGCCGTCAGCACCATGGGGAGGTTGATACCCAACGCCGAGACCATTTCCCCATCGTCCACACCCGCGCGCACGATGGCACCCAGCCGCGTCCGGTATTGCAGAAACCACATACCGACGGCCAGTACGGCACCAAGCGCCAGAGTGAAGAGCCGGAAGCGGGGGTAGCTGATGCCCACAAGGGTCACCGTGCCGCTGACGATGCCAGGCGCCCGGATCGTCAGCGGGTCACCACCCCAGGTCATCAGGCAAAAGTCAGCGATGATAAAGCCAATACCTACGGTGATGAGCACTTCGGCCAGAGCCTGTCCGCGCAGCCTGCGCAGGAACACCCGCTCGATCAAAACGCCAAGGATTGCCATCGATACGCTGGCGAGGAGCACCCCAAGCCAGAAGCTGCCTCCAGCCCTGACGAGGGTCAGCGCCAGGTAGCCCCCCAGTAAATACAAGACTCCGTGGGTCAGGTTGGCGATACGCATCAAGCCAAAAATCAGCGTAAAGCCACTGGCCACCAGGAACAGTAGGGCACCCAGCGTCAGCCCATTCAGGATCTGCAGGACCCAGAACGATGCATCCATAGGAACCTCTCACCTCCTAATTCGTCCACTGCAGGGCCGCACGCCCAACCAGGGAACCCTCTTGAAGCGCGCGGTGGACCTTGTGGATGTCTTGTGGGGAAACAACCTGGGTGACGACCGGCCGAATATGGGCCGCCTCAACGAACTCGGCGGCTTCCACCACCTCCGCCTTTGATGCATAACGGGAACCCAACAAGGTCAGTTGGCGCAGAACCATCTCGCGCGGCTCCACCGGAAAGTCGATGCTGTGAAAGGTGGTCGGGAGCACCATCCGCCCGCCCGGCACCAGCGCCCGCAGACCCCACGCCAGGCTCTGCGGCTGGCCCACAAGGTCGATCACCACTGATGGCCGTCTCCCACCCGGGAACACATCCGGTTCCAGCCCATCGAATGCGGGGGAGTGCACCGGCTGACCTCCCGCTTCTGCGATCGCCGTATGCTTGTCTACGTTGATCTCCAGACCGGCAACCTCGGCGCCAAACAGACGGGCGATCTGAACCATGTGCAGCCCCAACCCCCCACCTGCGCCAATGATGGCCACCCGGTCACCAGGCCGCACGTTTGCTCGCGTCCTGACCATGTGCAGAGGCGAAGCGATGGCATCCGGAATCGCCACCGCCTGTGTAGCTGGGATCGAGGTAGGCAGCGGCAGCAGGTTCCGCGCTGGGAGCAGCACGTACGGTGCATACCCGCCGTCGCAGTGAACACTGACGTAACCGGCCAGATTCACGCACATCGAATCCTGACCAGAAAGGCATGGCCTGCAATGGCCGCAGGATAGATAGACGTAGGCCACCACTCGGTTGCCCGGCGCAGGCATAGCCACTCCCTCACCCACCGCTTCGACCCAGCCGACAATCTCGTGACCTGGCACCCGAGGCAACAAAGCTGGATCGTTGCCCAGGTCACCCCGCATCCAGTTCAGTACCGTCAGGCCGATGGCGCAGGCTTCAACACGGACTAACGCCTGCCCGGGACCGGGGCTCGGGACCTCAAACGACTCCCATTGGAGTTCTCCGCCCCAGGCATGGATTCGGTACCCCTCAACCTTCACGGCTCTCCTCCTACGGGACGACGACGATTCGCCCCATCGCTTCTCCCCTGCGCAGCGCGTCGAGAGCCTCGTTCACATCTTCCAGTTTGTAGCGCTGGCTGACGACCGGCGTGATCTTACCCTGCTCCACCAACCGGATCACCTCCACCAGGTCTTGCTTGGAACTGGTACGGCTCCCGACGATTCGCTTCTCCGACAAAACCATATCGACCGAATCTACCGTGAAGGGCCTATTGGGTGCGAGTCCGACCAGGGTCAGCACGCCGCCACGCTTCAGCATACACAGGCCCATCTTCACCGAATCGGGCTCGGCCACAAAATCAAGAACCGCATCTGCCCCCGCCCCATGCGTGAAGTCGAGCACCTGGGCACACACGTCCTCATTATGTGCGTTCAAGGCAAGGTCGGCTCCGAATCGCTCTCATAACATTCACGGCCTTGCTTGACGCAGATGCAGCCATCCTCAGCCACCAGCCTTTGTCAAGAACAACAGCCCCTCCAGTTTCGCCACGCAGATTATGCGTCTTCTCAGCCGGCGACCTCGTCTACGAGCTTGCGAAAGTCATCTTTGTTCAGGAGACGCTTGTTGTCTAGGGCGAACTGCTTGACCTTCAGCAACACATCCATCGCCTGGTCGTCGCTGAGTTCGACGCCGATCGTCTCGAGCCATATCTTGACCGAATCCACGCCACTCCCCTTGCCCAACGCCGACCCGCCGGGCTGCTGGCCCACCAACTCCCAGTGGATGGGGAAGACCTCGGTCACATGCTCGTGGCCCACATTCCGCAGCCAACTGGTGACGATCCCAGACTCAATTTGGAATAACTGATCGCCCACCACTGGTTTGTTGGTCGGCACCCTGTGACCGGAAAGCTCTTCAACCAGCCTGGCCAGACCGTACAGCTTCGAGTAGTCGATGCCTACGTCCACCCCGTACATCGTCAGCAAAGCCGTCACCAGTTCCTCCAACGGCGCGTTGCCGGCCCGCTCGCCGACGCCTAGGACCGTGGTGTGCGCTACCTCTACTCCCTCTGCCAGCGCGATGAGGGTGTTGGCCACGCCTACGCCAAAGTCTTGATGGAAGTGGGCCTCTAGCGGTTTGTCAATGCGCGCCTGTACGTGCCGCACGAAGTAGCGCATGGCGTGAGGCGAAACGACCCCAAAGGTGTCCACCAACGCCAGCGAGTCCATGTGCCCCTCATCCGCTACACGCGTGACCAGATCCAGCACCCAGTTGATGTCTGACCGTGAGAAGTCGATGAGGAAGAAGACCACCTTGAGACCTTGCTCGTGGGCAAAGTTTGTGGCCCGAATGGATAGATCGATCGCCTTATCCATCGGCCATTTGTACGCATATTCTATCAGGTGCTCGCTTGCGGGAATTTCCGTTATCACACCATCCACGCCACAGTCAAGCGCCCGTTTCACATCGTCGATCATACACCGGGAAAAGGCGAAGATCTCGGGACCGAGGTTCCGCTTCACGATCTCCCGTATCGCCGCCTCGTCGGCCGCCGACACAGCCGGCATGCCCGCCTCGATGCGGTGGATCCCAGCCTCGGCCAGTGCCTCGGCGATCCGGATCTTATCGTCCATAGTGAAGACAATGCCTGTCTGCTGTTCGCCGTCCCGCAGGGTGATGTCGTGAATCTTGATCTGATCTGAGAATTTGAAATCTGCTCGCACCTCGTCGGCAAAGTTCCATGGGCTGACGAACCACTTGTCTGTCTTCCAAGGTTGCTTGCTCATAGTAGAGATTCCTCCAAGAGTATCCTATTAAGGTTAAAGTTGAGGTTAAGGTTGAGGTTGAGGTTAAGGTTGCCCGTCCTGGCTCGCGCCTGGCGCGGGACGGGGCAGCGGGCCGGGAAGGCTAAGGCTGGTTGCTCGCTCATGGTAAAGATTCCTCCAAGAGCATCGTACCTTAACCTTAACCTCGATTCTGTTCTGTTAGGTCCCAGGCAGGACTTCGGGATTGACCGGATTGCGCGGTCTCTCCCCTCGCAGCACGCGGACCACTTCCTGAGTTGCCTTGGTCTGTAGATCCACCAACGACTCCATCGAGTAGAACCCGGTGTGCGGGGTCAAGATGACGTCGCTGCGTCCCACGAGTGGAGAATCAGCCGCGGGCGGTTCCTGCTCCAGAACATCCAGAGCCGCTCCTGCCAGCTCACCCGCATTCAACGCCTCGGCCAGGTCCGCCCCGTCTACTAATGGCCCACGAGCGGTGTTGATCAGCACGGCCTCCGGTTTCATCTTCCGGAATGCCTCGCGGTTGAACATGTGATGCGTGTCGGATGTCAGGGGCGCATGGACAGAGACGTAGTCAGATTTCTGGAGCAGTTCCTCAAAACCTACCTGCCTCACCCCCATAGACCCCATCGTCTCCTTAGAAATGTAGGGATCGTAGGCGATGACGGTAAGGCCCAATGCCTGGGCTTTGGGCGCCAGGGCACGCGGAATCTGGCCGAAGCCTACAAGCCCGAGGGTGCGCCCCCTCAGGCGATGGATGGGGGTCACCGTATCGACGGACCATGTCCCTGCGTGTACCTGCTGGTTGGCAAGGGGGATCTTGCGGGCCAGGGCAAACAGGAGGCCAAGCGCGTGATCCGAGACTTCGTCAATGCAATAGTCCGGCACCCGAGTCACGACGATACCCTTCTGCGTGGCTGCCGCGATGTCAACGTTGTCTACCCCGATACCAAAGCGGGCGATGACCTGGCAGCGCTCCAGTTGGTGGATGATATCCCCTGTCACCTGGGCGTAGGTGACCAGCAACCCGTCCGCCGCGCGAGCAGCATCCAGGATTGCCTCGGGCGTCGGCTCTGCCGCCAATTGCACCTCTGCATCCAGCTCGGCCAGCACCCGTTCAACCGGTTCCAGTGTCGGAAAGACCGAATCGGTGATAGCGACTAGTGGCCTGCTCATCGGTTACCTACCGCCTCCTCCATGTGTTCCACCATGGTAAAGATCACCGGGCCATCCGCCGTAACCAGCACATTCTCCTCCAAGCGGCAAGTCTGCGGCAGATTCGGGTGCCCGGCGAAGGTCTCAATGGCAAAATACATGTTTTCTTTGATCTCAGCCGGATAGTCGAGCGAGTAGGCCCGAGAGATCCACATGCCCTCATACAGGGTGATGCCAATGCTATGAGCAAACTGCTGCAACGTCACCGTCCCGTACTTGTCGTCGTCGTACTCGGGAAAGGCGGCGGCCACATCGGCCGTCGTATTGCCCGGCCGCAACTGCTCGATCCCGGCGTACATTGAGTCGTACACCTCACGATAGAGGCCGATCTCCTGCTGCGTCATCTTGCCGGCAACCTTGAAGCAGCGCACAAAGTCGACAAAGTACCCCGAGGGCCCCACAGCGTTGATGTCCACGATCACCAGGTCCCCCTGGCGGATGATCTTGTCGGTAGCCCAGCGGCGGTAGGGGCTGGTATTGCCGCCAGAAGCGACGATGATGTCGTAGATGATCTCGCAGCCCTGAGAGAGCATAAATTCGTGGACCTTAGCCTCGATGTCGCGCTCGCGCACGCCGGGCTTGAGCCACTCGTATTTGATCTTCCACATAGCTGCATCGCCAATACTGGAGGCCTGCTTGAGCAACTCGATCTCATCCCGCGTCTTGATCACCCGCGCCTTGGACATCACCGGCCAGGCATTCACCAACTTGATGCCGCGCTCTTCAAAGGCCTGCAAAGCCGCCATGTCAACATTGTCGATCCCGATCCGTTCGTTCTGGACGCCGTGCTCTTTCAGCACCTCGACCACACTGTCGGCCATTCGACCCGACATGTAAGGCACTGCGCCCTCGGCCCACTTCCATGTGATCGCTGGTCGGATCCGCTCTTCCATCCACGGAAGGTCGATCTTGGCACATTGCAGATCCGAACCCGCCGTCTCAAAGAGGATCGGTTCGCCATCAGCCGGCAACACGCAGTAGCGAATGTCAATATTGTACTTCCAGTTGCCCTGGTAGGAACCCGTCACGTAGCGCACGTTGGCGCCAGCATAGAGAACCAAGGCTCCCAGGTCTGCCTCCTGCATAGCATCGCGTGCCCGCTGTAGGCGTTCCTTGCGGAGGCGGTCAAAATCGACGCGGTACTGCCAATCCGCTCCCGTCTGGCTGTAAACGCGTCTTGGATCCCATTCGTGCGGCTTGCCAATGAAACTCGTGTCTAACTCGTATCCCATTTCTTTACCTCCTTTATGTGAGTTACTGGGAACTGCTTCTACTCTCAGTCCAAAGCGAATTCCATGCGTGATCCCAACACGCCCTTGCACACAACCTCCAGGTGCTGCTGCATGGCCTCTTGTGCAAGCTGTCCATCTCCCCATACGCATGCCTGCAGGATGCGCTGGTGACCTAGTCGGGCGGCCCGCTTGTGTTCTTCAGAGTCGATATATCGTCGGCTATAGGGAAGGGTAATATCGTGGATGCTGGCAATGAGGGAAAGAAGGCGAGGTCTGCCAGCCAGTTTATAAATGTAGAAATGAAATCGCTTGTTGAGTGCCAACCATTCGTCAAGATCACTCGCTGCGTCTAGTTCCCTTAAGATATCCTTCAGTGTGTCTAAGTGATTGGGCGTCATCCGCTGCGCACCCAGACGTACAGCTATGCCTTCGAGCACTTTTCTGATGAAAAAGATCTCTTCGATCTCCTCAGGTGGGATTTCCGAAACCACAGCACCAGCGTGGGGGGTCATGTCGACCAGCCCTTCGTTGGAGAGGATGAGCAGGGCATTGCGTACCGGGGTGCGACTGACTCTCAAGCGTTCTGCAATCCTGCTCTGATCAAGCCTCTCGCCTGGCCTGAAGTCACCTCGCAAGATCGCTTCGCGCAGCATCTTGGCGACATATTCTTCGCGGGTCAGCACCGGCAAGCTCGTGTCCGTGGTCCAGTCGTCCATATCAACCTCTTAGCAGGCTGATCACCGGGTTGGAGATTCGGGGAAGACAATCGAGTATAGGCCGCGTTTTGTACACGAAATACAAAATACATTATACCATATGCGAATCGCTTCGTCAAGCTGGATTTCACTATCAGCAATACACATTTTGGCACTGTAGCCCCCAAGAAGTAGGACAAGTCGTCTCCTGTCCCAATCTAGAAGGTGGCTTCTCACGTGGACAGTGCCTACTCAGCACCGACCCATGCAGGAGGAATCGTGATTACGACATACCTGGCATCAACGCCCTTGCGGGTCCCAGTGACCTCATGGGGATCGCCCGGCTCGATGACCATTGCCTGTCCCGCGGAGACCACATGCGTACGCTCGCCATCATTGACCTGGACTTCTCCCTCCAGAACGTAGAAAATATGCTCCTGCTTATCATGGGTGTGCATTTCGGCCCCACCATTGGCGTTCATCCCACAAAACAGCACCGATATCTCAGCGTTGCCCGTATTGGGTCCACGGATCTCTTGTGAGAAATGTCCGTAGTGCTTTGGCAGCACAACCTTAGGTAGTTGATTGATATCCACGATCCTCATTTCTTCCTCCTGGAACGAGATGTGCATGCATGCATGAAAGGCCCTTACGACCACTTCGCTGAAGACACGATCATTGATATGTGCTTCCCGAAGTATATTTTGGTGCCATGTTTGGTTCTTCCTTTCGACAGACCCGGATCGGCGCACTCACTCTATGAACGCTTGATCGTAGACACAAAGACTAAAGGGATGGTTCATAGCGCACCGAGGTGCTGAACCATCCCTTAGGGCCGAGGGCTCAGTCGAACAAGCTTTCCTCGTACGGAAACTTGCTCAGGATCTCTGGCCCATCCGGTCGGACGACTACGTTCTCCTCCAATCGCACGCCGCCAACTCCCCTCTTGCCGGCAAACGGCTCGATGGAGAAGACCATACCATTTTTCAACTCAATGGGGGCGTCCTTAGAATATGTGGCGATCCAGGGCGGCTCGGCTGCGCCCAGCCCATCCCCGTGACCAAGGAAGCCTCCGTGCAGACCCCCAGTGTCGATGGCGGCCTTGCACACATCCCACGTCGTGTTGCCTTCCTTGAGCTTCTTGATCGACTCTTGCAGAGCCCGATAGGACGTCTGGAATACGTCTTTCTGCTCTCGGGATGGCTTGACCCCGCCAGCGATCCATACTCGGGTAAAATCACCCCAGTAGCCGTTGAAACACGCGCCAATATCGACGATGACGAAGTCACCCGGCTCGATCATACGATCGGAAGTCATGCGTCGGTAGGGGAAAGTGTACGGGCCAGAACAGACGATATTGGAGCACTGGGTCCACTCGCTGCCCATGTCGTACATCTCCTTGAAGGCTGCAGACAGCACCTCGCATTCCTTGATCCCCGGCCTTTCGTGGATCAGCTTGCGAGCAGCCGCCATACCGCGAATCGTCATCTGATCAGCGATCCGGAGGCAAGCGATCTCGTCATCCGTCTTGATCTGCCTGGCGTTTAGCAGGACTGTCTGGCCGTTCACGAACTCGACACCGGGATAAGTCTCACCGAACACCTTCGGAAGCACCGCATGCATGGCAGGGGACCAGGCGTCCACGGCAATCCGCTTGGGGGTGAGCCCAAACTCCGCGATTTCCTTCAAGACTGCCTGGGCCCACCGCTCGGTCTCAATCTCATCTTCGAGGCCGGCACCCGGGGCGTGGCGCCACCACCCCTCCATCCACGGCATACGCGCCTCGACATGCTCCTCGTCCATAGTGTAGAGTAGCGCATTGGGCGCACCACGCAGGAGCACGGACTGCGTAAGTCCCCACCACATGACAGGCCACATATGGGTGCGGTGGCCGGTCAAGTACCGGACGTTTTCCCAGCGGGCCGCGATCAGGACATCAACTTCATTCCCTTCGATGGCATCCTTCGCTTTCTGGAGTCTATCTCTGCGCATGCGATTGAAGTCGATCCGCTCGCCCCAATCGGTTCCCATCATGCCGACACCATAGTTGTCAATCCTATAGCTGGTATCGAATTCGTATTTCATCACGATCCTCCTTGATCTTTGCTTTACAGATGCACTGTTGGGAATTGCCGACTGTTCAATCTCGCTGAGACCTTCACGTAGGTTCTGCCAGTGATAACCTCCTTTCTTCTGTTCGCTATGACTCTCCTTCTGGTCTGAGGGAGGTAACTACTCAGGTTTCGCGCCAACTCAACTCTCCGCACCGAGCTTTAGCAGCCTGCTCGCGTTCTCACTCAGGATTTTCTTCTTATCGTCCGTCGAGATACCCTGCACCCCCTCTACGAAGCACACCGGCTCAGCCGATCCCATGTCGAAGGGATAGTCCGACCCAACCACCACATGGTTAGCTCCCACCGTATCGACCAGGAACTCGAGTGCCCGGTCCCAGTGGGTGATCGTGTCGAAGTACAGAAGCTTGATATACTCGTCGGGTGGCCGATTAATGTTGACCTTCGGCTCCGCCCGCACATTCCAGCCATGTTCGTAGCGGCCCCTGATGTAGGGGAATGCGCCGCCTCCGTGAGCGAACAAAATCTTTAACTGCGGGTAAGTCTCCAGCAGCCCCGAAAAGACGACATCGGCAATGCAGCGTGCGGTATCAATGGGATTCCCCAGCAGATTATGCAAATAATACTCATTCATCCGGTCAATGCCGATGTTGTACGGCTCATCAGGATGCACAAAGACGAAAACGTCCAGATCCTCGACGGCTTCCCAGAAAGGCCAGAAGCGCTTGTGGCCAAGATAGTCGCCTTCAATATGGCTGGGGACCTCTACGGCTGGCATCTTCAAGTCCCGCACTATTCGCTCCAGTTCCTTCACAGCCAGATCTACAGCCTGTAAAGGTACAACGCCCATGCCAACGAAACGCTTTGGGTACTTGTCCACCGCTTCGGCAAGGCCATCGTTCTGCAAACGGCAAGCCTCAAGTCCGGTTGAACTGTCTAAATACCACAAGAAAAGGAACGGTGGAGGCGAGATGGCCATCACATCTACTTTAACGGCATCCATATGCTCAATGACCCGAGGCAGATCCACGAGTTCCCGTAGCACAGGGCCATTCACGAAGCGATCATTACTGACTATCTGCCCACCATCAGGGTGCCGCGTGATTTCGGGTCGCCAACTTTCAGGGTGGGCCCCTGAACGCAGAATCTGAGGCACAACGATGTGTCCATGCGTGTCGATATTCACAACCTCTCTCCATTTCCACAAATGTTAATTTATTAGTAACTACCTAACGAAGCTCCGCCTCAAACCGACAAGTTTGACGAAGCCATGA
>CAYTNQ010000145.1:0-11426 GCA_964439175.1 uncultured Anaerolineales bacterium | reverse complement strand
AGTTGATCTCCTTCAGCCGGGCCATCAGGTTGGGGAGTTTTCGAGCCTCCTCAGCTTTGCGGTTGATCTCTTCAGCACTGCCGTATTTTTCGACCACGGCCAGAAAGTCGCTGATAACCCGGCTGTCGGGATCGAGCAGCAGGGTGTTGATCTCATCCAGCCGGTCCGAGGCGATTCTCAGCCGGTCTCTGAGGTTGTCGTCCATTGGATGCCTCCTTGTTCAGTGACGGAGGATGAACCTATAGGTCCCCCGAATGGGGGAGGACGAGTGGCCAATTTCGTCCTTCGTCCTCCGTCCTTCGTCAACATTTGTCCTTTGTCAATTCTTGTCCAATAGTTGGAGCAGTTCTTGGTATTCTTCGTCCTTGATGCCGAACCAATTTTCGGGCTGAGGGAAGGTCTTGTTAGTGACTTCTGCCACGTATTGTTTGAGTCCGTTGAGGATGGCCTGGCCGGCATCGGCGTAGACCTTCGCCATGCGGGGCTTGAAGCGGGGGTAGAGTCCAAACATGTCGTGATAGATGAGGAGTTGGCCGTGGGCGTCGGGCCCAGAGCCCAGGCTGATGATGATGCAGTCTTCGGCCCGCTCGGTGATGATCTGGCAGACCCGGTCGGGGACCATTTCCAGCAGGATGGCGAAGGCGCCAGCTTCCTCCAGCGCTTTGGCGTCGTCTATGATCTTCTTCGCCTGGAGCGCGCCCCGGCCCTGCACCCGGAAGCCGCCCAGCGCGCTGACGCTCTGCGGCGTCAGCCCCAGGTGGCCCATGGCGGGGATGCCGGCGGCCACGATGCCGGCCACCCGGTCGGCCATCTCGACGCCCCCTTCCAGCTTGATGGCGTCGCAGCCAGCCTCGGCCATAAAGCGGCCGGCGTTGCGAATGGCGCTCTCTACCGAGGGTTGGTAACTCATGTAAGGCATATCGCCGATGAGCCAGGCGTTGGGAGTGCCGCGCCGCACGGCTTGGGCGTGGCGGATCATGTCGTCCATGGTCACTGGCAGGGTACTTTCGTAGCCGAGCATGGTCATGCCCAGGCTATCGCCCACCAGCACCATGTCAATCCCTGCCTGTTCCTGGAAATAGCCAGTGGGATAGTCATAGCAGGTGAGCATGGTGATAGGCTCGCCATCGGTCATTTTTTTGAAGAGCGTGGGGAGTGTTACTTTCTTACGTTCGGACATGGGGGAACCTCCTTTGGTTCGCTAGATTTGCCCCTTCTTCGAGGCAAGCTGTCTAGTCCTTCTACAAGAGGACTAAGGGTCAATAGAGTGAGGCGCGAAGGTGTCTCTAATTTAACTCATACTCCAACAAGAGTGCCACACTGTCAAAGCCCAATCCCCGGTAGAAAGCCTGGGCTTTGAGGTTATCTGCCTCGGTGCTGACTTCGATCTCGCTGCATCCCTGAGCCCTGGCCCAGTCGATGGCGGCCTGCATGAGGGCGCGCCCCACGCCCTGACCGCGTGCTCCCTCGTCTACCACCAGCTCTTCGATGAGGGCACAGGGACCGATGTGCCACAGCGTCCAGCGCTGGCTGATAGTCAGCAGACCTATCACCTGCTCCCGCTCATCTTCGGCGACGAAAATAGCGTGGGTGGGCAGCTCGAGCATCGCCCGGAAGCGTTCTTCCACGCCGGCATCTACCTGACCGTGGCTGAACTCGGCCAGTTGGGCCATCAGGCCAACGGCAGCGGGGGCGTCATTTCTGGCAGCAAGACGGATTTTCACTTGCGTTATTACCTCTCTGTGTTACAATAGTCTTGAAATCGGGTAGCGAGGGTCAACGATGACACAATCCGGCAAGGCCTGGACCGTCCGAGACCGCTACGGGGACGAGGTATACTTGACATGGGAGCGGTGGTATGATCACGTTTTATTGTATCATTCGGAGATGACCGAGTTTTTCGAGGAACTCCGTGATACCGTTGGATCAGGGCGGCGCTGGCAAGATCCATTGAACCCTCAACGCTATCGGTACATTCGCTGGTTTGATAGCCTGGTTTCACACGAGTATAACTGCATTGTTGCAATTGTCATTATGAAACCAGCCGCAGGTGAACGATTCATAGTAACAGCCTATCAAGATTATCGTGTCGAGAAAAGGTGACAACTATGCGAGATATTCATATGGCTTATGATGAAGAAGGTGACATTCTGTATATATCTTTTGTCTCAAATCGCCAGGCCTCAACTGTATCGCTCAACGATAATATTGTGTTGCGTTACGATCCGCATACCGGTGAAGCGGTGGGTATGACCGTTATTGGCTTCTCGGACTTGCTAACCTTGGAACGTGAAGGCAAGTGGTTGCCGCTCCGGGACCCGACCGAGTTGCCGGACGATCTGGGTAAATTGGTGTGGAACATAATCACTCGCCCTCCGGTGACTCTCTACCTCCAGGTCGGCGGAGATGCTCGCCTGATGACTCGACTGGCTCGCGAGTTCTCCCTGGCGGATTTACTGCTGGCAGTTTGATCCTCCCTCACTACTGCCAAAGAGTTGTGCTATAACCCTGAAAAAACCTGAGCTGTACACCATCGATCACAGTACCCTGACCATGGACGATTCCTTAAGTCTGCTTAAGGAAAATCACATGGGTGCATTCAATTTCAGTTGTAGGGACACCCCTTCCCCAGAGGGGACCTGCGGGTGCGGGTGTCCAGGGCGGGTGCACCCGCAGGTCCCCTCTGGGGAAGACCCGCCCCTACAACCCATTTTGAACACGCCCAAATCACATCCGGGTCGTGGTAGACGTGCGCAGCCAGCCCTATAGTCGCTTCAACCCCCAGTTCAACTGCGACTCGTTCAAACACACGATGGCTTACGCGAATATTGACTATATCTTCGCTGGCGAGCACCTGGGCGGTCGCCCCACCGATCCTACTTGCTACAAAAATGGCGTAGTGCCCGAGGGCAGAGCCGACTACCTGAAGCTAGTTGACTATGGCGAAGTGATGAAGCGTGACTGGTACCAACGCGGTATCGAGCGCCTGCTTCAGATTGCTGCCGGCCGATTGACCGCCATTATGTGCAGTGAAGAAGACCCCATGCAATGTCACCGCCATCACCTGATCGCTCGAACCCTCTTGAAGGGCGACGTTACCGTATGGCACATCCGTGCCGACGGGAGCGTCGACAAAGCCGAACTCATGCCAAAGAAGATTGAAGCTCGGCAACCCCCTCTATTTTAGCTGAGCGAGGCCCGCTATGAAAATCTACACCATCGGTTTCACCAAGAAATCGGCTGAGCGATTCTTCGGGCTGCTCCAGGATAACCACATTGGTGCGTAAGAATGACCGTCTGATCATTCGCCCCTTCGCCGTCGTTGAACTGGATTTCGTGCGTCCTGTGCCTGAAGCCCCTCACACGGAAGACTGGGAGATTGACCGCTTCCACCGCAGGTTAATCACTGCCTAACTGCCTGAAGAAAAGAAATTGAAGCTGTTGGAAAAGACTGCTGGTGATTCTGTGGCCGAGATATTTGGCACCAAAATTTATAATGACTTCGGCTTTTACGTGCAGGCAGGAAACGGTAAGCGTTCATTGGGCACCATCCGCCCTGCCGAAGTCACCGGCCTCAGTTATGAACTCAAAGACAGCGGCAAGTGGGACTATCGTATAGTTTTTAAGGATCAAGCAGGGCAGATCTATCGCCTGGCTATAACCGATTTGACTTATCGGCATTACCTGGACTACGGTCGAGTACAGCTCAACTATCCCCTGAGCGAGCTTATTTCTCGTCTGACTCGTGCCTTTAACCGGCGTACCACTTTCCTGCGCATTGGATTGGCCCGCCTCTGGGAGAAATTCCCGGATCGCTGCTAACTTCAAGTCACTGGCATTTATACATTCCCCGACTATCTCAGCGGGCGGACCTTCGCTGATTTTGTCGTTCCCCCATCTCGACCCCACCCTGGCGCACAAACGTTGCCAGGACATTGAGAAACTCGTGGCGACAGAGAGAGGGTCCTGGTCAATCCACTCATCTGTAAGGGGAAAGCGCCCCTTGTATGGGGTGGGAAGTCTGGACCTTCCGTGACGCTCGTACTACGGCAATTCCTTTTCGGCCAGCACAGTTTCGACCTCGTCCAGGAACTCAGACAGCTCCACCGGTCGGCGACCTTCGGCGCTGGTATCATGCAGGTGGGGATCACCAGCCACATGACGGTGCCAGACGCCATCCAATTGGTCCCGTGCATAAACTCTTTGACCATTGTGGATCAGCACTAGATTCGTCGTGTCGAAGTGGTCGTTGCGATATACTTGCACAAAGAGCTCTGGGGATATATACAGACGTGCTTTGAGCATAGTCGAACTCTGATCAAGCACGTCCAGTCGAACAATATAGATCCGGCTTCTGGCCTCCTGGTGCAAAGCGCGGAGCAATTCAATTACGCTCATATCGTTAACCCAGGCTCTTTAAGCGTTCAATTTCCTCTTTCATATCGGCGATGCCAGTCACAGCCAGTTCCCAATCAAAATAGTCTTGCTCCACCTCAGAAATCGGCTCAGAGTGTAGGACCATCTCACGGAAAGTTTCGAAATCCTGGTCATATTTGGCCTCAAACTGGCGAGCCATTGTTTGATATTTAATCAGATTCTTCTGCGCCCGCTCTAGCAATAATTCTACTAACACCTGGTCTAGACTCATGTTGGGGAACAACCGCCGGGCACTGGCTTCCACGCTTTTTGTAACATCTACACTCATTACCCACCTCCAATCCACTGCGTTGTCGAAATGGTAGCATTATATACTTTTGTTGTCAATCATCACGGATTGCCAGAACCCCTCTAGAGATTGGTAATGCCCTGCACTTACACCCGCTCAAACCTGGCCTGGAAAAATCGTAGATACTTGGGCTCGTAAACGAACCGCAGCCCCCGCGCTTGTTCTCGCTGTTCGTACACTTCCAGCACTGACTCGGCCACTACATCCATGTGGGCCTGGGTGTACACCCGGCGCGGGATAGTCAGCCGCACCAATTCCAGTTTGGGATGGCGGTTATCGCCCGTCTTGGGATCGCGCCCGGCGGAGACGATGCCCCGCTCCATGCTGCGTACGCCCGAATCGATGTACAGGTCGGCAGCCAGTGCCTGGGCCGGGAACTGATCTTGCGGGATGTGCTCGTAGAAAGCCCGGGCGTCAAGGAAGACGGCGTGCCCGCCGATGGGTCGCACAACCGGCACGCCCCAGTCAATGAGATGTTGGCCCAGGTATTCCACTTGCCCTACTCGGGCTCGAATATGGTCGTCGTGCACACTTTCCACGATGCCCCGCGCCATAGCTTCCATATCGCGTCCGGCCAGGCCGCCATAAGTGTGCAATCCCTCGTACACCACCACCATGTTGCGCGCTTCTTCGAATAGCTCCTTGTCGTTGGTCGCCAGCCAGCCGCCGATGTTGACCAGCGTGTCCTTTTTGGCGCTCATGGTGCAACTGTCGGTGTAGGAGCAATACTCTTTCAGGATCTCGGCGACTTTTTTATCTTCGTAGCCCGCTTCACGCTGCTGGATAAAGTAAGCGTTTTCGATGGCCCGCGTGGCGTCGAGGACGATAGGAATGTGGTATCGGTTGCAAAACTGGCGCAGTTCGCGCATGTTAGCCATGGACTGCGGCTGGCCGCCGGCCATATTCACCGTACCGGCTACAGCAATATAGGGTATCTTCTCGGCGCCAACCTCGTCTATCAACTTCTGCAATTTGACCAGATCTACATCCCCTTTGAAGGGGTGCTCATTGGCCGGGTCATGGGCTTCGTCAATGATCACGTCGACAAAGGTGCCACCAGCTAATTCCTGGTGCAGACGGGTGGTGGTGAAATACATATTGCCGGGTATGTAGTCGCCCTTTTCGATCATGACCTGCGACAGGATGTGCTCGGCGCCGCGGCCTTGGTGGGTGGGGACGACATATTTGTAGCCGTAATATTCGGTGATGTTCTCCCACAAGTGGTAGAAGTTCTTGCTGCCGGCGTAGGCCTCGTCACCCAGCATCATCCCTGCCCATTGATTATCGCTCATAGCACTGGTGCCGCTGTCGGTCAACAGGTCGATGTACACGTCTTCGGAACGTAACAGAAAGGTGTTGTATCCGGCTTCAGCTATGTACCGTTCGCGATATTCGCGCGTGGTCATGCGGATGGGCTCGACCACTTTCACCTTCCATGGTTCAGCCCAGGAGCGTCGGGTTGGTTTGGGATATGGCATGATAGATCCTCCTTGATCTGAAGAAGAAAAATCAGGTTCGCAAGGCTGCAACAAACGTCAAGCGTCAAGCGTAATGACGAAATCACCTTTAGGGTCTACGTTTGACGTTTGACATTTGACGTTTGACGTCTTACGTTTCACGTTTCACGTAGACAACCCGCGCTGCGCACAGAAAGTCTCAAAATCGACACCTTGGGTCCACAGCGCTTCAAAGGCCACTTTTAGAGCCTTCGCCATGCTGGCATGCTCGATGACCAGGCAGGTCAGGCTCGACTGCCCGCTGACCGGGTCTTGCAGCAAGATCACAGCGACGCTCTCGTCGTACAGGTTCACTTTGAGCGGCAGCTCCGGCAGGAGGCGAATTCCCTCGCCCAAAGCATGGAACTGGCGGATGAGGTTGAAGAATGCCGGGTCATCGACTGCTGATTCTTCATACACCCCTCGCCGGGTGACGCGTCCGGCAACAGCTTGCGCTTCAGCGATGTTCTCCTCGATGCTGGCCACAAGGGGTCGTTTAAAGATCATCAATATCTCGCGCCTGGCCTGGCGCGAGAGGGTCATGACGCGTTCGGCTACCTGGCGTCGCTCGGTGAGGATCTCGATGTAATCTAGCGGATCCACTTCTCTTTGGCCGCTGGAGAACATCTGGTTGAGGTTGGGCAGAATAGCATCCAGGACCGTCACCCGGTGCTGATTCTCTAACTCTTGCTGTTCCTGGTAGGCGACTAGTAGGGCGCGTAAAGCGGTTGAAGGGTCTATTGCGCTGTAGGTGCGCTTACGGTTGCCTGGTCGCTTTACACATAACCCTTTCGCAGCCAGACTCTCCAGTACGTCGTAAACCCGCTGGCGGGGTACGCCAGCCTGCGTGGCGATTTCAGTAGCGGTAAATCGGTTTCGGCCAAGCAGACTTACGTAAACCGCCGCTTCGTAGCGGTTGAGTCCTAGGTTAGTGAGTTGCGTTTCGAGGGGGATGTTATTCATTGTGATATAATGTCACCACTTACTAGTGGTGACATTATATCACACTAAAAGCCAATTGTCAAGGTCCCGACGCTGCATTATAATCCATACTGACGCCTGAATGAACTTGCTATGGGGGTCGTCCTGTGTCTATTTCCCCTGAATTGTTATCTGCATTAGCTGCCTACTTGCCGCAGCCGTTGGTCAGGCTACTGCGTCTTGACCCATACTATGAGTGGGCCGGTTACGTACGTCAGCAGCCAGCGGCCGTGCTCTTTGTTGACCTGGTGGGTTTCACGCCGATGACTGAGGCCCTCACTGAGCGAGGGCGAGAGGGGGCGGAAGAGATGACGCGCATCCTCGACCAGGTCTTCACAGCCCTTATCGCCACCTGCGAAGATTATGGCGGCGTAGTGGGCAAGTTCGTGGGCGATGCCATGACAGTGTATTGGGCGGTGGAGCAGGATGTTGACCTGACGATGGCCATCCAGTGTGCCCTGGCTTGCGGGCTAACCTTGCAAGCTCAGATGAAAGCTATTGCTGAGGTAGCTACGACAATCGGTTCCTTTCAGTTGGCAATGCGCGTAGGTGTAGCGGCTGGTGTCGTTGAACTTCGGGTTGCCGGCGACCCGGCGATAGGATTGGAGGCACTGCTGTTAGGTTGGCCGCTGCTGGCCGCTTCCCAGGCACAGGCTATGGCCAGACCGGGCGAGGTAGTGGCGCACCCCTCGGCGGTGGCTGAGGCCCTTGGCTATATGCGGAACGACATGGTGGTAGTCGAACGCCCGGCTCGCCGTCCCTCTTGCCATCGCTTATTGCCTCTGGCCTGGGAATCCGTGACCAAGCCAGACGATGTGGCTGCGCTTATCGCCCGGTTTCTGCCCTCAGCCCTGGCTGAACGTATCTCGCTGGGACAGGGCGCATTTGCCGGGGAGTTGCGTCGTGTTACCAGCGTCTTTGTTGGCTTGGAGGGATCACTCATTGATCTGGGAAACGCCGTCACTACGGCGCAGCGGATAATCTCAACTGCCGGGGGACGAGTCAACCGGGTCAGCATGGGTGATAAAGGGACGATGATACACCTCCTTTTCGGTGCACCTACTGCCAATGAAGATGATGCTGCTCGTGCTGTTTGGGCCGCCCGGCTGCTGTGGGCCGAATTGACCGGGCAGCACAACATCAGCGTAGTCCGGGCCGGGGTAGCAACGGGAGGTGTGTACGCCGGGCCAGTCGGCGGCCCAACCCGCCGCGAGTACACGGTGATGGGTGATGCCGTGAATCTATCGGCGCGATTAATGCAAGTTGCCCAGCCAGGACAGGTGGTGTGTGATGCACCTACAGTGGCAGAGGCGTCGGGCACGTTTGTATGGGAACAGTTGCCACCAGTTTGGGTGAAAGGTAAGTCGCGGCCGGTCGAGGTCTGGCTGGCCAATGAGGTGGAGAGCATTGGCCGGGCTGCGCCCCGGCAGGGGCCGCTCGTCGGACGTGGGGCAGAATTGGCGAACCTGAAGCAAATTCTGGAACAGGCACGCCAGGGTCAGACGCAGGTTATTTCTCTTACTGGTGAAGGAGGTATTGGCAAAAGCCGCTTGCTGCAAGCCTGGTTGGTGGAGGCCTTTATGGGGGGCTGGTGGGTGGTGATGGGCCAGGCGGCCATCACCGGGCGCGACATGCCCTATCTGCCGTGGCGCGCCCTGGCTGCCGAAATGCTGGCCTGCCCGCCTGATGCAGAGCTGGAACGGTTGACCGACGCGGCCATCGGCGCGCTGCAGGTGCTTGATCCCAGTCGAGAGGCTTGCTGGCCCCTTTTGGGAGATCTCTTGGGGGTGCCCTTCCCAGATACTCCTCTCACCCAGGGGATGGAAGCGCCCCAGCGCCGGCAGGCGTTGCTGGAACTGGTTACGCGCTGGATCAGGGCCCAAGTAGCCAAAACTCCTCTGCTCCTGGTACTGGAAGATGCTCAATGGGCCGATGAGGCATCGTTGGCGCTGATACTGGAGCTGGCCCAGGTCGCGGCCAGCTTGCCGGCCCAACATTCGAAAGGGATTATGCTCGTGCTGGTGCATCGTCCGTTGTCTGAATCCGTTTCAGCAACCTGGCGGGCGCTGCAGCGCTTGATGACTGGGGTCATCACCCTGGGTGAGTTATCGCCGGAAGCAGTGTGTGACCTGGCAGCTAACCGGTTGGGGGCATCACTGGCGTTACCTGATCGGCTGGTGGACTTGTTGACGAGAAGGGCACAAGGCCACCCCTTGTTTGCCGAAGAGCTGTGCCGGACGTTGCAGGAACGAGGGCTGGTGCGCGTCTTCGACGGTCGGGTGCAACTTCTGCCCGAGTTCGATTCGTCATCAGCGACCATTCCGACCAGCGTTGAAGACCTGGTTCAGAGCCGAATTGACCGGTTGGATGAACAGACGCGACTTACGCTAAAGGTGGCCGCTGTTTTGGGAGATGAAGTGACCTTCGATGCGCTCTTGGGCAGCTATCCGGTGCCTATAGAGCCGCCGACGCTGCGTCAGAATCTCTTAACGTTGGAACGTTTTGGGTTGTTGCCCATAGGGATGGCAACTCCGCCTACCTATCGTTTCAGGCATTCTATCACCCAGTTGGTGGCGTACACTTCGCTGCTGGAGGCACAGCGGCGGGACTTACATGGGCGGGCCGCCCGCTATTTTGAGCAAGAGTTAGACAGCACGCCAGAACGCGCCATAGACATCCTGGCCTATCACTATGCGCGAAGTAATGATCAAGTAAAGGCTGCTCACTATCTGCGGCTGGCTGGTGAACAAGCGACGCGGCGTGCCGCCTATGCGGTGGCGATTGAGCATTTCAGCCAGGCCTTGGGGTTGGCCAGCGAAACTGACTATGACACTCGCTGTGCCATTTTGGAAGCGCGGGAGCAAATCTGGCGCGCCTTGGGCAATTTAATGGCGCGACAGCAAGACCTGAAAGCGCTGGAGTCTACGGCCAGCGAGTGCAGGGATCCGATCTGGCAGGCCAAGGCTACCTTCCGGCGTGCAGTCTTTGCCCAGGATCAAGGCGACTATTATATGGCCGATACTTACCTGCAAAAGGTCATCAGCCAGGCGGCTGCCCTGGCCGATGACCGATTGATTGGTATGGCGCTCCTGGAGCGAGGCAATATCCTGGCAGGCTGGAGTCGTTATGACGACGCCCTTATCTGTTACGAGGTGGCGGCCGAATTATTCGACCAACAGGAGTTGGTGGGTTTGCAAGCCCAAGCAGTGCGTGGGCGAGCCGAGATGCAGCGCCATACCGGCGACTGGGTTGGTGCGCTGGTCTCATATGAAGAGGCAGAACACTTATCCGAGTTAGCCGGTGACCAGGCCGGTGTTGCTGAACAGCGTCTCGATCAGAGTAGGCTCTACCTGCGACTTGGCATGTTTGAGGAAGCAGAGCGAGATCTCGTTGCGGCCTGGCGATGGGCGGAGCAAGTAAATCACCGTTACATCTTGATGGCGAGTGGGGCGGCGCTCGGAGAACTCTATTGGAATTTGGAACGGAGCGAAGAAGCATGGCCTTACCTGCTCATTGCCCACGCCCTCAGCGAAGAACAAGACAATCCTTATCATCGTGTGCAGATTTTGCTGGTCAGCGCGGCGTTGCTGTTAGATGACAATGAAATTGATAGAGCGCTAAGCGGGGCACAAGAGGCTCGCTCGCTGGCGGCCCAGATTGGTTCGGCTGAGGGTGAGGTGCGGTCTATGGCACTCGAAATCGAAGCGCTAGCCCGGAGGGATCCGGTGGCAGCAGCGCATGGGGCATGGGCTGCCCTTGATCGACTGGAAAAAGCAGAAGAAACGCTGAGTTCTGGCCCTTCCCTTTACCTGGCCTTGGCGCGGGTCTTTGCTGCCAGTGGTGATATTGAGGCTACGCGTGCTATGCTGCATCAAGCACGCCATCTAGTGGACTCCCAGGCGGACCGTGTGCAGCCAGCCAGTCTGCGCCGAAGCTTTTTGCATAACTCGCGGATAAATCGGGAGATCCAGGCCATGGGGAAAAGGTTCAGTCAGTAAGGCTTTATGACTCGAAAGCATGGTATGGCTACGGCATAAGGAGGATTTCTACCGGTGCGCTTGCACACCCAAAGGTGATTGACATTTGCCAGATTCGTGCTATAATGTCTGTATTATATATAATATATTATATATAATTGCTATTCGGAGAAAGTCAGCATAATAATGAAAACACGTGAACCTATCCGCATTGAACAAGAGCCACAGCGACTGTCCGACGCTGTT
>CAYTNQ010000144.1:0-11446 GCA_964439175.1 uncultured Anaerolineales bacterium | reverse complement strand
TATGGCTAAGCGCATTCTCTTTGGCCTCGGTCTATTGTCGCTTCTCCCTTATGCAGTTGCCTGGCGACTGGGTGATCTGCGCCGGCATACCATCGGCTTTGAAGTGGCCTACTTTGCTGCCTTTGCCCTGTATGCCGGCGTGACACTCCTGGCACTGCGATTGAAGGATTTTTCCAGGCGTGACCTGGCCGTTGGATTTGCCCTGGCACTGGTGATGCAGGGGTTCCTCATCTTCACTCCCCCCACCCTCTCGGACGACATGTACCGCTACGTATGGGATGGCCGGGTGCAAGCCCAGGGCATCAGCCCTTATCGCTATCCACCCAAGGCCCCCGAGTTGGCCCCGCTGCGAGATAAAGCCGTCTGGAACTTTATCAATCGCAAGGGGGACGTTACCGTCTATCCGCCGGCTGCCGAGATGATCTATACAGTTCTGTGGCGTATCCGGCCGGACAGCGTGCGCTGGTTTCAGGTAGTTATGGCATTGGGAGGGCTGCTAGGTGCCGGGCTGCTGGTAGGGCTATTACGGGCATTGGGCCTTTCCCAGGCTCGGGCGCTGATCTATCTCTGGGCGCCCTTGTTGGCCTTTGAAACCGCCCACGCAGCCCACGTGGATGGGTTGGTATTGCCACTGCTGGTGGGTGGCTGGTGGGCACGCGTGCGGGAGCGAGATGGCCTGGTAGGTGCGCTGCTGGGCCTGGCCACGGCAATGAAGCTATACCCTGTCTTGTTATTACCCGCCCTGTGGCGGCCCCGGCACCGGCAGGGACGTTGGCGATTGCCGCTAGCCTTTCTAATTACGGTCGCCGCGTGCTACGCGCCTTATCTTGTCACCAATGGGGCTTCGGTCCTTGGCTTTTTGCCTAATTACTTTCGCGAGCATTTCAACGTGGGATGGGTCCAGTTGCTCATCCCCATCTTTACCCGCCTCGGTGCTGACCCCAGACAGGCTATATCCCTGCTAACGGTAGGCGCCCTCGCGGTGACCAGCCTCATCCTCGTCGTGCGGCCTGCGCCAGACGCCAAAGCAGCCATACGCCGTTGTATCTGGCCGATCGGCGTGTTTACGCTGTTCACGCAGAATCTATTCTCATGGTACATGCTTTGGCTGCTTCCATTGCTCGCCCTTTTCGTGCAACCCGGCCGTTTACTCGGGTTACGCGCAGATTCGTGGACCGGTTGGTGGCTCTTCTGTGGGCTGGTGGCATTGTCATATTCTTTCTTCCTGGATTGGAGGCCTGTCCCTGCCGCCATCTGGGCTCAATATCTGCCGCTCTACATGTTTTTACTCATAGGTCTCGTCCGGCAGTTGAAAGGGCTCGGCATCTGGAATTTCAAACTATGTCCCAGTTGAGATACTATGAGCACAGGATCAACCTGGCGATCCACAATCTGAAGGCCCAATCCAGAGATTCGACAGCCGTCGCACTGTTGGCCGGGGTCGCCGGGATGAACTTGCTGCTCTACTTGTTGGCCTTCGTGCGTCCGTACAACCTGTTCGATCTATACCAGCGCCCGCGGCTTGAATTGTACCAAATTTCAAAGGATTATCCAATGGCGCGTTGGTTGCTGGTGGCAGTTTTCTTGATCCAGGGAGCGCTTTATTGGCTGGGCTGGCGACTGGCGCAGCGAACGCGAGGCCGGGCGGCGTGGATCGTGGTACTAGGCGGCGCGGCGGCATTCAGCGTAGCCTTACTCTTCATCTATCCCTTCGACGCTGCCGACATTTTCGACAACATTTTGCATGGCCGCATTCTGGGCGTCTATGGTGCTAACCCCTTCCGCCGGATTGCAGCCCAGTTCTCAGAGGACCCTTTTCTCCCATATATGGCCTGGCGTCGCACCCCCTCAGCCTACGGGCCGGCCTGGGAAGTGATGGCTACCTTGACGGCCCGAATAATGGGGAACAGCATCATCGCCAATGTAATTGCTTTCAAGCTATTGGTCGGCACGTTTCTGGCTGCCAGCGTGGGCGTGGTGGCCGCTATATTACGTCGCCTGGCCCCCGAGCAAGCGCTGGCTGGAGTTCTATGGCTGGCCTGGAACCCGGTGGTCCTTTACGAGACTCTGGGCAACGGTCACAACGACATCGTCATGGTTTTTTGGATGCTGGTCGCCACTTGGGCATTGCTTCGCCAACGCTACACCCTGTCCATCCTGTCATTAGTGGTCGGTGCCCTGGTCAAGTTCGTCCCCCTGCTGATGCTTCCAGCCGCTGGCCTGATCGCGCTGCGTGAACTTCGGAACGCCCGCGCTCGCTTGCGCTTTCTGGCCGTGACCACCTTTTCAGCTTTGTTGCTCTTCGCGCTGGCTTATGGGCCTTTCTGGTACGGCATCGAGACGCTGGGTATCGACCGCCGAACCCGGCTCTTTACGGCTTCCTTGCCAGCCGTCGTGTATGCGCTATTACAGCCCCAGATAGGAGCAGATCGCGCCAGCTCAGCCATTGGTGGCGTGGCCGCCGGTCTGACCTTTCTTTTCGCAATCTGGCAGGGGATACGCGCCTGGCGAGACCACTCGCAACTCAGTTTCATCCAGGTCACCTTCAACATCTTGATGTTCTACTTGCTGTTAACCTGCCTCTGGTTTCAGCAGTGGTATGCGGTGTGGCCGCTGGCAATCGCTGCGTTGTTGCCCTCGGGACCCTCAGTTTACCTGGCTTTCGTCTTTAGTTATGCAACCCTGTTGGCCAAGCAACTGATCTTCGGGCCCATGTTCTTCTGGATTCGCCCTTTGCCACCCAAACCCTGGCGAGAGTTGCGCTTCGGCCCGACGGTCCTGGGTGTGCCGTGGCTGTATGCGCTGCTTGTTTTCTGGCACACACGTTTCAGGCAAAAGGAGAAAGCCGAAGGATAAGGGAAGGGTGAAACAGCTATGTATAGCCCCAGCCAAAAGCCAGCCAATGCTCTGCTCGTCGTCGCCAAGCGTCCCGCCCCAGGGCGGACCAAAACTCGCCTGGTACCGCCTCTGTCCATGGAGCAGGCGGCTGCCCTTTATGAATGCTTCTTGCAAGACACCCTCGACCTGATGCGCCAGATACCTGACGTGCAACCGGTCGTAGCCTATTTACCTGCCGAGGCAGAGACCTATTTCGCCAATTTAGCTCCCGACTTTGAGCACATCCTACAAAAGGGGCCGGATTTGGGGGTCCGCCTGGACAACGCACTGACCAGCTATCTACGCCGAGGCTACCGGCGAGTTGTGATCATAAACAGCGACAGCCCCACCCTTCCTCCCCCGTGTCTGACTGCCGCCTTTGAGGCACTGGCAGGGGGAGGCGACGTCGTGCTCGGTCCATGCGACGATGGGGGCTATTATCTGATCGGCATCAAACGCCCGACACCGCGCCTGCTGCGCGAGGTACGCATGAGTACACCCAACGTCACCACAGATACGCTGAACCTGGCAGCCGAGGAAGGCCTGCGAGTCGAGTTGTTGCCTGTTTGGTACGACGTGGACGATGCTCCGTCTCTTACACGCCTGGTGGCCGAGTTGGTTGAAGCGCCCCCTGACGTAGCTCGCCAGACGCGCGCTTTTCTGGAGCGACAACGAGAGCTTCTCGTTTCATTACGTGCCTAGGCCAAAACGAAAGACCTATGCCGAACATAGCGGTGATTATCCCTGCGCTGAATGAGGCCGGCAACATCCGCAGCCTGGTCACAGAGGTCCTTGAGACAATGCCGGTCCAGGTCATCGTGGTAGACAACGGCTCCACCGACGCGACGGCCGAAGAGGCCCATACCGCCGGTGGCCGGGTAGTCTATGAGCCTCGCCAGGGTTACGGTTACGCCTGCGCTGCTGGAGTTGCTGCCGCCCAAGATGCCGATGTGCTGGTCTTTCTCGATGGGGACTACAGCTTTCTGCCATCTGAATTACCGGGCATCCTGGCTCCCATCCTCGCTGGCGAGGCAGACCTGGTGCTCGGTTCGCGCTGGCTTGGATACATCGCGCCCGGCGCTATGCCTTTCCAGCAGCGTTTTGGCAATTGGTTGGCAGCCCGTTTGATGAATCTCCTCTACGGGTTGTCTGTAACTGACCTGGGACCTTACCGGGCCATACGCCGCCCCTTATTGCTTGCGCTCGCCATGCGTGAGATGACCTTCGGCTGGCTTACAGAGATGCTGGTCAAAGCAGCCAGGCAAGGCGCACGCCTGGTCGAAGTGCCCGTGAGCTACCACAGCCGCCAGGCAGGTCGTTCTAAGGTCAGCGGCACCCTACGCGGCACGCTTCTGGCCGCCTGGTACATCCTCGGCGTTGCCTTACGCTATACCTGGGCCAAGCCCAAGATCTGACCTGAACAACGCCACAGGTTACCCCTTCTTCCGACTTGATTAGTCAATTCGACCTCTGTGATTCAATGGTAAAGACAATCACGGCAACGTTCGCAAGTTTGGCCGGACCGCGAACGGTACCCAGCGAGATAGGGAGACTACCTGTTTTCCAAAAAAGTAGAAATTGCGCTACAATAGTGATGCAGGCTGTTGAATGACTGTTATGAGGCTATGCCAATGACAATATACCAGTCTATGGTGGTAATATAACTAGATGAGAACGCTTATGGATGTCACAGTGCCGAAGCAAGCGCGAAGCATCATCACTTGTGTGATTTCGTTTGATGTTACGGCATAGCAATGATTGAAGAAATCCGCAGAAAGTTTGCACAGAATGAGTTTGAGTTTTCAAAACATGCTACAGACCAATCTATCCTGCGCGATATTAGCGTCCGAGAGATTCGGGAAGCGGTTAGGGTTGGGGAAATCATCGAGAACTACCCGCATGACAAATATGGTCCGAGTTGCTTGCTACTTGGATTCACGCAAGCAAACAGACCACTACACATCCAATGCAGTTACCCATCACGTTCGGTGATAAAAGTCATCACGGTGTACGAGCCTGATCCTACCGAGTGGGTTGAGTTCAGAATCAGGAGAGGATAAGATGGCAACAGGAACCATGGAAGAAAGGCTGGTAGAGCAAAAAGTCACCTACACGTTGTTAAAAGAGGGGAAGTTCTACATCATCGAAAATGTGCCAGCCCGGGTGGACCTAGAAACCGGGGAACAATTCTTCTCACCGCAAACGGTTGAGCGATTGCAACACATCATTTGGGAGAATCGACAGCCGGTTCGAGTCATTCAAACGCCGGTATTTGAGTTTGCATAGGTGCTGAAATAATGGAAAAGCCACCCCAATTTTGTCAAGGGTGGCTTTTGTTGTCTCCAAGGGCCTAACCAGATATCAGAATATGGCTAAGCTAGCGACGGGCCGCGTTAATTGCTGACCTCCGAACGGCTACAGCGGCAACCAGGTACCGAGACCACGCTCCACGGCTCGCTGATAAATGAGGATGGCTGTGGCCATGTCGTCGATGGCCAGGCCCAGATTGCAGCAGATGATGCGCTCGCCGTCCCCCTCGCGCCCCGGCCGCTTCCCCGCCGCCAGTTCCCCCAGGTCGGCGTGGACGGGCGGGATGTGCTGGAAGTAACCCACCCCCTGGTAATAGCGCAGTTGCGGGGTGTCGTCGGTGCAGAATTTGTCGGCCTGGGTCAGGGCATCGGGGTGCCAGTAGGAATCAAAATCCACTGGGGAGGCAAAGGCGCCAGCCTCCAGCCAGCCGGCCTGGATGGTGGCGTGAGGCTGTTTCAAGATGGGGCCGGCGGTCACCACGATGTCACAGCCGACCACGGCCTCGCGTGGCTGGGTGACGGGCTGCACGTCAAGGCCGGTCTTCTCGTGCATCTCGGTCGCGTAGGCTTCGGTCCGCTCCGGGTGAATGTCGTAGGCGCGGACGGAAGTCAGCGGGAAGAGTTCCTTCAGGGCCAGAAGGTTAGTCCGTCCCTGCACGCCGCAGCCTAATATTCCAACCGTGGCCGAGTCGGGGCGGGCCAGGTATTTGGCAGCCAGGGCGGTGGCCGCTCCTGTGCGCATCGCCGTGATCCACACGCAATCCATAACGCTCAGCGGCAGGCCAGTTTCCGGGTCGTTAAGGACGAGCAGGCCGGTGATATAAGGCAACCCCCGATCCACGTTTTGAGGGAATCCGCTGACCCACTTCAGCCCTGCCGACTTCAGGGCCGGGATGTAAGCCGGCATAGCGTGGATGAAGGCATCGGACTGAGGGTGAATGCCCGGCTTGGGCGGCATTTCCACCTTGCCGTCCCCTTTTTCCTTGAAAGCAGTTCCCAGCGCGTCGATGATCTCACGCATCGTCAGTCCGACCTCGCTCACATCGGCCTGACTCAGGTAAAGCAATTTGGCTTCAGACATTGAGCACCTCCTGGACTCTCATGATTAACTACCAGTGTATCGCAAATGTATGAGGCGTCAAATTCCTGGCCTCAACAGACCCAGGTTGCCTCGGGGGATCCCTCATGATTTGGAAAACGAAGGTATTCTGAGGAAACAACGCGATTAAGTCTTGACTCTCCTATCACATTGGTGGTACACTACTGAACTTGCCGTATATAACAGCTCGCCTGATCCAAGTATTGGCATACCAGTGAAGTCTTGTGGACTGAAATAAGACATATCACACCCGAAAGGGACTATATCAGGCCTAATGGTTATACCAGGAGGCTATCGATGACCAGCCGTGAACGAGAACGCCGCCGTGGCCGGCGCGCCCGAAGGACCGCTGGCTTTGAAACACCCAAGATGAGGCCCATCACCTACAACCTGCCGATTTACGAGCTACTCGACGAGGGGGGACTGGAGCGCCTGCATCTGGCCTCGATGCATATCCTGACCGAGCTCGGCATTGACTTCTATGATGAAGAAATCCGTGCTATACTCAAGTCTCACGGCGCTGAGGTGCGCGGCGATACAGTCTACTTCGACCCAGCGCTGATCGAAGAGTACGTCGCCCTCGCTCCAGGCCGATTCACCCAGTTGGCCCGTAACCCGGAGCACAATCTCGTGATTGGCGGGGACCAGATCGTGTTCGCGCCGGTCTATGGCCCCCCCTTCGTGCTGGATCTGGAACGAGGCCGTCGCCAGGCCACGCTGGCGGATTTTCAGAATTTCGTCAAACTCGCCTATCTCAGCCCCTATATCCATCACTCAGGCGGTACTATCGTAGAGCCAACCGACGAGCCAGTAGCCACCCGCCATCTGGACATGATCTTCAGCCACATTAAATATAGCGACAAGGCCTTTATGGGCTCGGTCACATCGGCAGCCAACGCCGCCGACAGTGTGGCAATGGCCGAGATCCTCTTTGGAGCGGAGGCCATCCGCGTCCCCCGGGGAGACGCCGGCCCCCAATCCGCATTGATTTCGCTGATCAACGTCAGCAGTCCCCGTCGCTTCGACGACAGGATGCTGGGTGCGCTCAAAGTCTATGCCCGTGCCCGCCAGGCAATGATTATTACGCCCTTCATCCTGGCAGGGGCGATGGGGCCGGCCAGCATCGCTGGCACCGTGGCTCAGCAGAATGCTGAGGCGCTGGCCGGGATCGCTTTGACGCAGATGATCGAACCTGGGACACCGGTGGTCTATGGCTCGTTCCTGACCAACGTGGATCTCCAGAGTGGCTCGCCTGTATTCGGGTCGCCTGAAAGCCAAGTCGGTCTGTATGTCAGTGCCCAGTTTGCCCGGCGCTACGGCCTGCCCTTCCGGGGCGGCGGCATGTTCTCCAGCGCGAAAGTCCCCGACGCGCAGGCGGGCTACGAGTCACTAATGGTGATGCTGCCTACGATTATGGCCCGGACGAATTTCGTTCTCCACGCGGCCGGGTGGTTGGAGAGCGGCCTGGTAGCTGGCTATGAGAAGTTCATACTGGATTGTGAGGTTCTCGGCATGCTACATACCTGGGCCAAAGGTTTGGACCTTTCGGATGAAGCCCTGGCCTTCGATGCTATGGCCGAGGTGTCTCCCGGCGGTCACTATTTAGGCACGGCTCACACGATGCGCCACTTCCGTGATGCCTTCTACCGGGCAGAGCTTTTCGACTATGACGCGGCTGAGCAATGGGAGCGCGCCGGTGCCGAGGACAGCTACGCGCGCGCCAATAAGAAAGTCAAACATATGCTCGTCGAGTATCAGCCTCCCCCCCTCGATCCTGCAGTCGAGGAGGCGCTGACCGATTATATGACCCGCCGCAAGGCAGAGATTGCCCGCGAACCACATGATTTCTAACAAGCCGGTACGCCATCTACTGTCCCGTTCACGCGCACTTTCAAGTGTTGAGAATGGAGGAACCGACAAGATGAAGGTTAAAAGCATCTTAGCAACCAAGGGCACGAACGTGATCACGATTCGCCCCGAACAATCCGTGAAGGATGCTGTCATATTATTGGCCAAACATAACATCGGTGCGCTGATCGTCGTGGATGAATCCGGCCAGCCGATAGGCATCATTTCTGAACGTGACATTATTCGCACGGCAGCCAGGCGAGAAGATGTGTTCTTACGTCCGGTCAGCAAAGTGATGACCAAAGACGTCATCACCGGTGTGCCCCAGGATGATTTAATATCAGTTGCGCATACGATGACCGAAAAGCGGTTCCGGCATTTGCCAATTATAGACCGGGGGAAACTGGTAGGTATCATCTCTATCGGAGACGTAGTGAAGGCCCAACGCGACCAATACCAGGGCGAAATTGACACATTGCAAACCCAGATGATAGCCGATGATGTCTGAGTTTGTGAGAGATTTACAGACGGGTGCATTTCAATATCGTCGCACTCTCTGGCTTCTAGCCCAAATGATCTCGAGACGTGCAAAGGAGCATCAAGGTTCAAAGGAGAATCCAAATGACTGAAGTAGGCACTGAGGCACACCCGCTACGGGTTGCGATTATTGGCGCTGGCCCAACCGGGTTTTACACCGCCGATCACTTGCTCAGGCAAGAGGACCTGGTCGTTGAAATAGACATGTTTGATCGCCTGCCGACCCCCTATGGGTTGGTGCGTTACGGCGTCGCCCCCGACCATCAAAAGATTAAATCGGTCACCAAGGTCTTCGACAGAACTGCCGCCCACCCCAACCTTCGCTTTTATGGCAATGTGAACTATGGCGGCCACATAACCTTGCCGGACTTGCGAGAGCATTATCACCAGATTTGCTATACCACCGGCGCCCAAACTGATAGGCATATGGGCATCCCCGGTGAGGATTTGCGGAACAGCCATTCAGCGACTAAATTCGTGGCCTGGTACAACGGCCATCCTTATTTTCGCGATTACCAATTTGACCTCTCGCAGGAACGGGTGGCAGTGGTGGGCGTGGGCAATGTAGCCGTGGACGTAGCTCGTATTTTGTGCCGCACGGCGGATGAACTGGCGAAGACCGACATCGCCGATTATGCCCTGGAAGCTTTGAGCCAGAGCCGGGTTAAAGAGGTTTATTTGCTAGGGCGACGCGGACCGGCCCAGGCAGCTTTTAGCAATCCCGAAATCAAAGAACTGGGCATTCTGAGCGATCTTGATGTTACAACTTTGCCAGAGGAGGTTGAGCTAGATAAGCTGAGCCGAGCCGCGCTCGAACGCAGCTCAGATCAGACCACGATAAGGAAAGTTGAAATTTTGCGGGAGTATGCATTGCGAAAACCTGCCGGCAAATCGCGCAAGCTGGTTATACGCTTCCTGGTTTCGCCGGTTGAGCTCAGCGGAGATGAAACAGGGCAGGTGGCAGCGATGCGCATGGTGCGAAACGTACTCTACCAGACCGAAGCTGGTACGCTGCGCCCCAGACACACAGATCAATTTGAAGAATCGCCAGTCGGATTGGTATTCCGCTCGGTGGGCTATCAGGGTGTGCCACTTCCAGGGGTACCTTTCAACGAAAGCTGGGGTGTCATCTTGAACAAGAAAGGACGGGTAATCCACCCCGACACGCAGGAACCTATAGTGGGTGAGTACACCGCCGGCTGGATCAAACGCGGACCGACGGGGGTCATAGGTACCAACAAACCCGACGCGGCCGAAACAGTGAGCTGCATGTTAGCAGACCTGGACAAAGGCTCGATTCTCAACCCGGCAGAACCTGAAGCCGCCGCCGCCGAAAAACTTGTTCGCGAACGCCAGCCGAATTATCTTTCCTATGTGGATTGGCTGCGCCTGGATGAACTGGAAGTCGCCAGGGGGCGGGAAGTAGGACGTCCTCGGGTCAAATTCACCAGTGTGGAGGAGATACTGGCCGCACTGATGGGCTAGTTGCAGTGGCAATTGCCCTCGGCGTGAAGTATCCCCTGCCTGTGGACTACGTGATTGCTAACAAGTTGACGAGGCAGAAGGAGACTCAAGCAATGCCAGAACGTAGAACCCCTCTGTACGATATTCACGTGCGCATGGGAGCGCAGATGGTCAAGGGCGGGGGTGATTTTATGTACCCCCTATCCTATACCTCTCCCATCGAAGAGCACATGAACACGCGCACCCATGTGGGGATGCAGGACCTCTCCACGATGGGAGAGGTAGACATCAAAGGGCCAGGCGCCGAGAGACTGGTCAACTATTTGCTGGTCAACGAAGTCAGAGAGATGCACCCGCGCCAGGTGCGCTATTCCACCATGTGTCGTGAAGATGGAGGCGTGGTGGATGACATCACCGTTTACAAGTTCCACGATGAGCATTTTATGATCGTCACCAGCTCTGGCCCCCGCAAGAAAACCGCCCGTTGGATCGCTGATCACGCAGTCGGGACGAGCACCTATGTGACCGACATCACCGGTGCCATCGCATTGCTATCAGTGCAGGGGCCCCGCTCCCGGCAATATCTCAAATCGGTGACTGAAGAGGCCGACGTGGATAGCCTGAAGTTCTTTCGGTTTACCCCAGGGCGCATTGGGGAGACAGAGCTGCTCATCTCTCGCAGCGGGTATACAGGCGAACTGGGCTACGAGTTGTATGTCCCCGCCGAAGAGTCTGGGCCATTGTGGGAACATATCCTGCATACCGGGCGCGACTTCGGCCTGCTACCTTACGGGGTTCAGGCGATGCAAACCCTGCGTCTGGAAAAAGCATTCCCCTTGTACGGCAACGACATCAACGAAAATTACACCCCTTTTCACGTCGGCCTGGATCGCTGGATAAGATTTGACAAGCGAGATTTCATCGGGCGTGAGGCGTTGTTGCGTGTGCAGGAGCAGGGGTTGACCGAGCGTTGGGTCGGGCTGGTCTTGGAGAGCAGCCGCCCGGCTGCTGTCAAGGACAAAGTGTTCAGTATTGGCGACGTGGCGAGCTTCAAAGAAAAAATGTTCAGCGGAAGCGAGGCCGGGGAATTCAAAGATACCCTCCTGCCGGGCAGTGAGGAAATCGGGCATATCACCTTCAGCGCGAAAGGCCACACCGTCGGCAAGATGTTAGCCATGGCCTACATCAAGACTTCGCACGCCTGGCCGGGCGGCAGGGTGCTGGTCTATGGTAACGGTCGGGACATCCTAGCTACAGTCACGCCCACGCCCTTCTTTGACCCGCAAGCTGCTCGCCTCCGGGCAAAACCCCA
>CAYTNQ010000143.1:0-11472 GCA_964439175.1 uncultured Anaerolineales bacterium | reverse complement strand
AAAAGATTACGCGATAAACGGACGGTTTGCGCACACCCTGATACAAAAGGTAGGCGAAAAACAAGCCCAGCCCGATAGTGACAGGCATCGTCAACAACGCATAAACGAAGGTGGTGACCAGAGAGTTCCAAAAGTCGCTGCCAGTCAGTGCGTGGATATAATTACCCAGGCCAACGAACCTGAATCTGTTGATTGGCCCCGTGTTCAGACTGACGTAGAGCGCGTAGAAAACGGGAATAATGTGGAAGGCGCCGATGACGATATACGCAGGGAGTATATAGAGATACGCCGACCACCGCATACCGCGCCGTGAACCACTGCGTGCCGGCGCAGGTGGCCGCAGTCGCGGGCTCTGAGCCGTTGGCACGGCAGAGCCACTGCCAACAGATCCATTATTGAGGTCGCTCATCGTTCCACGCATACTTGAATTCACTCTACAAAATCAAAGGCTTTTCCCCAACTCACCCCCCATCGGTCTCCTCAAAGAACTCGTCGTGCTTGAGCGGGATCTCCGGCAGAAAGAAGGTTATAAACAGAGCTGCCAGACCGAAGAAGAAGGCGATAAGGAAAAGTCGTTCCATTCCAACGGCCAGAGACTCGTGTACCGCGGCGATGAACTGGTGGTACAGCTTGTCACCCGCAGAGCCGAAGGCGTCGAATTTGGCCCGGATTGCAGCCTGAGTTTGGGCATTGGTCAGGCTCTGGGGATCAGAAAAAGCTTGTTGTGTAGAAGCGGGCAGATTTACCATTGCTTTCTTGAGCGCCGGTGGCAAGTCAAGCTTCATCTGGGCAGCGAAAGCATTAGCCAGCACCGTGCCCAGAATGGGCGCGGCAATCACTGCCCCCAGCGAGCGCACGAACTGTTGCGTTGCGTTCACCACCCCCATCACCCGGTAGGGAAAGGCGTTCTGCACCGCCACGTTCAGGATGGGCAGCAAGGCCCCGATGCCCACGCCCATAACCAGCATATCCCGCACAACCGTCGCCCAACTAGAGTTCACATCCAACCGGGTGAACAGGTAGAGACCTAAACTCATCAGTACCGCGGCGAGAAGCGAGACGAGCTTGTATCTCCCGGTGCGGGTCATAATCTGGCCGGCGATCAGGGTTGCGACGATGAAACTGAGCATCATCGGGGTCATGATCGCCCCAGAACTCTGTGCAGACAGCCCCAGCACCCCCTGCACGTAGAGCGGCAGGAACAGCAACGTGCCGAACATGCCCACGCTTAGCAGCAGTCCAATCAGGTTAGCAGTGGCGAAGATGGGTACCTCGAAGAAACCCGTAGGGATGACCGGCTCACTGACCCGCGTCTCGACCCAGGCAAACAGCACCAGCATTATCAGAGAGAAGACAAAGAGGCCGATGATGATCGGGCTTGCCCAGGGATACGTGCTTCCTGCCCAGGTGAAGGCCAACAGCATGGGGATGAGGCCAATGACGAGTAAGGCACTGCCAGCCCAGTCCACTTGCACCTGGTGCTCGGTGCGGACGCGGGGGAGGGCATAGAGAGTGCCCACCAGCGCCAGGCCAGCCACCGGCAGGTTGATGTAGAAGACCCAGGACCAGCCCAAGGTGTCGGTGATCCAGCCACCCAAAAAGGGCCCGACGATACTGGCCAGGCCGAAAGTCATGGAAATCACGCCCATCCAGCGGCCGCGCTCACGGGGGTTAAAGATGTCGCCGATGGTGGCACGCGGCATGCTCAGCATCGCGCCGGCTCCAATGCCCTGTAAGCCACGGTAGGCGATCAGTTCCAGCATACTGCGAGATTGGCCGGACAAGGCGGAGCCGACGATGAAGACGCTGAGACCGAAGACGTAAAAGGGCTTGCGCCCGTATACGTCGGACAGCTTGCCGTAAATCGGCACTGTTACCGCCGACGTGATCAGATAGGCGGTAAAGACCCAGGCATAGATATCGAACCCCTTGAGATCGCCAATGATCACTGGCATAGCGGTGGAGACCACGGTCTGGTCCAGCGAACCGAAGAATATGGTAATCAAGACCGCCGCCAGTGCCCACCAGCGCCGGCTGCCAGTGATACGGTTAGTGGCCTGGATATTCTCCAGACTGGAAGGAAATCGGTTTCTGTTCTGCATATATTCTCAATACCGCATACTGCCGATCCGTCTTGAGCATTTCTCCCTTAATCCATTATATTTTAACGCCTACCGGCCGAGACCGCCGGCGGTACGGTTAGAGAGTTGGATGTTCCCAGCTACTGCTGATACTCAGGCTATCCTTACTTGGTATAGGGTAGATACGCAGTAGGAAGCGCATAGGCAGTAAGCTGGTCGCTTTCATCCGTGATGTAGAGGACGCCATTGGCAACGATGGGGCTTTCCCAGTGAATGGCACCAATCTGTGTGTCATGCCAGATATGGTTGCCAGTGACCGGATCGAGAGCCTGGATATTATGGCTACCGGCGTCGTACAGCACGCCGTTAGCGATGATGGGGGATGTGCCGCCCTGAACAGACACCCAAGCGACTTGAAGGCCAGGGATACCGCTGGCGTTGACCGTCAAGTGGAGGCCGGAAATGCCGGAGGAATCCGCTACGAAGACCCAGGTAGTCCCGTCAGCCGGGTTGACCCAGACGGCGGGCGCGGTCAATACCATGCCGCCTTGGGGGACAGCGATCACCTGGCCGACTTCGCCCCCCGGGTGACCGGGCCCACCCTGCCCGCTCAGGTTATCCAGATCGATCAGGCGCAGTTTGCTGTCCTTTCCGCCTTGTAGGGCCAGGTGCTTGACGACGCTGTTGGCTGGAACAGGCAGGATTGCGGGCGCCGTGCTGCCGAGATCAAGGTCGAAATTCTGTAGTTGTTGATAGTCGGTTGGCGTATAGCTGTCGAGCGGGTTGCCGTTTGCCCCGGTGCCGTCGGGATTAAGGGCAAAGACACTATCGCCCCAGTCATGCTGGGATGGGTCATAAAGCCCATTGCCGGTGGCCATATAAATTCTGCCGGTGTCCGCGTCATAGACGACACCCGCGCGTGCCCAAATCGCCGACTGCACGGCCGGGCAATCGGGGGTGCCAGGCCGCTCGACAAAATGCACAGTCTGATCGCTGCAATTTGCATTGAAGGCTTTTTGTGAGCCGTCGCTCAGATTGATAGCGGTAACGTGACCCCGGTAATCGCCCCTGTCACCAAGGTAACCCCCGTTAGTCACATAGAGGTAGCTCGCGCCACTCTTGTCAGTAGCGATGCTAAGAGCAGACGATCCCTTCTCATTGAATGGTTTCAGGCTTGCCAGTTCAGGCCAACCACCGCCGTTGATCTCGACGCCGTCACCTACCTGATACTTGTGGACATAGCCATCCAGGCCATAACTGTAGACGTATTGTCGATTGGGATCGATGGCGGGTGACGAGGTCGTGTAACAGGGCAAAGCGCCATTGTTGATGCGGCACGAACCGGCGGGATATTGGTGAACCCAAAGCTGCGCGCCGGTGTGAGCATCGAGGGCAACGATGTGTCCGGCCTTGGTAGTAACGAAAAGCAAGTCCCTGATGCCGGTCGGGGTGTTCACGCCACTCAAATAAGCCGGCGCGCCATCGGCAACCGCCGGCAGGGGGACTTGAAACAGACGGCGCAGGCCGTTGACGTTGCCAGACCCAATCGAGGTTTCCTGAGTGTTGTTGCCACTATGTTGGGCGTTGAAATTAAACTGAGGCCAATCGTAGGGCGCTGCCGTCGTGCCAGCGGCAACCGTCAGGACAGGCAGCCCGGCGTAGGAACTGCACCCAGAGCACAGACTGACCACGATTACCAGGCTAAACGCCAGCTTACGCAGCCATACGTTTCGTTTTATTTTTAGATCCATGATCCCTCACTCAGGACGAAGGCCAGTGAAAGTTCTGCGGATAACTCCTCTTAATGTCTTCAACCTTGCAGAGTTCAGGAAGACCTCCAGGCAGCCTGAAAACAGCCCGATGGTCAATGGCTACATTTCAAGACAGGGCGACCATAGGCGAACACAGCAAAAATCTTGTTTAATTATAACTAGAACTGCTCCCATTCGTCCTTATGCCCACCTAAAGGAAAGCTTAAGGCAATCTTAACGCAGGGGGAATGGTTCATGATTTGGTGGACACTTTTCCCCGCGTAGGCGGGACGAAGCCCCGTGTAGACGGGACGAAGCCCCGTGTAAGCGGGACGAAGCCCCGCGTAGGCGGGACGAAGGACGAACGACGAACGACCAAGGCAAATTTTCGTCATTCGTCTTCCGTCGTTGGTCAAACCCGTAGGGCTACAAACCGACCCGCAGGGCCATCTAATTTCTAGACGCGAGGTTAATCTACCCGTCCGGGAAACCTGGCAAATGGAAAGAGTTTATAGAGTTGGGGCTTGACAACCCTGTTTATTTGTCTTATATTCTGTAAGAGGCTGTCTGAAAAATCCTTTTCTTTCTCCGGAGGGGACCCACAGGGGTGTCTTTGTGGTGAATTTTCAGACATGCTCTAAGCTGATTCGGGGTGGGTGAGAGTTTTCATCTGAGCAGAAATGCACCGGATGTTGGAAATGGCTTTTTGAAGGAGGGGATAGGTATGGAAAATCACATGGCAGGAGAGCACACCGCCCAACACGAAGCGGAGGGCCATACGGGTCACCAGGCCGGTCACGAGCATCACGTGGATCACACCGGTCACGAGCAGATGTTCCGGCAACGCTTCTGGGTGTCGCTGGTGCTGTCTATTCCGGTGCTGGTGTACAGCGCCACGATTCAGAACTGGCTGGGCTTCAGCCCGCCCACATTTCCGGGCAGCCAGTGGATCACCCCGGTCTTTGCGGTGATCATTTTCGCCTACGGCGGCCTCCCATTCCTGCAGATGGCGGTACCCGAAGTGCGCAACCGCCAGCCGGGCATGATGACGCTGATCTCGCTCGCCATCACGGTGGCCTTTGCTTACAGCCTGGCCACACTTTTCATGGAGGGCGCCACCGGATTCTTCTGGGAGTTGGTAACTTTGATCGACGTGATGCTGTTAGGCCACTGGATCGAGATGCGCAGCGTGCGCCAGGCTTCCAGCGCGTTGGACGAGTTGGCCAAACTGATGCCCGATACGGCCGAACGCATCCGTCCGGACGGCAACACCGAAGAGGTGCCAGTTAGCCAGCTTGCTCAGGGCGACCTGGTTTTGGTGCGGCCTGGCGCCAGCATCCCCGCTGATGGCCAGGTGGAAGAAGGGGACACCGACGTCAACGAGGCGATGATCACCGGCGAGTCCAGGCCGGTCTCTAAGCAGCCTGGCGACGAGGTGATTGGTGGTACGGTCAACGGCGATGGCAGCCTACGAGTGAGGGTGACGGCCACCGGCGAGCAAAGCGCGCTGGCCGGCATTATGCGCCTGGTGAGGGAAGCACAGCAGAGCAAGTCGCGCACCCAGGTACTGGCCGACCGGGCAGCCGGCTGGCTCTTTTATGCGGCGCTTAGCGTGGCCATCATCACTGCCATCGCCTGGACTATTGCCATTGGATTTAATGTAGACGTGATCAAACGCGTAGCCACGGTGCTGGTAATCGCCTGCCCCCATGCTTTGGGACTGGCCATTCCCCTGGTGGTGGCCATCACCACTTCCATCGGAGCCAGCAACGGTATCCTGGTACGCGATCGGCTGGCGCTGGAGAAGGCGCGAGAGATCGACACCGTCGTCTTCGATAAGACGGGCACGCTGACCAAGGGTGAGTTCGGCGTGGTGGGCATGGTGACAACCGATGGCTATGAAGCGAACCAGGCGCTGGCGTTGACGGCGGCTGTCGAAGGCGACTCGGAGCACACCATCGCCCGGGGTATCCGGCAAAGCGCCGAGGAGAAAGGGCTCTCCTTGCCCACGGTATCCGATTTTGAGGCGATCAAGGGCCGTGGGGTACGGGCAGCCCGCGATGGGCAGGCCGTCTATGTGGGGGGACCGCGTTTGCTGGAAATGCTGGATCTGGAGATGCCGGAACCGATTCGGCGCTTCCGAGATGAGAGCAGCGCCAAGGGGCAGAGCGTGGTGTACCTGGTGCAAGCTAGCCAGGTAGTGGCCGGGTTGGCCCTGGCCGACGTGATCCGCCCGGAGAGCAAGCAGGCGGTACAGCGGCTGCATGATATGGGGGTCGAGGTGGCCATGCTGACCGGCGACAGCGAAGCCGTAGCCAAAGCAGTGGCCGAGGAACTGGGCATCGACCGCTACTTCGCCCAGGTGCTGCCGGAGCAAAAAGACCAGAAAGTGAGCGAGCTGCAGAAACAGGGCAAACGGGTGGCCATGGTCGGCGACGGCGTCAACGATGCACCAGCCCTGATCCGCGCGGACGTGGGCATTGCCATCGGCAGTGGCACCGACGTGGCGGTGGAGTCGGCTGGCATCATCCTGGTCAAGAGCAACCCGCTGGACGCGGTAAAGATCGTCAGCTTGAGCCGGGCCAGCTACCGCAAGATGATCGAGAATCTGATCTGGGCGGCGGGTTATAACATCATCGCCCTGCCGCTGGCGGCTGGCGTGCTGGCGCCCGTCGGCGTTTTGTTGTCGCCGGCAGTGGGGGCCTTGCTCATGTCTCTCAGCACCGTGATCGTAGCCGTCAACGCCCAATTGCTGCGCCGAGCACAGGTGACGGCGTAAAAGAGAGCCGATTTACCTTACTTAGCACTTGTTCATAAATAACTTCGCACTTTGAAATGGAAATTAGGCGTAAAACCGCCACAAGAATACGAAGTTGTTTTTGAACAAGTACTTAGCTGCCAGGCCGGGCGAGAGGCAAGGTAACGGTGAAGGTGGTACCCTGCCCTACCGTGCTCTCCACATCAATCCGGCCCCCATACTGGTGCACCAGGTCTTTTGCAATGGTCAACCCCAGTCCGGTGCCAACGGCCTCTACAGTCCGGGCATTGGGAGCACGGTAGAACTCCTCGAAGAGGTGGGGGAGCGACTCCGAAGGGATACCAATGCCATTGTCCATTACCTGCACCTGAGCCTCGCCGCTCACACAAGACAAGGAGACGGTCACACTCCCTCCGGAAGGAGTATACTTCAGCGCGTTATCCACCAGGTTGGTGAAGATGCGCTCCAGCCCCTCCTCGCTGGCCCAGACCACCAGTTCCTCGCGGCGAGGGTCGCAGGTGAGGAGGACGCCCTTCTCCTCGGCCCAAGGCTGGAGCAGAAGCACCACGCGCTCCACGCATGAATTGAGTGCCAGTGGTCCTTCCTCGGGTACCAGTTCTGAGGCTTTGCCCGCCGCCAGATCAACAAGGTCTTTGATCAGGATCTCCAGGAAATCAAGGCGGCGATTGATACAATCGAACACCTCGACCTGTTTGTCGGTCAGGGGGCCGGCGTATCCCTTGACGACACCACGCATCAGTGACTGAGCGACGGCGACCGGCGTGCGCAGTTCGTGAGTAGCAGAGTAGATGAAGCGCCCCTTGCTGGTCTCCAGGGTCTTCAGCGTCAACAGTTCACGGGTAGCCGTGATCGCTACCGCGCCCAGCTCGGCCAGCGGCATCAGCAGATTCACCTCTGTCTGGTCGAAATACCGGGGCGGTTTGGTGTAGACGTGGAGAGTGCCGACCGGACCGTCCGCATAGAGCAACGGAACGCATAGGGCAGAACAGCAGCCATGGGGCAACTCCATAGTATGTGGGCCGACTTGGGTGTCGGTGATCACCGCCGGCCTACCAGCCAGCGCTTCCTGATTCAGGAAGCTGCACGCCACCTCGATGGATTCTTGCAGGCACCAATCGGCGGGCAGTCCAGAGCTGGCTGCGCCTCTTAAGTAGGTACCGGTTTTGTCCAAAAGGTAGACGGCTGCTGCGTCCGCGTGCAATGCCGTTCGGGCTCTTTCGGCCAGGCAGGCCAAGGTCTGGTCTAGTTCCATCTCTAATCTGTGCTCCGGTTTTTCCTCCTCCCCTGCGGAGGAACAGTAGGGTGAGGCAACCTTCCCTGGCTGCCCAGGCAGGCCCCACAACTTTTCAGATGTGAGGTCAAGACTTCAGCCATCCCTTAACTTTGGCCACGAGCGTCTCTGGCTCGATTGGCTTGCTAATGAAATCCATGATGGACAAGTGTTGGTCGGTCGGAAAAGAGGATACATATCGCGTGTTCTCAATGACCGAGACCATCACGATTGGCACATGTCGGAGTTGGGGATCGTCCGCAATCTCCTGAGTCGTGTGATACCCGTCCAGAGGGGTAGTCATCATCACATCCATCAACACCAGATCCGGCAGATTGGCGCGCATCCTGGCCAGGGCCTCGGCTCCATTCGCCGCGGCTTCGACCCGATAGCCTTCGCCCTCCAGGACCATGCGGACGGCAAGAACGAAATCAGGGTCGTCATCTACAACGAGAATCGTCTTGGGATTCATAGGTCCTCCTCTACCCTACCTCCCGCATGGTTAACCTCCCCACGGCATTCCAGAGTATTCTTCAAATGCTTTATCGTGGAGGTCCTTGAAGAATGCTTCGTGCATGCGTTCCCACCCGGCAAGATGCTCCAGCACCTCTTTCGCCTCGCCTTCCGTTCTTTGAGCCCAAAGTTCGTAGAACTCGGCAAAATCGCGCTCGATCAGGTAGGCGGTGCGGAGTACGGGCAGATCGGGCACCATGGCCTCCAACACCGTCTGGTCCAGCAATTCAGCTTCGGCCCGTTGGGCAAACATACCTGTTTGGTCCAGTTCAGGGCTCACAGCGGCGCTGGGCTCCTCGCCCTTCCCCAGGGCGTCAAGCTGCTCCTGAATGTACTCGATATGCAGTTGTTCCTGGTGGGCCAGATCTCTGAAGGCCTCTACTGCTGCTGCATGGCTCATTCGTTCGGCGTTGTTCTCGTAGAACCTCTTGCCTTCGTGCTCGCGCTGTAAAGCATACTCGTAGATCGCGCGGATATCCATTATACCACCTCTTTAGACTTTTTCAACTTTCACCGCACACACCTTATACTCCGGAATCTTGGCCACAGGGTCCAGGGCGGCGATAGTCAATATATTAGCCGACGCTTCAGGAAAGGCGAAGTGGGAATAGACGATGCCGGGTGGTACGCGGTCGGTCACCCACGCCAGGGCCTCGATGCTGCCCCGCCGCGACGTAACCCGCACGCGCTGGGCGCCAGCGCCCGGCAGGCTGCCGGTGTCCTCCGGGCTGCCCTGGATTCCCATACGCGCCGCGTCCTCCGGATTCACTTCCACCAGCGCCTGGCTGTAGACTTCCATCAAGCCCCTGGCACGCCGGGTCATTTCGCCCCCATGCCAGTGGTACAACAGCCGGCCTGTCGTCAGCAGCATGGGATACTCGGCGTCTGGCAATTCGACGGGCGGGACGTGCTCGACGGGCGAAAACAGACCCCGGCCTCGGGCAAATTGTCCCACGTGCAAGATGGGCGTACCCGGGTGCGTGCCATCCCTGACCGGCCACTGCAAGCGCTCGCCTCGTTCGAGACGCTCGTGGCTGACCCCGGCGTAGCTGGGCGTCAGCGCGGCCATCTCTGCCATGACCTGCGCCGTGTTGGCATAGTCCCAGCCGGCATGTGCCCCGCCTGCGACTTTCCTTTTGCCATCGGCCAGTATCCGCTGGGCCAGGTCGGCCGTGATGCGCCAATCTTGCCTGGCCTCACCCAGCGGCTGGATGGCCTGGCGCACCATCTGCACACGGCGCTCGGTGTTGGTGACGGTGCCAGTCTTCTCGGCAAAACTGACGCCCGGCAAGAGCACGTCGGCGTAGGGCGATGTCTCGGTGGGGAAGATCTCTTGCAACACGATGAAGTCGCATGCTTCCAGGCAGTGGCGAACGTGGCTGCTGTCGGGATCGCTCATCACCGGGTCTTCGGCGAGGATGTACAGGGCCTTGATCTTGCCGTCGAGGATGCCCGGAATCATCTCGGTGACGGTCATGCCGACTTTGTCCGACATAGGCACGCCCCAGGCTGCTTCGAACTTGTTACGCGACTGCTCGCGGGTCACCGCCTGATAGCCTGGGTAAACATTGGGCAGGCCGCCCACGTCACACGCCCCCTGCACGTTGTTCTGACCACGCAAGGGGTTGACGCCGCCGCCAGGCACCCCCATATTGCCCAACAGCATCTGCAGGTTGGCCAGGTTCAGCACGTTGTTGACGCCTACGGTATGCTGCGTGATGCCCATAGCCCATATCACGGCCATGGGCTTGTTGGTGGCCAGGATCTCGGCTGCCTGATAAAGCTGTTCTAGCGACAGGCCGGTGATCTCAGCCACCCTGGGCGGCGGGTAGTCTTCGATGACGGCTCTGAATTCTTCAAAGCCTTCGGTGCGCCGGGCAATGAATTCTTTATCCTCCCAGCCTTTCTCGAGGATGATGTGCATCAAGCCGTTGATCAAGGCGATGTCGCTGCCCGGCTTCAGTTGCAGGTGCAGGGCGGCAAACTCAGTTATGTCGATCTTGCGCGGGTCGGCTACCACCAGTTTTACCTGGCGCTTTAACACCGCCCGGCGGATCATCGTGCCAAACACGGGATGTTGTTCCGTCGTGTTCGATCCGATGATCAGTATAGCGGCTGCATAGTTGGCGATGTCGTCCATCGAGTTGGACATTGCGCCCGAGCCAAACGCTGTGGCCAGACCGGCCACGGTGCTGCTGTGTCAGAGACGGGCGCAGTGGTCGATGTTGTTGGTCCCGATCACCTGCCGCGCGAACTTGTTCATGAGGTAGTTCTCTTCATTGGTGCACTTGGCCGAAGTGAGCACGCCCACACTGTCAGGGCCGTAGGTATCGCGCGCCTCGCACAGCTTGCGCGCGGTGATGTCCAGGGCAGTATCCCAGTCTACTTCGACGAAATCGGACGAACGACGAACGACGGAGGATGAAGGCGATGAACTGGTAGTCGCCGATCTTTCGTCTTTGCTCCTCGGTCGTTGGTCTTCCAACAAATAGCGGCGCACCCTGGGCCTGAGCAGCCGGTCGGGGTGGTAGACGAAGTCATACCCATAGCGGCCCTTTACGCACAATGCCATGCCATTGACCGGCGCGTTCGGGTTCGAGCTGACGCCGATGATCCGTCCATCTTTCAGGTCCAGGTCGAACTGGCAGCCCACGCCGCAATAGGTGCAGGTAGTGGTGACCTTGGTCACCTCGTCGGCGCGAGCCAGACCATACGACATCTTGTTGCTCAGTGCCCCGGTGGGACAATAGGCCACGCATTGGCCGCACGATTCGCAGCGGGCCTCCAGCATAGTCGTGCCGGCCCCGGCGACGATCTCCTCGTCGAAGCCACGAAAGGCCACGCCCCACACATTCCGGCACTGAATCTCGGCACAGGCCAATACACAGCGCCGGCAGAGAATGCACTTGTTGAAATCAACCCGGACGAAGGGGTTGGGGTCGCTGTTGGCGACATAGCGCGTGCCGTTGCTTCCCCAGGCAGGTACGCCCACTTCGTATTCGTGGGCTATGTCGTACAATTCGCACGACCCACTTGAGTCGCAGATAAGTTCGCCCTGGGGATGGTTGGCCAGCATCA